>DATAKF010000113.1:0-34005 GCA_036261775.1 Polyangiaceae bacterium | reverse complement strand
GTCCAGCTAGCTGGACGGAGTCCACGGAGGCCTACGGCCCGAGCCGAAGGCGAGGGAGCGCCGAAGGCGCAGTGAAGCCAGAAACCAGGATCAGCGGGCGTGGTCACCAGCTGAAATGAGACCAATGGTGAGGCGCCTTCGCGCCTTCCTGTTGCATTCCCGCTCGCCGCTCTCAGAGCGCGCGTTTTCCGCTGCAAGCCGCCACAATGCGCGGCTTCAGGCTGAGCGCCTGGCTCACCAGCACGAAAGCTTCGGCGCGCACGCGCAGGTTCGGCGTCGGGCGCTCCAGGCAGTCGGCCATCAAGCGGTAGCCCTGCTCGAGATCGCGCCACTCGGGCGCCAAGTCGTCGCCGTAGCGATCTTGATCTTCGTCCAGCAGTTTGCGCGCCTTCTCGAACTCGGAGGCCTGCACCAGCGCGTCGACCGATTCGTACAGCTGACGTCTCGCGTCGAGACGCGCGACCTCGGGGCTCGCCGACACCACCGAGGCAGCGCTCGGAGGGATGAGCGGTGCGGCAACTTTGCTCGCCGCTGAACCGGCGCTGGCAGTCGCCACCAAGGCTGGAGCCGCTTCCGTGAAGCGCCCGTACACCAGGCCCAGCGCCACCGCGACGCCGACCGCCAAACAACCAACGAACTGACTCCGATTCACGATGACCTGATGCCTAGCGCAACGCGCATGCCACCTACACCGACACTGGTTCCAGAACGGCTGCGCGGGGCCAAAGACGGACAATGGCAGCCAAAAATCTGGCTGAATTGCGTCTTAGGCTGCCAGAGAGGTGATTGGCACCCGCCCCAGCGGATCAAAAATTCCTTGCGGCGTAAAACTTAAGAAACCTAAGAAATAGGTATTGCACGACCTTACCGGTTGAGTTACCCCAGTACGACAGGCTCGCGAGTTCTCTACTCGCGCCATCCCCACCCTTGGCGTACTTGGCCACAAGGCAGGTCTCTCACGATGCGGCGGCCCCGGGTGTCGCGTCCGTTCCGCTCTCGGAGGCGGACGACGCCACGCTTGCGTGCGCGTTGATCGAGAAGAACCAAGCTGCGCCACGCGTCGCGTGGACGCGCTTCGCGCCGCTGGTACGCCGAATTTTGCGCCGCTCACTGGGCCCGCAGCACGACGTCGAAGACATCGTGCAGGACGTGTTCCTGTGTTTGTTCGAGCGCGTGCATACGCTGCGTGACCCCGTGGCGCTGAAGGCCTTCGTCATTGCCATCACGGTACGCACCGCCCGCTACGAGATCCGTCGCGCGCGCGTCCGTCGCTGGGTCGGCCTTTCACGCACGGCGGAACTACCAGACCTGCGCGTGGTCAACGCCGACACCAGCTCACAACATGCGCTGATCCACTTCTACAGGGCCCTCAACCGCATCAACGAACGCGACCGGACGGCCTTCGTACTGCGCTTCATCGAGGGGATGGAAGCCGCGGAAGTAGCCGCAGCTCTTGGTGTTTCTGTCCCCACGGCCCGACGCTGTTTTACGCGGGCGTGGGAAAGGGTTACTTTCTTCGCGCAACGTGATCCGTTTTTAGTTGATTACTTGAGCAAGCTCGAAGTCACCTCGTCTGCAGAAGACCCATGAACCTGGCCGAGCACGCAGTCGAGAAGCCCATCGGAGAGCTCATTAGGCTCGCCCAGAAGGAGCTTCACGGCGACAGCGTGCTTTCCGATGACGCTGGATTCTCCCGTCTCCAGGTGCGCATGTCCCGCCCGCAGGGGTTCTGGACCCGCGGCTGGGTAGCGGGTGTGGCGGTGGCGGGCTCAGCAGCGGTGTTGGCGACGGCGTTGCTGCTCGTCCAAAGCTCCGAGCCCAAGCTTTCGTTCCAAGTGGCCGGTGGCGCGCTCGACGCGAACGGCCGCGTCGTCGGCCAAGCGCACACGAAGATCCGTTTCTCTGACGGTTCGGAGGCCACGCTCGAGCGCGGCGCCGAAGCGCGTATCTCCAACGTGACCGAGCGCGGCGCCGATGTGGTGCTCTCGCACGGACGTATGAACGTGCAGATCGCCAAGAAGCCCGAAGCATCTTGGAAAGTTGCTGCAGGTCCCTACGACGTGCGCGTCACCGGGACCGCGTTCGACGTGAGCTGGTCGGACCAATCACAAGCCTTCGATCTGCGAATGCAGACCGGCGCCGTCATCGTCACTGGGCCGCTAGCCGGCTCCGGCATCGTGCTGCGCGCAGGACAACATCTGTTCGGCGGCGTCGCCGAAGGTCGCCTCACCGTCGAGGGTACGGAGTCTGCGGCTGCGCCCGCCCCGGCCATCGCAGCGGTGGAGCCGCTGGAACCTCGCCCCGTGCCGCAGGGCTTGGCGCCCGCGCCCGCGACGCCAACACCAGTGCCGCACGCCCCGAGCGAAGCCCACGCTTGGACGCGCCAAGTGGCGCAAGGCCACTTCAACGCCGTGTTGGCCGAGGCCGAGCAGCGTGGACTCGATCGCACGTTGTCGGGCGGCTCGCTCGAAGAGCTAGCCGCGTTGGCGGACGCGGCGCGCTACGCCGGGCGCAGCGCCATCGCCAAGCGCGTGTTGCTCGCCGAGCGCCAACGCTTTCCCAGCAGCGGTCCGGCGCGCGACGCCGCGTTCTTCCTCGGCCGCATCGCCGAAGAAGGCGGGGGTGGCGCGATCGAGTGGTACGAGCGCTACGTGAACGAGAGCCCGCGCGGTGCCTACGCTTCGCAGGCCTTCGGTCGCAAGATGATGCTGCTGTACAAGCAGCGTGGAGCAGGCGCTGCTGGGCCGGTCGCCGTCGACTACCTCGGTCGTTACCCCAACGGTCCTTACGCGGCCGCCGCCCGGAAGATTCAGCTGGAGTCTCAGTCCTCGCCGAGGCCATGAAGCTGCGGGGGCGGATCAAGACGCTCGCGGCGTACGCGGCCGTCTCCGCCCTCGTGTGTGTGACTTCGAGCGCGTCCGCCGAATACCGCCATCGTGTGCTCGTTTTGGAGCGCGCTAGCGGTGGCGACTCCGACCACGAAATCACGACGCGCGTGCGCGCCGAGCTCGGGGCAGCGGGCTTCGAAGTAATGGTGCTTCCGGTCACGGAAGAAGATCCCAAAGCAGCCGTAGAATCCGCGGGTCGAGAGCTGCACCCCGCGTCGGTGCTGCTCGTCGAGCGCATCGTCGCGGGTAGCGGCGACAAGCAGCACAGCGCCGGTGCCGAGCTTTGGCTTGCCGATCGCATGCTGCGCAAGACCGTGGTGCTGCGCTTGAAGGGCGAGGCCGAACCCTTGTCGGGCAGCGACAGCGCGTCGGGCAACAGCCGCGAAGCCGCGCGCGTGGCCGTCCAAGCCGTCGAGCTCGTGAAGGCGCGCTTGGCCGAGCTGGCAGTGACTCGCGAGCAAGCGCCCCCTCCAAAGCAGCCGGCTCCGGCTCCCCCAGCGCCGCCGCCGCCGCAGCTGCGCGGCGCTACCCCCAACCTGACGGCGGGCGTGGGGCTATTGGAGGGTTTCCAAAAGGGCCAGCAAGCCGTGATTCCAGTGCTGCGCTTGGGTGTCGCCTTGCCCGAGCGCCTAACGGGAGAGATCCTGGCCATCGACCTGCGCGGCAGCTTCGTGGGCCTCGGCAGCAGCGCCCGCATCGAGCATGGGCCAGGCGCCGCAACGCTGCGCCACACTGCCGTCGGGCTCGACGTGGTCATGCGCTTCGTGCCGCACCGACGCATCCAGCCGTTCGTGTCCTTGGGCATCGGCTTGCTGGCGCTCGACGTGGCCGGCGACGCGCGGGACCCCTACCGCAACGACTCGGCCCGCACGCTTTCGGGGCTGGTAAACGCCTCGGGCGGCGTCTGGCTCCAGCCGATTCGTGGCTTTGGACTGGTGCTCGAGGGCCAGCTGATGGACGCTTGGAGCAAGACAGTCGTACGCATCGCGGACCAGGACGCCGCCGAGGTGGCAGCGCCGCTACTTCTACTCAGCGCCGGATTGATGGTGGAGTTCTGATGTCGAAGCAGACACGATTTCTGCTGTTTCTCCTGACGGCCGCCTGCGAACCGCGAGTGGTCGACGCAGTGCGGGAACCTCCACCGCCGGTCGAGGTGCCGGTCGAGACGCCGCCCAAGAACCCGCTCGCCAGCTCGCTCTTGCATCGCTACAGCTTCAACGGCCTCGGCAACATAGCGCACGATTCGATCGGTGCCGCGCCTGGCCCGATCGTCAACGCCAGCCTCACCGGCACCGGCAGCCTGACGCTCGCTGGTCAGCACAGCCTCGAGTACGTCAATCTGCCGAACGACATCATCTCCGGGCTGAACGACGCCACGTTCGAGGCCTGGCTCACCTGGGGCGGCGGCGGCGGCCCCTGGCAGCGCATCTTCGACTTCGGCAACAGCGGCGGCGGTGAAGACATGCCCGTCGTCATCCCGGGCACGACGTCGAGCACCTACAGCGGCACGACCTACCTGTTTTTGACCGCCAACGCTGCCAGCGACAGTAACCGTGGGCTGGAGGCTGGTCTGCGCGTTGCCTACTCTCTCAAAGGCGTCGGCGACGAGGATGTGTGCTCCGGTACCGAAAGCTTGCCGACGGGGGTGCCGACGCACGTCGCGGTGGTGGTCGACAGCAAAGCGCAGACGATCGCGCTCTACCAGGATGGCGCCCTGTTGAACGAATGCCAGCTTTCGCGTCCGCTATCGGACATCGACGACGTCAACAATTGGCTCGGTCGCTCGAACTTCACCGCCGACGCGGACTTGGACGCGAGCTACGACGAGTTTCGGATCTATACGGCTGCGCTCACCGCCGAGCAGGTCGCCGACAGCTTCAAGTTCGGGCCAGACGCAAAGCCGCTGTAGCGCGCCGCTACGGCGGCTCTGCGCGCTCCAGCGCGTCTCGATCGGCTGCTTGCTCTAGCAGGTGCCAGGGTCGCGTGGCGTAGACGTCGTCGAACAGCGAGCTGTGCGGCGGCGGCGGCGCCTGTTCGGCGGCTGCTACGGCGGCGTCGAGCTCGGCCTCCAGCTCGCGGGTGAGCGCGCGATCTTCGGCGTCGTCGAGCGAGCCGTCGTCCAGCAAGCGTTGCCGCACGAGCGCCACCGGATCGCGCTCGGCCCACGCGCGAGTCACGGCCTCGTCGCGGTAGCGGCTCGGGTCGTCGCTCGAAGAGTGCGGTCCGACGCGGTACGTGAGGCACTCGATGAACGAGGGCCCGGCGCCCCTGCGCGCTCGCTCGGCGGCCTGCGCGATGGCGGCCTGCACCAGCTCGGGGTCGTTGCCGTCCACGCGCTCGCCTGGGATGCCGTAGGCCGCGGCTTTCTCGAACAGCAGCGGATTGCCAGACTGCCGCTCGACCGGCACGCTGATCGCAAACTGGTTGTTCTGGCAGACGAACACGCAAGGCGCGCGAAACACGCCCGCGAAGTTGAGCGCCGCGTGAAAGTCGGGGTGGCTGGTCGCGCCGTCTCCCAAGAACGCCAGGCTGATCACTGAGTCTCCGCGTTTTTTCGCGGCCAGCGCCATGCCGACGGCCTGCGGCAGCTGCGTGCCGATGCAGCTCGACCACGACACGACGTTCACGCTGCGCGCGCTCTGGTGGCTCGGCATCTGCCGGCCAAGGCTGGAATCGAGCGAAGTGCCGAAGTCTTGCGCCAAGTAGCGGTCGAGCGGATAGCCACGCACGAGCATGACGTAGCTTTCGCGCAGCGCCGGGAAGATCCAATCGTCGTGGCGCAGCGCCAAACCGGCCGCCACTGGCGCGGCTTCTTGGCCCGCGCAAGAGCCGTGAAAGCCGACGCGGCCCTGGCGTTGCAGCTGCACCAGACGCTCGTCGAGCAAACGTACGCGCCGCAGATGGCGATACAGCTCCAAGCGCTGGCGCGGCATGCGCTACTCGCCGCTCGAGTGCGTTCCCGCGTCCAGCGCGGCCAGGGCGTCGCTCACAGCGTCGGGCTCGGCGCGGCCTGGAGCGCTGCGCATGCGCTCCAAGATCTCGCGCGCTTCTTGGAGGCGCGCGCGCCCAGCGGCCGCGACCGCGAGCGTGCGCGCGTCGCGCGACCAAGCCGAGAGCCCCCGCAAGATCGCCGATTTGGCGCGGGGGTGTCCCAGCTCGGCCAGGGCTACGCGCGCGTGCCACGAGACCGGCGTACGCCCGCCGAACAGACCAAAAGCGCGGCGCTCGAGCCCAGGCGTGGCCGCCTTCAGCTGCAGCTGACCGGCCAGCTCCACGACGATGATCTCGTCCTCGACATGAGCAATGCGTCGACGGGTGTTCAGCGCGTCGACGAGGCGCTCCGAGCCGGCAGCCTCCCCCAACACGGCTAGCAAGATGGCCGCGGAGATCTGCACGCCCGCGTTGTCGTCGCGCAGCGCGCCACGCGCGCGTTGCAAGAGCGGCAGCGGCACCTGCTCGGGCGCGCGACCACCGAACACCTCTTCGGCGACCCGGAAGGCCACATGGCGAACTTCAGGGTCGGCGTCGCGCGTACCGACCAACAGCGACTCGAGCGAGCCATCTCCTTGCAAGCGCGCCAACGCGACCACGGCTTGGTAGCGAACCGCCGGTAGCGGGTCGACCAATCCGCGCGTGGCGGCGGCGCGCGCTGCCAGGTGCTCGGGCTCGGCCAATTCGCCGACGCCGAGCAGCGCCATCTGGCGAACCGTCGGCTCCTGATCGGCCACGGCGGCCACGAGCTCGTCGAGCTCGCTCGTGGCGTCGATGTCCGCGAGCGACAGCGCCGCGTTCGCGCGCACCCGCGGCTCGGGATCCGACTTGAGCCGGGTCACCAAGGCGCGCACGGCGGCATCGCTGCCGCCGCGAGCGTGTCGCTTCAGATCGGCCAGGCACGACAGGCGCACGTCGGCTCGCGCGTGCTGAGCGTCGCGCAGCGCTGCCTCTAACGTCCGCGGAAGCGGCGAGAAGCCGAGCATCGCATCACCCGCCCGCGCCGCCAGCCCCGGCGCCGCCGCTCGACGACGCGTCTGGCGCGCCGCCGCTCGGCGCTGCGCCAGCGCCGACGTCACCGCTTCCAGAACCACCCGTCGACTGCTCGGGGGGGAGCTCGGAGCGGCACACGTCGCCGAAGGCGCCGCCTTTGCCCTCTTCGGTCACGACGCTGTTCTCACTCATCGGCACTACGCAGGCGCGCTTGCCGCGACCGAGATCGATGAGCACCGCGCCCCACGGGTTCTTGGGGTTCGACAAATCTTCGCAGCTGTAGCCAGAGCGACAGTCGCTGTCCTCTTCACAGGTGGCCATGCAGAACGCACGCCCGTACGGCGACGGCGACTGCTTGTCCTCGCACTTGGAGACGGGCGAGCGCTGCGCGCCGAACTCCACGCACAGCGATTCGTCTTCGGGGCACGTGTCGGGCTCGCAGTTGTAGACGGTGCAGTAGCCGCCAGGCGCCGTGATGTCACACAGGCGATCGCCAGCGGCCGAGCAGTCCCTCGAGATGCGACAGTCGTCCCCGACCTTCGGTTTGCAGCCCGCGGCGACGGCGACGAGCACGCACAGGAGCCAGAGCTTTTCGGACAGGCGGGGCATGAGCGGGCGGATCCATAGCATTATCTGCGCGAAGTCAGCCGGGATCCGACCTTGCGGGCCGAAATTCTTGCATATTCGTCGGGCATCGGACAGAACGCCTGGGCGGATCAGCCGAGCTATGGCCACCCACATCACTACCGATTGCATCAATTGCGGCGCGTGCGAGCCCGAGTGCCCGAACGAAGCCATCTCCGAGGGTGACTCCATCTACGTGATCGACCCGGAGCTGTGCACCGAGTGCGTCGGCTTCTACGACCACGAGGCGTGCCAGGCGGTGTGCCCCGTCGAGTGCTGCCTGCCCGATCCGAGCCACGTCGAGGCCGAGGCCGACTTGCTCGAGCGCGCCCTCCGGCTTCACCCCGACGACGGTGAGCTAAAAAAGCGCGCCGACGCGAACACGATCGCTTCGCGGTTCCGCAAGTGAACGCGCGCGCGAGCCTCGCCGCGCTCGCGCTGCTCGCGCCGTCGCTCTCGGCCTGCGGCGGCGGTGCGCCGCTACTTCACCCGGCGCACACGCTACCCGAAGGTGACGTCGACTTCGCCGCCGGTACCAGCGGGCGTTTCGCGCTCGGTGGCCTGCGTGACGCAGAGCGCGCGCTCGACGCCGCCGCTAGCGAGCGGGGCGGCGCGCGCAGCGACGCCGAGCGAGCGCGCTTCGTCGAAGGCGCCATCGCGCGCTTCGCGGTTGGGCCCGGCGTGGCGCCGTTCGTCTCCGCCCGCGTCGGCCTGGGCCACCACAACGAAGGCGGCTTCACGTACACGGGCCGCGGCGTGCGCATCGACGGCCGCCACGCCTTCGAATGGCCCAACCTGGCGCTGAGCATCGGCGCGGCGGCCAGCGGCGCTCTGGCCAGACCTGGCGACCAGCCCAAGCAACACGTCGGTGACGCTCCAGGGGCGGACACGGGGCTGCGCACCGCCTCGCTCACCAGCCTGAACGGCTACGGCCTCGAGCTACCGGTGCTGTTCGGCTATCGCAGCAGCGCGGACGTCGTGAAGCTGTGGGCCGGCCTGCGCGTGGGCGTCGAGCACGACAGCTTCGACGTGACGCTGGTCGAATCCCCGGATTCAGCCGTCGGTTCGCGCGGCAGCGCGACTCAGCTGTGGGGCGGTGGGCTAGCCGGCTTCTCGGTCGGCTTGGCGCCCATCGAGGTCCGCGTCGAGGTCGACGCGGCTTATGCAAGGGTTCACGGCAAGTTGCTCACTTACGGGGGTGACCTGTCCGGCACGGTAGCCGGTTGGTCGCTGACGCCCGCCATGGCTATCTCGGCGAAATTCTGAGCGTTGCGCGATGCGCGCTTGCCCCAAAGCGGGGCTGCGCTTACCATTTCGGCGTGCGACTGACGGCTCCCTACCTGCTCGGCCTCCTGCTGCTCGCGAGCGCTTGCGCCACGGCAGAGGGGCCGAACGAGACCGTCGCCACGACCACGCACGCGCTGCTGCGGGTCGACCGCAGCGCGCACGTCGGTAGCGAGAGCCAGGCGACCGGCGTCGCCTTCGCGGGCGTCGTGCGCGTGCCGGAGCTGGCCGATCCCGAGCTCTTGCTGCGCTTGTCCGGCAACGGCCCGACGCTGCCTGCGCTGGGCCAATGCTCGACGACGGGCCACGAGCGTGATGCCCTGCCGAGCGGTGACCTGGGCCACGCCGAGTTCTTGGCTGCCGGAGACGTCGTGCTCGGCACCGCCGAGATCGAAACGCTGCTCGCGCCGCGCGCATTCCCGATCTTGCCCGCCGAGCCGCTCTCCGGCGTCGTCTACACCTCGCGCGATCGCGCTTCGGCTCCCCCCGGCGGCGCCCTCTACCTGCTGAAGACCAGCGGTAGCGAGCAGCTGCCCAGCCTCGAGCTGCGCGTCCAAGCCCCGGAAGAGCTGAGCGACGTCACGGTCGGCGGCGCAGCCTTCGCGAGCCTACCGCCCATCGACGGCAGCTCCGACGTCGTGGTCAGCTGGCGCCCGGGCGACGCGCGCGATGTCGTTTACGTCGAGGTCGCGAGCGCAACCGGCAGCGGCAGCCTGGGCCTGTGCGCCTTCCGCGACGCGGATGGGCGCGGCAGCTTGCCGCGAGGACTTTTCGGCGCGACGGGACCCGGCAGCTTGGCGCTGCACCGCTTGCGTGAGGTCGCGGCCGACGTGCCCGCGCTGGACGGCGCGGAGGTTCGCTTCGATTTCGCGCTCACCGCCGAAGTCGCGTTCCGCTGAGCTGAAGCGACTTGCTGCCCGCACACGACTGATGAGCCGAGCCCCGCACCGCGTCTATTTCATCCCAGGCATGTTCGGGTTCGGCAGGCTCGCCGGCTACGACTACTTCAATCACGTGCGCGTTGGCCTCGAGCGGCGCTTCCACGACGCCGGTCTCGAGGTCACGTTCGAAGACGTGCCGGCACCGCCGACGTCATCCATGCGCTACCGCTCGCGCATCGTGGCCACCACCATCGAACGCACCGCCGGTAGCGAAGGCCCGATTCACCTCGTCGGCCACTCGACGGGCGGGCTCGATCTGCGCTTGGTGCTGTCACCAACGGTGAGCCTGGGGCTCGATCCGAGCCTGCTCGAGTGGCGCTCGCGCGTGCAGAGCGCGGTTTCGATCAACGCGCCGCACTACGGCACGCCCGTGGCCGGCTTCTTTGCCACGGTCTCTGGCACGCGGCTGCTCTATGCCTTGAGCTTGATCACGGTGATTTCGCTGTCCATCGGCGAGCCTTCACTGGCGATCTTTTCGCGACTGTTGGCCGGCGTGGGCGGCATCGACTCCATCTTCGGCGGCGACATGCGGCTGTTCAGCCGCGTCACCGACAACGTGCTGCGCTTCGTCGACAAAGACGCCAGGAACGAGATCGGCGACTTCTTGAGCAAGGTGCGCGTCGACCAAGGCGGCATCATCCAGCTCATGCCCGAAGCCGTCGATCTGTTCAACGCCTCGACGGAGGCGCACCCCAGCGTGCGCTTTGGTTGCGTGGCGTCCGCCGCTCCCGCGCCGCGCTCGATGCGCTTTGCTCGGCGCATTCGCTCGCCGTACGCGGCGTTCACGGCCGCCATCTACTCGACGTTGTATCAGTTCGCCAGCAAGGTGCCGGACGTCTACCCGTACGCGCGCCCCAACGAGCGCGAGCTCGCGCTACTGCGCAGCGGCATCGACCACGAAATAGGCGACTCGACGAACGACGGCATCGTGCCGACCTTGTCGATGCTGCACGGCACCTTGATTTGGGCCGGCGAAGCCGATCACCTCGACGTGCTCGGGCATTTTGCCGACGACGACGACGACGACGACGAACGGCGCCGCGAACCCGGCGTTAGCCCGCACCGCGACTGGATCACCAGCGGCGCGCGCTTCTCACGCAAGCGCTTCAACGCCCTGCTCGACGCCGTAGCGGGTTTTCAGCTGCAAGCGTGAGCGAGGCCGCGCCCCGGCGTTTCAGGGCTTTGGCGCGGGCGCAGGCACGTGCGCGTTGTCGGCGGTCGGGGCTGCTTTGGGCAGCGCAGGCGACGGAGCGCCGACGATCGTGAAACGCAGCGTGCGCGGTTGATTCTGGCGCAGGTAGCTGATCTCGAGCGCAGGCGCTTGGCGCACCGCTTGGAACGCATCGAAGGCTTCGACCTCGCGTTCGATGGCCATGCCATTGATCTTGGTCACCACGTCGCCCGGCCGGAGATCGATGCCGCCCCACAGCTCGGGCGAGCTGAGCCCGACGATGCTCCAACCCTTGAACTTGCCCTGCGAGAGGCTCGGCTCGATCGCGACCAAGCCCAGGAAGCGGCCGAGGCCGGCGTCGACCACCCGCTCCACGTCCGCCCGCTCCAGCGTCCCGTTTTGGACGGGCGACGTCGCAGGCTTCGCGCCCGCTGCCTTGGCGCCCCCCCCGGGAACGCTGCCCGGATCCGGCGGCGGCATCGGGTCGTTGACGGACGGGTACGGGGAAGAAGCGCAGCCCAGCAGCCAGAGCGGCGCAGCGCAGACCAAAAGGCGCGAGGTCACGGACACGCCCGAACTATGGGCCGCACGGCCGAGCCCCGGCAAGTTTCGAGCAGGCCCAAAAGCCCGCTAGCTCGCGGGCTTGGCACTAAAAAATGCCGGATCGAGCGCTGTCACGGCGTTGAGGATGCTGGCCGCGACGTCAGACACTGCGCCCACGCCGGTCACGTGCACCAGGCGGTCGTCTGGCACGAGCCGTTCGGCTTGCTCGTAGACGGAGCACAGGCGCGTCTGCAGATCGCGCGCTTCGAACATTTCTTCGACGCCGCCCCGCAAGCGGCGGCGCTCTTCGGCCACTTCGACAGGAACGTCGATCACGACCGTCAGGTCGGGGCGTAGCGCGGCCGCGTTCAGCTCGCGGATCCAGGGCACGACCTTCTCTCCCGTCGGCGACGTGACCGATTGGTACGCCAAGCTCGACAAGTCGTAGCGATCGCTGAGCACGATGGCGCCTTCGCGAAGCGCCGGCACCACCGTCGAGTCCAAATGGTCCATGCGATCGGCGGCGAACAGCAGCGCCATAGTCGACCAAGCGAACGCGCGCGGTCCCGTAGCGTCAGCCACGAACAAACGCCGCTGCAGCACCTGGCGAATCATGGATCCGATTGGACCGGGGCTCGGCTCGCACGTCTCGACCACCTTGAGGCCACGTTGCCGTAGCGCCTTGCCCAAGAGCTTGGTGTGCGTGGTGCTGCCCGAGCCGTCGATACCTTCGACCACTACGAAAACACCGGGGAAACGCCGCTCGCCTGGCTGTACTTCGCTCATCGTGCCTCCGGCGGCGCCGTCACCGGTGCCGCGTCTTCCCCCAGTACCAGATTGTCGATGAGGCGGGTGGTGCCACAGAAAGCCGCCAGCGCGATCAAGGCCCTGTCCCCCACGGGCGCGTCGGGAGCGAGCGGGAAAAGCTCGTCGGCGTCGGCGATCTCGGCGTAGTCCGGGCGGAGGCCGGCCGCACCCAGGGCCGCCCGCACGGGTTCGATCAACGCCGCAGCGCGGCGCTGGCCTGCCGCGAAGGCTGCTGCGGCCTCGGCCAGCGCGCGCGGGATGGCCAAAGCGCGCGCGCGCTCCTCGGCCGACAAATAGGCGTTGCGCGAGCTCAACGCCAGGCCGTCGGCGTCGCGCACCGTAGGCTCGCCCACGACCGCGACCGGCAAAAGCAGGTCGCGCGCCAAGCGCTCGATGATCTTGAGCTGCTGGTAGTCTTTGCGGCCGAACACGGCCGTGCACGGGCCCGCGATCGCGAGCAGCTTGGTCACCACCGTGGCCACGCCCTCGAAGTGACCAGGCCGAAACGGGCCGCACAGGTGCTCGCTCAGGCCGCTGACGCGCACGCGCGTTTTCTCACCCTTGGGGTATATTTCTTCGGCGCTCGGCGCGAGCACCAGGTCGGCGCCGGCGCCGGCCAGCAGCTCGACGTCGCGCTCCAGGTTGCGCGGGTAACGCGAGAAGTCTTCGTTCGGTCCGAACTGCGTCGGGTTGACGAAGATGCTGACCGCGACGCGCTCGGCGTGGCGCCGGGCGACGCGCACCAAGTGCAGGTGCCCAGCGTGGAGCGCGCCCATGGTCGGTACGAAGCCCACGCGAGCGCCGCCGGCTCGGGCGGCGTCACAGGCGGCTCGAAAATCAGCGACCGTACGGTGAATGGCAGGCGCGCTCATCTCTTTTGGCTCATTCGTTCGCAGGACCGTAGCCGGGCGGCAAGCTGCCAACGACGGGGCGGTTACCCGTCAGCTCGGCCTTCGGCCCCGCGCCGAACGAGTGGGCGTCGGTCGGAAACGCGCCGCCCTGAACCTCGGCAACGTACGCGCGCGTCGCGTCGACGATGGACTCGCCGATCTCGGCGAAGCGCTTGACGAAGCGCGGCCGCAAGTCGGGGTACATGCCCAAGAAGTCGTAGCAGACCAGCACCTGGCCGTCGCAGCCCGGGCCCGCGCCAATGCCGATGGTTGGAATCGACACCGCTTCGGTGATGCGCGCGCCCAGCTCGCTCGGAATGCCTTCGAGCAGCAGACCGAAAGCGCCGGCCTGCTCCAAGATCTTGGCGTCCTCGAGCAGCCGCTCGGCGGCTTCGGCTCCCCTACCCTGCACCTTGAAGCCGCCCATGGCGTGCACGCTCTGCGGTGTGAGGCCGATGTGGGCCATCACCGGGATGCTGGCGGCGGTGATGCGCCGCACGTGCTCGGCGAAATCGCGACCGCCCTCGAGCTTGACCGACTCACAGCCACCCTCCTTGAGCAGCTTGCCTGCCGATTCCACGGCGCGCTCGGGCGAGGCCTGGTAGCTCATGAACGGCAGATCGGCCATCACATGCGCGCGCTGGGCGGCTCGGGCGACGGCGCGCCCGTGGTAACACATCTCGTCCAGGGTGACGGGTAGGGTGTTGCTGAGGCCTTGCACGACCATGCCCAGCGAGTCGCCCACGAGCAGTACGTCGGCGCCGCCGGCTTCGAGCAGCTTGGCCATGGTGGCGTCGTAGGCCGTCACCATGGCGATTTTGGGCCCGCGCGTCTTGCGGGCGCGCAGCTCGGGCACGGTGATCTTGTGAGCCGTCATGCCCGCAAGCTAGCACGCGCCATGGCCCGCTCTCCGGCACAGAATGGGCAGCTTTTCTGCGAGATAGCCGGCTGTCGCGTGGGTCAGCCGGTCCCGAGCCCCCTCCGTCAGAAACGGCCGCTGAGGCCGATCTCGCGCGGGCCGACCCAGGCGCTCACGGCGGGAGCGTCCGAGCTGCTGCTCGAACCTGAGACGGCCAAGAGCACGATTCCTGTCACGATGGCAGCGCCGCCCACGCCGAAAGCGACGACCGCACGCGTCTTGGCGCTGCTGCTGTCTGCTTCGAGGCCGCGAACGTCGGCCCTCTCCTGGGTGGTGCACCCAAGCGGCCGCTTGTCACAGGCGAAGATGGTGTTCGACTGCGACTCGTAGTCGGTGCTCTGCCACAAGAAGTAGCCACCGAGACCCCCAGCAACCGCGCCGGCCGCCAGCGAGACGTAGGCAGGGATGCGGAGATTGGGCCCGCTGCTCACAGGCGCGGGCGCCGGCTTCGTGGCGGCGTCTGCCGCTGGCGCGCTGGGAGGTGCCGCAGCGGGGGCCGGCGGCGCGATCGGCGCGTCGAAATCGAAGGTGTGCTCCGTCACCATTTTGGGCTCCAGCACGACCTCCCAAGTGAGCCGCTTGTCGCCGTTCGTGGCAGTGATGGTGTGATTGCCGGCGCGCAGCTCGAGCTCCAGCGCTCCAGCCTTCAGCGAGTACGACTGTGCTGGCGCTGAGCTGCCGGCGCGGCGATCCACGATCTTCAGATCTTGCACGGGCGAGCTGATGCGCAGCGTGGCCAAGTTACCCTTGAGCAGCAGCAAGTCCTGCTCGATCGCTGCGCGTTCTTCGGCGGCGATCTCGGACCCGCCCTTCTTCAGGTATTGCTCGTAGAAACCGACCGCTTCTTGATCGCGCTCCAGCTTGAGCGCGCAGAGACCGAGGTTTCCCAGCACCTTCCAGCTCTGTCCACTCTCACGGTAAGCGAGCTGAAACTGATAGTAGGCGTCTTGGTAGTTGGGCTGCGCGGCGGTGATCAGGTCCACGCCGTTTTGGAAGTAACGTTTTGCCGTATCTTGCGCTCCGAAAGCGCCATGCGGTGCCAGCACCGCTGCCGAGAATGCGAGTCCGATAGCTCGCGCGCGCCAACTCCACCTTGCCATGGCGCGCACTCTCGCCGATGCCGCCCGCCCGTTCAAGTGATTCGCGCCCACAAAACACGCCGTCCCGCGCCGGGACGGCTCCCAGCTTCACTGCTTCTGGCTCGTCCGGACACTCTCAGCCCTTGCAGGGAGTGAGCAGCGTCGCGTCTTCACAGCGAGGAGTGAAGCGCCGCTGGACTGCGCAGCGCGCGGGCGTCGACACTCCGCGAACCCGCTGGACCTTAGGAAACGTGAATGATACTGGGAGGCATGATCGTGGGGCTCAAGAGCGCGTGGGTCGGTATTTTCGTCGGTGGTGCGATGCTCGCGGCGACGGCGTGCAGCGTCGACGAGAAAGAGTTCTCCGAGCCGACCGCGGGTAGTGCGGGCAGCACTGCGACGGGCGGCGACACCAACAACGCAGGCACCGCTGGAAGCTCCGGCAGCAGCAGCACGGCGGGCGGCGCCGGCGGAGCCGACACCGAAGCGCCGTGCGAGCCCGGCGCGACCGAGAGCTGCTACGCGAGCGCCGACGGCGTGGCGTATCCGGGCAAGCCGCCCGCTGGCCAGACCACCTGTCGCTTGGGCGAGCGCAAGTGCGAGGACGATACGACATGGGGCGTGTGCATCGGCGCCGTGGCGCCCGAAGCCGCCGACACTTGTGAAGCCGGCAACGACGCCAACTGCAACGGCGTGCCCAACGAAGGCTGCGCCTGCGCCGACGGCGACAAGCGCGACTGCGGCTCCGACGTCGGCAACTGCAAGAAGGGCTCGCAGACCTGCCAAGGCATGGTGTGGGGCGCCTGCACGGGTGAAGTCGTGGCAGCCGCCACCGACACCTGCGACGCGGACGACGACGCCAACTGCAACGGCACGGTCAACGATGGCTGCACGTGCGTGAACGGCACCGTCAAGCCCTGCGGCACCGACACGGGTCCGTGCGAAAAGGGCACCGTCACCTGCGTGAACGGCGTGTACCCGGAGACGTGCGAAGGCGGCATCGAGCCGGCCGCTGCCGACACTTGCGAGCCGGGCAACGACGCCGACTGCGACGGCACGGCCAACGAAGGCTGCACCTGCACCGGCACCACCCAGTACGACTGCGGCATCGACACCGGCGCTTGCTCGAAGGGCAAGCAAACCTGCTCGGGCGGCACGCTCGGCGGTTGCATGGGCGGCGTCACCCCCAAGACCAGCGACACCTGCCTGGCGGCAGACGACGCCAACGACACGAACTGCAACGGCATCTACCGCGATGGCTGCACCTGCGTCGCCACCGATCCGGCCAATGCGTGTGGAGACAGCGGCTGCGGCACGCAGACTTGCAACGGCGCTACCGGTAAGTGGAACGCCTGCGTGGGCGATCAAAAGACCCTGCGCTGCAACCCCAACGCGCCCGACAACAAGCAAATCTGCGGCGCCAACGGCGCCTGGGTGGCTTCGGCTTGCCCGACGGGCAGCGTCTGCCGCAACAACGGCGCCGACTGCAAGCTGATCGACGGGCAAACGTGCACCGCCAGCAGTGACTGCGCGGGCGGCTCGTGCGGCAGTTTCTACCTCGACGCCGACAAGGACGGCTACCGCGCCAACGGCGCCGTCGCCAAGTTCTGCGGCTCGGCCAAGACCGGCTACGTCGCCGTCGCTTCCAGCAAGGGCGATGACTGCGACGACGCCAACGTCGACATCAACCCAGGCGCGACCGAGATCTGCGACGGCATCGACAACGACTGCGACGGCAAGCTCGACATGGCCGACAACGCGGCCCTCAAGCTGTCAGGCAATGCCAAGGCGTTCGGCACGGGCGTGCTGCCTTCCATCACCGCGGCGGGCAGCATCTACGGCATCGTCTACGGCGCCGCCAAGACCTACCTGACCACGCTGAACCAGAACAACACCATCGCGCTCGCCAAGACGGAGCTCGCGCCGACCCAGCTCTGGCACTCGGCCATCGCCTGGAACGGCTCGAACTTCGGCATCTTCTACATGGATAGCAGCGGAGAGTTTTACTTTCGCCGCGCCACCACGGCCGGCGCGTTCACGCCGGCTTCCGCGGTGGACTTGGGCCACCCAGGCGGCAGCGGCACGGACGCCAACGCCTTCTCGATGCCGAACAAGAGCTTCTACCTCATGGCCTGGGGCGGCTTTCACTCCGGCAACTGGGGGTACGGCTACACGGTCGACACCGCCAACGCAGCGAGCGCCTACCTGACCGAGGTGTCCAGCGGTCGTCACCCGAGCGGCGCCGTGTCCGGTACCACGCTCGGCGTCGTCTACCATGAGGGGGACTTGACCAGCGCGCCTTCGAACCCACCACAAACGGTCGAGCTTAGCATCAGGAGCGGCTCCAACGTCGAAACGAAGCACGTGCAGCTGCGACCGACGGCCAACGGGGCGCGCAAACCCGTCATCGCGCCGCGCAACGGCGGCGGCTTCGCGGTGATGTGGAGCGAAAGCCTCGGCATCTCCTTCCAAGAGTTCAACACTGCCGGCAGCAGCATATGTGGTCCGACCTACATCGGCTTCACCGACTTCGAGCCTGACCAGATGGTTCAGACCAAGCGCGGCTACCTGGCGGTCAGCGGCTACAACAAAGTCGTCAAAGGCCAAGAGGTGCTGAACGGCTGCACCTACGGCCAGCAGTTCACCGACATGGGCAGCGGCACCGCCACGAGCGAAGCGCACATTGCCGCCGGCACCAACGGCTTTGCGGTGGTGTGGAGCGACGACCAGTACGACACGACCAAGAACGCCTACGCGCGGACCTTCGGCGTCAACTTGTGTGACTGAGTCGCCTACGTGCTTGGGCGCGCCCAAGCACGCGAGGCAGGTAGCCGGTAGGGCGCGCTGAACCGCTGGGAAACCCGGGCTGGCGCGCTCGGGCTGGCTCGACCCGGGCGGGGACGCTACGCTGCCGTGAAGGTGGCTGAAGCGTCTGCATCCCTCGAGCTCGAGCGTGCCTTCGGACGGCTCGCACGCCGAGTGCGCGGGCGCTTGTGGCTGCGCCGCACCTTGACCGGCACCGCGCTGGGCCTGTGCGCCGGGAGCCTGCTGGCAGGCGGCTTTTGGTGGCTCCGTCACGGCGAGCTGCGCCCGTTTGCAGCCGCGCTCGGCCTGGTGGGCGCGGGCGTGGCCACCTGGGTGGCAGCGCGACGGCGCTGGAGCGACGAAGACGTCGCGCTGTACTTGGACGAGAAGCTCGGCTTGCAGGAGCAGACCGTGACCGCGCTGGGCCTGCGCGCCGAGTCCAGCGAAGCTGCCGTGCACCTGAAGGACACGGCCGCCAAATCGCTCGACGCAGGTGCGAGCAAGCTGCGTGGCCCGAAGCTGTGGGACGCCCAGCAGCTGCTCGGCCCGGTGGGGCTCATCGCGATCGCCTGGCTCAGCTTGACGCCGTTGCCCAAGGCGCCGCCCGTGGCGCGAGCGCCCGGCGTCGAACGGGTTCAGCAAGGCCAGGTGAAGGGACTGGAGCGCATCGAGGCGCTGAAGGACCAGCACGGTCGAAGCCCCGAGGACGAACGGCGCCTACGCGCCTTGGCCGACGAAGCCAAGAAGCTGCGCGGCGAGCTGCAGCAAGGCATGGAGAAGCGCGAGGCACTGTCGCGCATGGCCAAGCTGCGCGACAGCATCGCGGAGCTGCGCTCCGAGTTCGGCAAAGAGCAGAACCGGCAAGGGCTCGAAGCCGCCATCACCGCGCTGAACGAGCACGCCGAGGCCAAGAAGGCCGCGCGCGCCCTGGGCGACGGTGACATCACCGCGTTCGATCAAGAGATGCAGCGCCTGGCCAACCAAGCCGAGAAGCAAGCTCGCGAGAGCGCCAAGCAGGCGCTCGAAGAGGCCGAGCGCCAAGCGCGCGAGAAGGGCGCGCCAGGCATCGCTGACGCGCTGAAAGAGCAGCGCGACGCCTTCGACAAGCGCGCCGCCGAAGCCGAAGCGCTGCGCGAGCTGGGCGAAGCGCTCGGCGGCAAGCTCGACGCTCAGGCGCTCGAGGACCTGAGGGAGTTCGGGCAAACGGGCGATCCGAAAGCCGCGCGGCGTCTGGCCGAAGCCATGGGTAAGGCGCTGAGCAAGCTGACGGAAGACGAGCGCAAGCGCCTAGCCGAGCAGCTGAAAAAGCAGCTGGAGCAGAGCCCGGGTGGCGCCGCCTCGCCCATGACGCGCGAAGAGATGGAAGAGCTCGCGCGTCGCCTCGCGTCACCCGACGCGCAGAAAGAACTGGAAGAGCAGCTGCGCCAAATGGCCAACCCGCCACCCGCCGGCGAGGCCCAGCGCGACGGCGCGTTGGGCGAGGCCGAGCGCGGTCTTGGCGAAGCCGAGCGCGGTCTTGGCATGATGCCCATGCCGATGGCCGGCAGCCCTGGCGCCGGTAACCCTGGACCCGGCCAAGGCAAGCCTCAGGGCAACGGCAACGGGCCCCCCGGCAACGGCGCTGGCACCCACGACACCGGCACGGGCGACCACACCGGCGAGAGCAAAACCATCGAGGCGCCCGAGCTCCGCGCCAAAGCCAACGCGCAACGCGGCGCGGGGCCCATGCACGCTGCCACCTTGGGCAGAGCCCCTGCCCGGCCCGGCGACACCGCCAACCAGCGCGGCACCGGCAGCCTGGGCAGCGTCGCCCCCGGCGAAATCGGTGCGGTCGAACAGTCGGAAGTTCCCGAAGAATATCGCGAGCACGTGGGGCGTTACTTCGAGCCCTAGCACCGGTCAGTCAGTCTTTGGCAGGTTTTGAGGCATCGCTTCGAGCTATGGCGCGACTTTGCTAGCATCCCGGTCCGTATGAGCGAATCGTTCCAGTCGAGGCTCGCCGCGGCCAAACGCGCAGCAGAAGAGCTGGTGCAGGCCGTCGGCAGTGTCATCGTCGGCCAGCGCGATGTAGTGCAGCAGGTGCTGTGGGGTTTGATCGCCGGCGGGCACGTGCTGCTCGAAGGCAACCCGGGCCTGGGCAAGACCTTGCTGGTGCGCACGCTGTCCAGCTGCCTCGACCTGCGCTTCTCGCGTATCCAGTTCACCCCTGACCTGATGCCCAGCGACATCACGGGCACCAACGTGCTGGTGATGGGCGAAGGCGCCACGCCGGGCGGCCGCTTCGAGCTGCACCGCGGCCCCATCTTCGGCCAGGTGGTGCTGGCCGACGAGATCAACCGCGCCACACCCAAGACTCAAAGCGCGCTGCTCGAAGCCATGCAAGAGCACTCGGTGACGATCGCGGGGGTCCGCCACAAGCTCGAAGAGCCGTTCTTCGTGCTCGCGACCGAGAACCCGATCGAGATGGAGGGCACCTACCCGCTGCCGGAGGCGCAGCTCGATCGCTTCTTGCTGAAGGTGCTGGTCGAAAGCCCCGGCGACGACGATTTTGCCCAAATTTTGCGGCGAACCACCGGCGCGCCCACGGCGCCGCCCGCGCGAGTCTTGACCCAGAGCGACGTGCTCGAACTGCGCGCCCTGTGCCGCGAGGTCGAGGTGGCGGAGCCGGTGCTGCGCTACGCCGCGCGCCTGGTCGGCAGCTCCGACCCTGGTTCACCCAACGCACCCGAGCTGGTCAAGCGCAGCGTGCGCTTCGGCGCCGGCGTGCGCGGCGGTCAGTCGCTGGTGCTCGCTGGCAAGGCAATCGCGCTCTTGGAAGGCCGCGCTCAAGTGTCGTTCGAAGACGTGAAGCGCGCGGCAGCCCCGGTGCTGCGGCACCGCATCTTGCGCAGCTTCGAGGGCGAGGCCGACGGCGTCACCACCGATCGCGTCGTGGCCGAGCTGCTGAGCAACGTCGACCAGTTGCCAAAGGGCGTGGCTCACGCGGTGGCGGCAAGCTAGTGCCAGGCTCATTGCCATTCGCGTTTCGGAGCCGTGTTTGCGGCGCACTGCTCGGCCTCGGTCTGCTAGCGGGGGCGCCGCCAGCCCAGGCGGCGAGCCCCCTGCTCGTGAACGTGGAGCCCCTCCTCGGCAACGGCACGCCGGCCGTCGACGGTTGGATGAGCGCCAGCGTGCGCATCGAGAACCGCTCGAACGAGGTAGTGCGCGGCACGCTGTCGGTGGAGGCGCGGATGGCTTGGGCGCGCGGCTCCGGCGGGCCCCGCAACGGCACGGACGTGCCTTTCTCGGTGGCGGCGCGCTCGCAGGTTTCGGTGGAGGTGCCGGTGCACGGCTTTCCGGGCGTGGCCCCGAGCCTGAGCGTGGCCGCGCGCGGCAGCGACGGACAGCTGCTGGCCGAAGCCAAGAGCGCCGAGCTGCGCACCCACGATCCGCTCGTCTTCGACTTGAGCTCCCCCAGCCACATCGCGCCCGCGCTGCGCCTGCTCGGCGTACCGCTCTCGAACACGCGCTGGGGCGGGCTGGCGGCGCCGCTCGTGTCGGTGGGCAGCGCCCGCCAAGATGCGCGCACCGGCGAGCCGGTGGTTCCCCGCACCGCCAGCGGCTACGCCGCCGCCACGGTCGTGCTCGCGACTTCGGCCGAGCTGCAGCTGATCGGTGAAGAAGCGCGCGCCGCGCTGTCCGATTGGCTGCTGGCCGGCGGCGCGCTAGCGCTCGTGCCGGAGCGTCCGGAAGATCTGCGCGCGCCCTACTTGGAGGCTTGGGCGGGCGGCGCGGTGCACGAGCAAGCAGCTCCCGAAGAGCTGCGCGGGCAGGCGGTGTTCTCACAGCCGGTCGATCCGGTTGGCGGCCCTGCGAGCGGCAGGCCCACCGGCATCACCGAGCTACGCTTGACCCCCAGCGCCGACGCGCGCACGCGCCTGCGCGGCTTTTCTGGCGGCAACCTGCGCCCGTCACCCTGGGGAGCAGCCGCCAGCTACGGCCTCGGCGAGCTGCATTTGCTGGCGTTTCGGCCCAACTCCGAGCCATTCGTGAGCGACCCCTGGACGCACCACAAGCTGGCCGATCTGACCCGCCACGCTTGGGATCGCGACGCCGCCATCGCGTTGCCCTTCGCCGAGCAGACGCTCGACGAGTCGCGCCTGAACGACATTCGGCGCGAGCTCGATCCGAACCAGGGCACGCGCTGGACCATCGTCGTCTCGGCGCTGTTGCTGTTGGCGTACGCTGGCCTGGCCGGGCCGCTCAACTTCTACCTCGCGCGGCGCAGTGGCAAGCCGCTACGGGCGCTCATGCGCCTACCGGCGCTGTCAGCGCTCGCGCTGGGGCTGGTGGTGGCGCTGGGCGCGCTCGGGCGCGGCGTCAGCGGCCGCGCTCGGCGGCTGACCTTGGTCGAAGCCGGCGCCGGCATGAGCCGCGCCGCAGCCACGCGCTTTCGTGGCCTCTACGCCTCTTCCGCGCGGGAGCGCACCGTCCAAGCCAGCGCGCGGGGCAACGTGCTGGACGTCGCGGGCGACGCCGAATCGACCGGTCGTCGGCTGGTCGTCGATCGCGACGGCGCGCGCCTGAGCAACCTGCGCGGCCGCCCCTGGGAGGTCGTGGTGGTCGAGGAGGACGGCTTCATGAACCTGGCCGGCGGCGTGAGCCTGCTGCGCGGGACCGATGGCAGCGTCAGCATCAAGAATCGCCTCGGCCGCGACCTGGTCGGCGCGGTCTTGATGCCGGGCGGCTCGCGCGACGGGCGCTTCTTCATTCGCATCAAAGACGGCGAAGAAGTGAGCGAAGGTGCGGGCCAACGCCTGGCCATGTCGCGCTCCGGCGCGCTCGGTCGCTCGGGGCTGGAGCTGGGCCCGGCCAAGGAGCGCTTGGAGAGCTGCAGCAAGGGCCTGAGCAGCGCGTGGGACGCCATCGAGAGCGCGACGACGCGCAACATCGATTTTTGGCCTGTCGACGTGCCGGTGCTGATCGGCCAGCTCGACGGCGGCGAGGGGAAGCTGACCGACAGCGGCTTTCCGCTGGAAGCCGATCGCACCCTGCTGCGGGTGATCGGCGTGGGAGGCGTGCCATGAGCGACGCTCCGGCGATCCGGGTGCGTCACTTATCGCACCGTTTTGGCGCGCGCGAGGTGCTGCGCGACGTCAGCTTCGACGTCGCCCACGGCGAAATCTTCGGCTTCATCGGCCCCAACGGCGCCGGCAAGACCACCACCATCCGCGTGATGGCGACACTGCTCGAGCCCGCCACGGGCCGCGTCGAGATCGACGGATTGGACGTCAGTATCGACCCGGACAAGGTGCGACGCGCCATCGGCTACATGCCCGATCACGCCGGCGTCTACGAGCGCATCACCGTGCGCGAGTTCTTGGAGTTCTTCGCCGACGCCTACCAAGTGCCCGACGCCAGCGTCGTAGACGTGGTGTTGGAGCTGACCGACCTGAAGAAGCTCGACGGGCGCCTGGTCGCCGAGCTGAGCAAGGGCATGAAGCAGCGGCTGCAGGTCGCGCGCATCTTGCTGCACGACCCCAAGGTCCTGATTTTGGACGAGCCGGCTAGCGACCTCGATCCGCGCGCCCGCATCGAGCTACGCGATCTCCTGCTCGAGCTGCGCGATTTGGGCAAGACCATCTTCCTGTCGAGCCACATCCTCACCGAGCTGTCCGACGTCTGCACGTCGGTCGGCATCTTGGAGCGAGGTCAGCTGGTCGTGGCCGGCCCGATCGCCGCCATTGGCGAAGAGCTGGCCCGGCGTGCGCACGGAGACAAAGACGCAGCCACGCGCGCCGCGTTGGTCGACGCGCAGGCTGGCCTCACCCCCCCGGCGCAGACACAGCTGACGCCCGGCGGAGCGGCCATTCCGGCAGCTGCGCGCCGGCGCCTGAAGCTGCGCGTGCTGGGCGATTCGCGCTTGGTCGTGCCGCTCTTGGCTGGCGGCGTCGGCGTGCATCAAGTCGATCCGGCACCGGGCGGCTTGCTCACCGTCGACTATTCGGGCGACGAGCGCTTCGTAGCCGACGTCGTCCGGCACTTGGTCGGGCAAGGGGTCGGCATCGTCGGGGTCGAGCCCGAGCGGAACGAGCTCGAGCGCATTTTCCTCGAAGTCACGCGCGGAGACCTGCAATGAGCGTTCAGTCAGGCTCGCCCTCCGTCCCCCCGCTGGCTCCCGGGTCGTCACTGCTGGCGCGCGGGCGCTGGGGCTGGTCGCGTTTGACCCGCGACCCAAACCCGGTCTGGATGCGTGAGCTGCGTCAATCAGCGCGGCTGGCGCGTACCCCGGTCATCTTGATGGCCATCACGGTGGCGGTCGCGCTGCTGATCAGCTCGGTGGGTGGCATCGCCAGCGTCACCGCCGAGCCCGCCAAGGTTGGTGTGGGTATCTTCCACACCTTCTTTTCGCTCGCCTTCGCGCTCGTCACCTGGCTCGGACCTGCCGTTGCCGCGAACACCATCGCGGGTGAAAAGAACGGGCGCACCTGGGAGGCGCTCGCGCTCACCAGCCTCACCCCCGCCCGCATCGCTCGCGGAAAGTTCCTCGCCGCCTACACCTACGTCGCCATGTATTTGGTGATGCTGGCGCCGGTCGGAGCGCTGCCATTTCTGTTCGGCGGCGTCACCGCGACCGAGGTAATTCTCGCGTTTTTCTGCTGTTTCGTGTTCGCGGCGCTGGCTGTCGCGTTCGGCTTGGCGCTGTCGTCCAAGTTCCAAAGCTCGGCCTCGGCCATCATCATCACGCTCATCTTGGCGCTCACCACGTCGTTCGCGACGTTCACGGGTCTGGGCGTCGCGCTGTCGGTGGCGGTGCACGAGCAATGGCCGGGCGTGGCGCAGGGTCCCCCCGTGTGGCTGCCCACCGCCTGGGTGCGCGCGGACCTCGGGCTACCCTACCTGGCCTTCCTGGTCGTTCTACCGGCAGTCGCCGTGCTGGTCCCCGCGTGGCTGTTCTACGAGGTCACGATCGCCAACCTGGCCGGTCCCAGCGATGACCGCTCCACGCGCTTGCGGGTCTGGACCATCGTGTCCTCTCTGGCGCTGACCGGCTGCTGCGGCATCGTGGCGGTCGCGACGCGCCATGTGGACTGGGCCAAGGCGCAGGGCAGCTTCCTGTTCCTGTTCTTCCTGTTCGTGGTGCTGATGGTCGCTGGGGAGCCGCTGGGGCCCTCACGGCGCGTTCGCGTCGCATGGGACCGCGCGGGCCGAAGTCGCGCCCTGCGCGCGCTAGGGCCCGGCGTAGTGCCAGCAACAGCGTGGCTGGTGGGCTTGGTGCTCGTCGCCTTTGCAGCCAGTATCGGCGTGGGTCTACTGACGCTGACCAAGCCGACGGATCGCGAGGTGCTGCTCGCCTTCGATGGTCAGCTGCTCGCGTTCTTGCTGTTCCTGTGCGGCCTTTCGGCCTTTTTCCGCACCCGTGCCGAGACCCCGGTGGTGCCGCGGGTGCTCCTGGTCGTGACCACCGTCGTTGCCGCGATTGGTCCGTGGATCGTGATGGCCATCGCGGGCGTGGTCACCCAAACGAGCGACGGCACCTTGGCGCTCGCCTCGCCCAGCCCGACCTACGCCTTCGTGCTGGCTGAAGAGATTCAGCGCAGCTCCGTCAATCTACCCAACCTCATCTTGCCTGCCGTGCTGTGCTCGGCCGGCTACGTCCTGTTCGGGCTCGGCCTGTTCATCATGGCGGCCGGCCGCGCCCACACTCGACTGGTTCAAGAGCGGGAGCGCGCGAGCCAACTGGAGGCGCTGCTGGACGCCGAGCTGCAGGCCGAAATGGAGGCCGCCGCGCCGCCCGAGGCCGACGGCGTGCCCCTGCCCGAACCCGAGCCGGAACCGGAGCCTGAAGCCCCCCGATGACGTCGGCCAGCCTGCTCGACGCCGACTTCGTGCGCGAGCTCGGCCTGCTCCGCCGGCGCCTCAAGGTCGATGTGCGCTCCGGCGGCACTGGGGACCACGTGGCCCGTCGCCGCGGGGGTAGCGCCGAGTTTCAAGAGCACCGACCTTACGCGCCGGGCGACGACCTGCGGCGCATCGACTGGCTGGCGTTCGCGCGCAGCGGCGCCCCGGTCGTGAAAACCTTTCGCGCCGAAGAAGACGTCGCGGTGCGCATCCTGATTGACGCCTCAGCGTCGCTCGACTTCGGAAACCCCAGAAAGATCGAGGTTTCGCGGCGTATCGCGGCCGCGATTGCTTACCTGGCGCTGAACGACTCCGAGCGCGTGCAGCTGTTGGTCAGCGGCAACACGGGCACCCGCGGCCTCGCGGTGGTCGGTGAGCCACGGCGGGGACGGGGCGCGCTGCATCGCGTGCTGAGCGAGCTGACCCATATCGAAGCCAAGGGGCAAACGTCGCTCCCAGCAGCACTGCGCGGGGTGTCCGAGCGGGCGTTTCGCCCCGGCCTGCTGGTAGTCCTAAGTGATTTTTTCGACTCCGGACCGGTCGCGGACGAGCTGTCACGGCTACGGGCCCAGGGGCATGCCCTGACCCTGGTCCAGGTGCTGAGCCGGATGGAGCTCGAGCCCGACTTCGAGGGGGACCTGGGCCTCGTCGATTCCGAGACCCAGGCCGAGGTCGAAGTGACCATGGACCCGAGCGCCATCGAGGCCTACCTGGCCCGCCTCGCCGGGCTGGTGGAGGAGCTGCGCGCCACCGCCCGCCGCCTGGGGGGTCGCTACGTGCGGGTGCTGACCGACGAGCCGCTAGAAGCGCCCATGCGGCGCATCGTGTTGGGCACGAACGAGGATTGAGCCGTGAGGATTGGGGATTGAGTGGACGCTCCAACTCGTAACCCCAAGTCTGTTTCGCGTTGACGTGTCCTCAGCGGAGCAACGCGCTTCTCGAACCCCACCCTTCTCGCCTTCCCGCCTTCCTGTTCTCTTTCGCTCGCTATCGCGCTCCGCGATTCAGCGCCGAAAATAACCTCACAAACCCACAAAATACAGAGAGCGCGAGCACCGAAGCATTTGCGCCTCGGCACCCGCGCTCATCCGGAAGCATTACGCCTTCTTCGCCTTGCGCTTGGCCTTCTTCTTGGCCTTCTTGGCAGGGGCTGCAGCGGGCGCAGCAGCAGCCGGAGCGGCCGCCTTGGCTTTCGCCTTGCGCTTCGCCTTCTTCTTCGCCTTCTTGGCTACCGGGGCTGCTGCCATCGGTGCCGCTGCCTTCTTCGATGCTTTCTTCTTACGTCCGGCCATTGTCCGTCCTCTTGTAATTAACGGAGCACGACCTAAGCGCGCTCGCGTTGAGTGACACTTTGCATGGACTTCGTAGCGCTCGTCAAGTCGGCGAGTGATAGATGTGGGTCGTGAACGCCGTCTCCCCAGTCGCAGAGGACTTCGCGGAGGCGCTTCGGCACGCGACGCTGGAGGCTTACGAACGCTACGCCGTCGAGGTGGTCGAGCGCTTCAATTTCTGCCCGTGGGCAAGGTCAGCGCGCAAGGAGGGCGGCGTCACGCTGCGCGTTGTTTTCAGCGTAGATCGCGATGATTTCGACGAGTCGCTCAGTAGCCTCCTCGACCTTCACGAGCAGGCTCCCGAGACTGGCGCCGAGGTGGACGTGGCGCTCTTCATCTACCCGCTCCTCGACCTCGACCGGCTCGGTTTCGAAGACTACGCACGACGTCTGCGCACACGCGCCGAGACGGGTCAGAAAAACCTCGACGCCTTCGCGATGGCAGCCTTTCACCCCGCCGCAGGCGCCGACCTGACCCACCCCGACAGGCTCGTTCCGTTCGTCCGCCGAAGCCCTGATCCGACCCTGCAGTTGGTGCGAAAAAGCGCTCTTTCCGGCATAAAAGGGCTTACTAGTGGCACCGCGTTCTTGGATGTTTCGGCGCTCACACCAGCGGCCTTCAAGGCCCTCCAGCATCCCGCGCAACCAGCTCCCAAGCCCGTGCGCGAACGCATTGCCGAGCAGAACCTCGCCACCGTCCGTGACGCGGGGACGGAGGCCATCGAAGCCGTCCTTACCGACATCGCACGCCAGCGGGAGGCCGCGCACGAGGACCTGCTCGCTCGGTTCGGCAGGCGTGGGCCCCGGCGACTCATTCCGGGCTAGACTCGCGGCGTGCCCGTGACAGGTCTGCCCGCGCTGGGGAACCCGCAAGGCCTGTGGCTGCTCGGCCTGCTCGGGCCACTCGTCGTCCTGTACATCCTCAAGGTGAGGCGCCAACGGGTCACAGTAGCCTCGACCTGGCTCTGGCAGGCAGCGGCGCGTGACATGCTGGCGCGCAGCCCGTGGCAGCGCCTACGCGGACGGCTGCTGCTGTTCGTCGAAGGGCTCGCGCTCCTTGCGCTAGGCATCGCCTTGGCGCGCCCTGCCCTGTCTGGCGGACGCATCGACTCCGAGCACGTCGCGCTCGTCATCGACGCCAGCGCTTCGATGTTGGCCGCCAGTAGCGGAGAGACGCCAGGAGAGACGCGTTTCAATGCCGCCAAGGCAGCTGCAGAGCGTGTCCTCTCGGCGCTGCCGCCCGGCGCCGACGTGCTCTTGATCGAAGCCGGCGGCGAGCCGCGCGTCGTCGGTCCCGCCGATCGCGACCTTTCGCGCGTGCGCTCACGCCTGGCGGCGCTCAACGCGGCCGGCGTCGAGGGCCACCTGGAGCGCGCCATCGCGCTCGCGAGCGAGCAGCTGGCGCAGCGCGCCGGCAACCGCAGAATCGTCGTGATCAGCGACGATGGCGGCCTTTCTGCGCCCCTGCCGCAGACGCGCGTGCCGCTCAGCGTCGTCAAAGTCGGAGAACCCGTCGACAACGCCGGCATCATCCGGCTCGACGTAGGGCGTGCGCGCGAGCCCGGCGACGGTAGCGACGCGCGCAACCGCGAGCGCGTCGAGGTGTTCGCGGAGGTGGCAAGCTTCGGCAAGGCGCCGCGCGACGTGTTCGTCACCCTCAAGCAGCGCAATTCGCCGACCGTACTGGCGTCGCGCAAGCTGCGCCTCGAGCCGGGTCAGAAGGCGCCGGTGGTGCTCGGCTTCGAAGCCACGCCCGGTGACGCCGGCACCGGGATCTTGGTCGAGCTGTCACCCCACGACGCTCTGCCGGTCGACGACGCGGCTTACGGCCGGGTACCGCCGAGCCGCAAGCTGACCACCGTCACGGCGCCCGCCCACCAGAGCCCTTGGTTCGAGCGCGCCCTGCTGGCCGATCCGGACCTAGAGCTGCTCGGCGTGCCACTCGCCGACTTGGATAAGAGCGGCATCGGGGACGACGCGCTGGTCGTGGTCAGCGGTGCCTGCCCGCCGGAGCTACCAGGCGGCGACTTCATCATCCTGAACCCCCCGCCCGGGGCGTGCCGCGAAGCGGTCGTAGGGCGGCAGCTGGACGCGCCCGTGGTCACCTCGTGGGATCGCACCGACCCCCGCCTGCGCTTCATCACGCTCGACGGTGTGTCGCTGTCCAAAGCTCACGCGCTGGATCCGCCCTCGGCTCAGAGCGTGCTCGTCAAAGGGCGCGAGGGCGCGCTGGTCGTCGACATCTCGGCGGCGGGTCGCACTGGCACCTTGGTGGGCTTCGACGTCGGCGAGAGCAACTGGCCGCTGCGCGCCTCGTTCGTGCTTTTCGTGCGCAATTTGGCCGAATTGGCGCGCGCTCACCGGCAGAGCCACGTGGTGGGGCCTGCGCGCAGTGGGTCTCCGCTGCGGCTGCGTGTACCGGCGGCGTTGCAACAAGTCACGCTGACGGACCCAGCCGGCGTCGAAAGCGTGCTCGAAGCGCGCAGCGGCGTCGCCATAGTGCCCCGCCCAGACCAGCCCGGGTTCTACCTCGTGAGCTACGCCGGACCGCGACCGGGCAGCGCCCTCTCGGTCGTCAACCTGACGAGCCCCAGTGAGAGCGACCTGCGTCAGGTCGAGCCTGGCAGCGCCGCCAGCCAGACCGCGCCCGCGGCCACCCGTTCGCCGGTCGCCGAGTCGCCTGGCGACTGGAGCTTCTTGGCAGCCGCTGTGGCCCTGCTCGCCATCGTGCTGCAGGTCGTTTGGCTGACCCGCGCCCCGGGCAAGGTCGAAGCTGGACGCATCCGTCCGCTGCGCCCAGAGCGGCGAGGCGCAGCTTGAAACCCATCCTGTGGTTGCTGCGGCTCGTGGCCTTGGCGCCGGCGCTGGTGTTCGCGCTCGAGTGGCTGAGCGTGCCGGTCCACTACGTGCGGCTGAGCCGACCGGTGCTGGCCATTCCGCTCACGGTGCTGCTGCTGTGGTTGACCACGCGCCTGTCGCGCTTCAGCCTACGCCGCACGCGCGGGCGCGCCGTGGCCATGACCTTGCTCACCGGCACGGCCGCCATCGCGGCCGCCTTCGCGGTGCTGGGCGTGGAGCTGGGCAAGCAGATCGATCGCCTGAGCGTGATCGTAGCCATCGACCGCAGCCGCAGCATCGATTTGGTACCCAGCGCCGAAGCGCGGATCGCCCAGGAATTGCTGGTTGCCGAGCAAGGCATGCGCGACGGCGATCGCATCGGCACTTTGGCCTTCGCGGCCGACGCCATGGTCGAAGATCCGCTGCGTGAACGCCGCCACCCACCCGCGCCGCAGCGCGCGGAGCTCGCGCGCGACGGCACGGACCTCGGCTCGGCCATCCGCCGCGGCCTGTCCGAGGTGCCACCCGACTCTGCCGCGCGCATCGTGCTGCTCAGTGACGGCGTTTCGACCCGCGGGGACGCGTTGGGCGAGGCGGCGCTGGCAGCTGCTGCGGGCGTCCGCGTCGACGTCATTCCGCTCGACCAACGCAAGCTGAAGGACATCCGAGTCGTCGCCGTCTCGGCCGGCGGGCGCGCCAGCGACGGCGAGGCCATCGATCTGCGCATCGTCACCTCCGCCCCGCAGGACGCCGAGGTCGAGGTGCGGGTGTACCGCGACGGCCAGCTGGTGCGGCGCGGCGACGTCAGCATCGCAGCCGGCGAAGACGTGGTCCACCTGCGCGAGGTCGCGGAGGGCGCCGGCCTGCACCGCTACGACGTCGAGCTGACGGCCAAGGACGAGCAGCTGGACGAAGCCCCCGAGGACAACCGCGGCTCGACCTTCGTGCGCGTCACCGGCGAGGCCAGCGCGTTGGTGCTGGAGCGCGACAAACAGCTGGCGGGGCCGCTGGTGCGCGCGCTGCAGAGCGCCGCTTTCAAGGTCCGCTCCGGCGACGCCACGCAAGTGCCGGGCGACGCAGCCGGCTTTGCTCTCTACGATCTGGTCGTGCTGTCCGACATCAGCGCGGTCGATCTGGCGCCGGCGCAGCTCGCTGCGCTGGCCTCCTACGTGCGCGATTTGGGCGGCGGCCTGCTACTGATGGGCGGAGATCGCTCGCTAGGCCCTGGCGGCTTCGGCAAAACACCGGTCGAAGAAGTCAGCCCGGTGTCGTTCGACGTGAAGCAAGAGCGCCGGCGCGCCAGCTTGGCAGAAGTAATCGTGGTCGACTACTCGGGCTCGATGGGCGCGGCCGTCGGCTCGGGCACCAAGCTCGATCTCGCCAACGAAGCCGCCGTGCGCTCGATGGAGCTGCTCGGCGAAGGTGACCGCCTGGGCGTGATGCACGTCGACACCACCGTGCAATGGACGATCCCGCTGGGCGAGATCAAAGACCGCCCCGGCATGGCCAAGAGGATGCGCGGCGTCGGCGTGGGCGGCGGCGGAATCTACGTCGACCTCTCGCTGCAGACCGGCTACGCGGCGCTGGCCAAAGAGAGCGTGCAGCTCAAGCACTTGCTGCTGTTCGCCGACGGCTCCGACGCCGAAGAGCGGTCGCGCGCCTTCACGTTGGTCAGCGGCGCCAAAGCGCGTGGCATCACCACCAGCGTGGTCGCGCTCGGCAACGGCTCGGATGTTCCCGATCTGGAGCGCATGAGCAAGCTGGGCGACGGCCGCTTCTACCTGATCGAGGACGCCATGCGCCTGCCCGCCGTCTTCGCGCAAGAGACGGTGCTAGCCGCCCGCAGCGCCATCAACGAAGTGCCTTTTCGCCCCAGCGTTGCCACCCAGAGCCCCGTCCTGCGTGGAGTGGACTTCGGCCAGGCGCCGGAGCTGACCGGATACGTCGTCACCATCCCCAAAGGCCGAGCGCAGGTGATGCTCGCGGGGCCGGAAGGCGATCCGCTGCTCGCCTCCTGGTCCGTTGGGATCGGCCGCTCTGCGGTGTTCACCAGCGACTTCAAAGATCGCTGGGGTCAAGCGTGGACCAGCTGGGGCGGCGCCGAGCGTCTCTTCGGCCAACTCGCGCGCGAGCTGGCGCGGCGCGCCGACAATCCGCGCGTGCGCCTGGAAGCCGACACCACTGGCGGCGAGCTACGCCTGCGGGCCAGCGTGACCGACGACCACGGCCGCACCGAGAGCCTGCGTCGCCTGGTGGCGAAGGTCACCGCGCCCGACGGCAGCTCGACCAGCATTCCGCTCGACGCCGTCGGCGCAGGCCTGTACAGCGCCGTCGTGCCCGCCAATCGTCCGGGCGCCTATGTTGCGTCGCTGGTCGACGAGCAAACGCAGAAGCTCGAAGCCACCACGGGCGCCGTGCTCACGCTCGGCGACGAGCTGCGCCCCACCGGCACCGATCGCGGCCTGTTGCGGCGAATTGCCGAACAAAGTGGCGGAAAAATGCGCGACACCTTGGCCGGCATCTTCCAAGATCGCGACGCTGAGCGCTTTGCGTACACGCCGCTCGGACCATGGTTGATTGCCATCGCGGCGTTCGGACTGCTCTTGGCCGTGTCGGCGCGCCGCCTCACGGTGCCTGAGGTGATCGAGCGCGCGTTCGTTCAGTTTCGGACGCCTCCCGTCGTGCGATCCGCGGCCGCGTCGGACGGCGCCGCCACGCCCGCTACTGCCCCGGCACCGCCCGTGACTGCCGTGGGCGCGCTCAAGCGCCTGCGCACGCGCAAGGCTGCGCCTGCCACGGATGAGCCTCCGGCGAGCGTGCCGCGTTTCTCGCGTCCACCTCCAGCTCCGCCCCCGCCTTCGCCCGCTCAGCGCACGCAGCTTCCGCCCGCAGCGCGTTTGCCGTCCAGCGTCGCCACAAATCCCAGCAGCGCTCCGCCCGCCCCCGCGACCAGGCAGCCAACGGCTGCCGAAATCCTGCTCGCGCGTCGCCGCGGCCGAAAGAGTTGAAGGCGCCGCTGTAGCGCACGCACCCACTCGCGCTCCAACCAATGCGCCGCGACGAGCAAAATCGTTTGCTCAGCCTCGCTCAGCCTTTAGGCTTCAAGGTTCAATGATCTCGCCCTCTTTGATTCGTCGGCGCGCCGCCACTCGCGTGCTCAGCGCCGCGTTGGCCTTGTTCGCTAGTAGCGCTTTCGCGGCCGTCACTCAGCCCGACGGCACCGTCATGCCGAAGGCGAACCCGGCCGACGAAGTCGGCTTGCAAGAGCTGTTCGACTTCAAAGAAGGCGTGGGCGTGCTCGACTCCGTCGCGGACGCGAGCACCGAGCCGGCGACGTTCAGGCCGCTGTGCGACTTCACGGCGCAGCTGCTCCTGCACGAGACCGGCGACCGTTCTGCGTTCGTCGGCTGGTACAACTCGCCCGCCACCGACGTCGCGCCCACCACCACGTGCAACGAGACTACCGGCATGAGCTCGGGCGGCGGCCCGTGCAGCGAGAAAGACATCTTCGTTCTGATCAAAGGCGACGTTACCGAGCCGCCCACCTACAAGGCCAATGATCCGCTGAACCACCCGGGCAAGATCTTCACGGGCGCCGACATCGCGGCCAGCCCCTACTACGCGGGCGGCAGCATCGGCTTCGTGCTCTGGTCGAGCGAAGGTCATTTCTCGGAAAAGCGGCTCAACCCCGCGTGCACGGGCGCCACCTGCACCGACGGCGATCGCTGGATCCCGACCATCGTCTACGCCTCCAAGACCATCCCTCGGGGTTTCTACATGGGCTCCGAGGATCAAAAGGTCGGTCCCACGCAGTGGGGCGGCAACGACGGCGACTTCAACGACTACGTCTTCTTGTTCACCGGCCTAGTTTGCTCGGGCTCTGGCGAAGCGTGCGACACGGGCGAGCCAGGCATCTGCGCGGCAGGTTTGACCGACTGCGCGAACGCCGACGGCGAGAGCGAATGCCGGCCCGCGCGCACTCCGGGTGACGAAACCTGCAACGGTCTCGACGACAACTGCG
>DATAKF010000104.1:0-10199 GCA_036261775.1 Polyangiaceae bacterium | reverse complement strand
TGTCAGCAATTTCCGAACCAAAAAAAGGGCCGGCCCCTTCCGGAGCCAACCCTTTGAATTCACACGAATTTCTTCAAAAAAAGAAGTTGCCGCACGAGGCGCGCGAGCTCAGGTCCTTCTCGTCGCTGACGATGACCACGTGCGCGGTCAGGTCGGTGTCGGTGTTGTGATCGCCAACCGTGAGGTTCTTGGTCTTGTCGTCACCCTTGCGGGTGTATTCGAGCTTACCCTTGCCGCCCGAGCACTTGATGTCCGGTCCCAGCTCGGTGCCGCGCGGCGACCACGGGTTGCCGTCAGTCGCGTCGCTGTCGCACGAGCCGCCGTCGTGGATGGTGAAGCGGTGATTGCCGTCGGCGCAGCCGCTGGTCAAGTCGACGACCAGCTGCACGTCGACGCCCACTTGCGTGAACGTAGCCGAGCCCTTGATGCTGCCTTCGAGCGTCGACTTGGCGACGTTGCCATCGCCCGGAATGCTCGGCGCGCTGCCGCCGCTGCCCGTGCCCGCCGTGTCGGGCGGCATGATGGGCACGGAGCCGTCCTGCGAGAACAGCATGCCCTGGTCACCGCCACCAACTGCTTGACCGCTGCCGGCGAGGGGTACCGGAACGACGCCAGTACCCGCCGCGCCGACGCCGCCCGTGGTACTGGCAGCGCCCGCCGTGATGGCGCCGCTGCCCGAGCCGTTGCCAGTGCCGCCCGTGCCGACGGCCTCCCCCGCGTCGCCGCAAGCGACGCTGCTGAACGCCAAGAGCGGCACGCAAAGGAGAAAACGGTTGAGGTGGTTCATGTGCAAAAACTACGCAAAAAGACCGCTGACGGGGCTCTTGGCGAAGGCCGGATCCCCGAACTTGGCTTCGATGCCGTAGGCGCCGCAGACAGCCGACCAGATGTCGTTCATGTAAGCCCCGCCGAAATGCAGGTGCTGCCCCGTCTGCATGCGTAGCGATTTGCCGCCCAGCATCAAGACCGGCATGTTCTCGATGGAGTGGGTGTTGCCAATGGCGCACTCGTTGAAGAACACGACCAGCGTGTTGTCGAGCATGTTGCCGGTACCCTCCGGGATCGCCTTCATCTTTTGCAGGGCTGCCGAGAGCTGCTCGCTGTAAATGGTGTCGATCTTTTCCTGCGCCAGCGCGGCGCTGGTGTCATGCGAGACGCCGTGGTGTCCGTCACCCTTGTCGATTGCGGGATCGATCTTGTTGAAGCGCAGTCCAGAGTTGCCGTGCGCGAACGAGAAAGTCGCCACGCGCGTGAGATCGCACTGGAACGCCGTCTGGATGATCTGCAGCTGATTCTGCGCGACGATCAGGTGATTGGCTTCGTCGAACGTGACGCCCGAGGGCGGCGAGACGGTGGGTTTGAGCGTCGGCGGCGTGCAGGTCTTGGTCGTGCCACCGGCGCCCGAGTCCTTGAGGTTTTGCTCCAGGGCCTTGATACCGGCCAAATGCGCCTCGAGCTTGGGCTTCTGCGAAGCCGGCAAGAGCCCCGACATGCGCGTGAGGTCCGCGTTGACGCGGTCGAGCACGCTCTGGCCCTGCGCAACCTTGGTAGCGATCTGCTCGGGCGTCAGGCCCGCGTTCTCGTCGACGAACAGAGCGTTGAACAGCTCTTGCGCCTTGTAGGTCGGAAACAGCGCGCCGTTCAGCACGCCGGGCACGCCGGTGTACGACATCACGCTGAACGAGGGCTGCCCCTGGCTCGAAGGGCCGTAAGCCGTGGACTGAATCGACGGCATGCGCCCGCCCGGCACCTGCAGATCCGGCACCTTGGTCAACAAGTGCTGATCGATGGTGGCGACCTGCGAGATGATGTTCTTGGCGTTCGGATCCGTCGAGGCGTTGGTGGCGCCTATGAAGCGGAACTTCTGCCCGCTCATCATCGCGATCAGCGCGGCAGCGTGCTTGTCCGACGCCCAGTCGGGGTCACGCGAGCAATTGATGCCGTTGACGATCACTAGGTCGTTCTTCAGCGGCTCGAACGACTTGATGATGGGGGGCAGCGTGAAAGTCCGGGAGTCGCCCACAGGGGGGAAGAACTTCTCGAGCACCGAGCCGCACGGGCGATGCACGATCAACAGGCGCTTGGGCGTCTTGCCCATTTCTTGGGCTTGCAGCGGCCGCAGGAGGGCTCCGGCCAGGCCAGCGCCGACGCCAGCGAGCACTGAGCGACGCGCGACGGACTTAGCGAATATCGTTCGGTTCATGCCAGTGCCTTCCAACTACTGCACGTCCCGCTTGATGAACGCGGGCGAGGTGATGAGCGCCTTGTAGAAATCGCGGAACTTGCCGGACTTGGAGAACGCATCCTTCACCTCTTGCAAGGCGCAGGAGTGATCCTCTTTGACTTCTCGTCCCAAGGTGAACACGGCCAGGTTTTGCGCCGCGCAGTCCGAGAGCCGACGACCCTGCGCCAGCTTGGCAGTGAAGGCCGACACGCCGTCGACCGGGCCGTCCATCTCTGGACCCAAGCTGACGAGCTGCGACGACTGGTCGATGACGCCGTTGGCGTCGGTCTCGTGGTAGCGCCCGATCGGATCGAAGCGCTCGGTGACGAGACCGATCGGATCGAAGCGAGCGTGACAGGCGTTACAGGTCGGGTTGGCTGCGCGCAGCCCGGCGAGCTCGCGCTCCGTGGCGTCGGGCGGGAACGTCGCCGCGACCGCGAGCGCGTTGGCAGGCGGCGCTGGCACCTGGCCACCGCAAGCCAGGCCGTAGAACCCGAACAGGCCTCGGTGAACCGGATCCCCGCGCGTGGGGCGCGAGTAGGCTGCCAGAACGCCGGGCTGGCTAAGGATGCCGTTATGCCGCTCGGGATTGGGCACCGCGATGGCCTTCATGTCGGCACCGGTGACGCCTGCGATGCCCAAGAGCGTCGCCAGCGACTCGTTCAGGTACATCTTGTTGGACGTGACCAGATCGGTGACGGTGCCGGCGGTCAGCAGGTCCTCGACGAAGAGCTGAGCGCTCTTGGTCATGTCTGCCTTCAGCTCGGGGGTAAACTCGGGGAACTTGCTGGTGTCCTTCTCGGTGAGCTTCAGCTTCTCGAGACCCAACCAGTAACCTGCCAGCTGCGTGAGGTTGGCCTTGGTCTCCGGTAGCTCCAGCAAGCGATCGACCTCGGCCGAGAACACCTCGGGCTTGGCGATGGCGCCAGTATCGGCCTTCTGCCAGAGCGCTTCGTCCGGCACCGAGTTGGTGAGCGAGAACGCCAGCGACGTGGCTATCTCGTGCGGGGTCAGGGTGATCTGACCGGTGGGACCGCCAGCGGTCGGGGTGCCGAGCTCGGTGCGGTAGAGGAACGAGGGCGACTGCAGCGTCGCTTCGATCATCAAGCGCACGCCGGTCTGCGGACTCTCCTTCAAGCCTTCTTGGTAGAGGGCCAGGTAGCCTGCGACCTCTTGATCGTCGAGCCGACGACCGAAGGCGCGAGCGACGCGGTTGCGCACGAACTGCTGGGCGCACGCCGCGTCGGTGCACGACATGAATTTGTCGAAGTGCGACTTGACAGCCTGACGAGCAATGTCCTTGGCGGCGACCTGGTAGGCGGCCACGGCCGGGTTGCTGACGGGCACTAGCTCCGACAAGTTCGTGAATTCGGCCACGTCCTCGGACTGGGTGATGTGGGGGCCAGCGGTAACGCCGAAGAGCTGACGCACCGCGTTAACGTACTGAGCGTCGCTGAGGCGCCAGATGCGGGCGTTGGCGAGGGCTGCTCCAGGCGTACAGGCCTCGGTCGAGACCGTGCCTCCGGTCGCGGTGCCGGTGCCACCCGTAGAGCTCGCGCCCCCGGTGGCCGCGGGCTGGGGGCCTCCGGTCACGTCCGAGGAGCACGCGCCCATCAGTACGGGCGCCGCAACTACGCTCAGCCATCCGATGCTGGCAGCAATACGCAAACCCATGTCGCCGTCCTATTCCGTTCCAATGGAGTCGCGGATGCACTCCAAATGGGACCAACATTCCACAACGAGTACGTGGGACACCGTACCACTTCCGATCATGGATTGCCGCGCAGAAAGCCCCAAAACCTGCGGGAAAACGCACAAAGTTGTTAGGTGTCTGCCGGAAACTCCGCGGCGCGCACGGCCCATACCTCATGAATGGTGCGAGCAACTCGCTTCGGCTCACGGTTTGCTCCCGCGCGAGTTCTCGCCGCCGGCGCTTTCAAATCAGTCAGCTAAGTGGGTTAGAGGTGCGCAACCACCGCAGATGTCGTTCACGCACACTTCAGATTTTTGGCGCGTCGCAGAGCGCACCAATCATCACTTTAATACCGGACACAAATATCCTATGTGGGACCGGTTCCAGATGGACTCCGATAGGCGCGCACTCCCCACCTCCAACTCCCTATCTGCCGAACCTGATCCAATGTTGCTGGACCGAAACATCCTCGCGCGAGAAGATGCCCAGCGTGCCCGCGAGCGCCCTTTTCAACCCGCCCCGCGTCTTCGTCGCCAGTCTAAGGTCCAGCCTGTCGCTCTTAGTGGTCCTGAACGGCTGCGATGTTTCGGATAGCCCACCGGACTCGACGAGCGCTGGCAGCAGGGCCTCCGCAGGAGGGAGTCCAACCAGCATGGCGGGCAGCGCCCCCAGCGGCGGGAACGGAAGTGGCGCGGGAAACGCCGCAGGAGGCGCGGCAGGGCTCGCCGGGAGCGTCCCTGGCGGCTCCGGAGCCGCCGGTGCCACCACTGCGGGCGGCAGCGGCAACGCTGCAGGCGCGGCCGGCGGTGGCAGCGCGGTCGCGACCGGCAGCTGCTCGCCCGACTACCTGCTTTGCGAAGATTTCGAGGCCACGGCCGTCGGCGCGGTGCCCCAGGGTTGGACCGCGCATGGCAAGGCGGCGGTCGCCGAGGATCAGGCCAGCCACGGCAAGCGCTCTCTCAAGGTGAGCCCGGCCGACAACGGCGAGCGACGCATCTATCACGCCACCGCCATGCTCGGCGCGGCGCATTGGGGGCGCGTGAGCTACCGCGTGCAGCTACCGACGCCCGAAGCGTTCGTGCACTCGACGCTCGTTACGTTCTTCGGCAAAGGGCCGACCGTCGGCGACGCCGAGTTCCGCGTCGTCGATACCGTGAAGGACGCCAAGACGGGCGGCTTTGCCGACGGCAAGCATCAATTCTTGTACAACGTGCAGCCGCAGGGCGCCGAGTTCGGAACCGGCAGCAACTACGACTACACCTTCGAGGACAAGTGGCACTGCGCTGAGTGGCATGTGGACGCCGCCACTCAAAGCTACGAGTTCTTTTACGATGGCAAGCAGGTGATAAGCTTCACCAAAGGCGCCGGCAAGTTCGACGGCTCGGAGCTACCGACGACGTTTTCGGAAGTGCGCCTGGGCTGGAACAACTACCAGTCCGCGCCGCCCGGTTTCACTGCGTGGCTCGACGACTTTGTCGTCGATGACGAACGCGTCGGTTGCTTGCCGTAAGGCCACGTGTCGTATTGCTTGCCGTAACGCCTACGCGCAAGCGCCGGAGTCCAGGCCCATGATGTCGAGGACGTCGCGGCACTCGAGCCCGGTTTCGCTGTGGAGGACGCGGGCCGCCGACTTGAGCGCCGCCGCGCGAGTTTCTGGAGAGCTGGCCTGAGCGGCCAAAAGGGCGCTGCGGGCACCGGGCGACACCGCGCTGCTGTGAACGAGTAGCGGCAGCATCGAGAAACCCGGGTCGCTGCCTTTCACTGCTGACATGCAAGGAACTTGGGGCTGGTTGCCCCGCCGTCAAGACCGGCCACAGCAAGCCGGCCACAACTTCACGCTTCTTCAGAGGCGCAGTTTCAGCCATTTCTGCGGAAAGCCGGCAGGTCCGACCGTTGGCCCGGCCCTTGCTGATGAGGGAGCGGTGACCCCATGAAACCTCGAAAAGCCTCGCTCGCCTTGGTCCTCGCCGGCTCCCTCGCCCTCTCGTTCGCAGCCCTCGCCCACGCCGACTCGACCGCCCGAGTCGACGCCGCCAGCGCTCCCGCCGGCACCGATCCCCGCCTCAAGGTCGCCCTACGAAACTCGGTCTCCCAGCGGCTGACCTACTCGGGGCTCGTGCGTTCGCTGGAGGGCTACTCGCTTTCACCATCGCTCGTGCAGCTTCGCAGCTACGTCGAAGCGGGCCAAAAGCAGCCTCGCCTCGTCTGCATCGTGGGCCTCACGCTGAGCAGCGAGCGCGGAGTCTTGGCGGACGTTCGTGGCAGCGTCGTGACGATCGGCACGTCACAAGTGTCCGCTATCGACGCCGCCGCCCAAGCCGCCGTCGCCCGGCTCCCCGCCGTGTTGTCTCAGCTCCAAGCCCGCGACAGCAGCAACCGCATCGCGCAGCGTTGAGGCGCCGCACGGCGATAGCGCGCTTGCGCGCATCACTCAACGGCCGCACGGCGACCACTGACCCCGCATCATCTAGCCCACCCTTGGCTAGCAAGTCGCCGTTACGGCGTTGCCCCGCCTCGCCCGACATGGGTTCTTCCAGAAGGCGGTATGAGCCAATATTAGTTGCTAGTAGCCAGAACTGGCGCGGATCTTGGTCAATTTGCGGAAAAAACCTAACAGCATTATCGAATATGACCCAATACGCCGCAGCTTCAGAGGGGCACATCGCCGACTAGCAGCTGGGGCGCGACGGCTTTCCAACGCCCGACGGCAAGGCGCGCGCGCGTATCCGCACGCCGGAGGAGATGCGAGAGCTGCACGCGGCGCTCTTGACCCTCGAACAAAAGAGGGTTTGCAGCGCAGCGCTTCGGGCAGCGTCTTGGCAGCCCCTCCTGTCAGCGTGTCACCAGCCTGTGCTGCCGGCGCCCTTGATGAGGTTGAACTTGCCGCCGGATTCGTTGACGACGCCGGGGTTGCCGCCGGTGACGACGACGCCGACCGCGTCGAGCGAGCCTTGGGAGCCGGCGTTGAGGTAGAACGAGGCTTGGCCGGGGTTCGTAATGGTGACGGTGTTGAGCCACACCTTGTCGATCACGTTGCCGCCCTGGACGTGCACGCCGGAGTTGGTGGGGTCGATGATGTCGAGGGTGTTGACCTTGATGTTGCCGACGGGGGCTTGATCGGCGTGGAACTTGAGGGCGCCGTGGGTGTGGTTGTAAGCGTTGCCACCGGCGCGGAGCAGCGTGTTGCGGTTGACCTCGGTGGTGCCGGTGAATGGGTGAGCGTTGAATTGCTCGGCAAAGAACATCCCAGGGTACTGGACGGTGTCGGCGCAGACGTTGTCTTCGATCTTGTTGTCTTGGCCGCCGTAGATGCCGAAGCAGTTCGCCTTCCAGGGAATCTGGATGTAGTTCTTGCGGAAGACGTTGTTCTTGCTGGGGCCGGGCGACATGTACGTGTCGGACCAAGCCGCGATGGCGTCGTCGCCAGTGTTGCGGAAGTGCGAGTTTTCGACGAACGAGTCGTGGGCGCCGTTGTAGAAATTGACGCCGTCGGCCATCAGGTTGCGGATGCGCACGCTGCTGACGGCGAGCGGGCCGCTGCCTTTGTCGGGCCAGATGCCGACCTTGAGGTGCTCGATCCAAACGTTTTGGATCACCGAGCTCGAGAGGTTACCGCGGAAGCCGGTCTCGGGTGAGGCGTCGTCGCGCAGCACGGTGTCGCCGAACAGGGCAAAGTCGTAGTACTTGCAGCCACCGGCACCCCAGCAGTTGATCTGCGCGTCGAAGCCGTTGATTGACGAGTACCACATGCCAGCGCCGCGAATGGTCAAGTTCTGGACGCTGAGCGCCTTGCCCGCGCGCGTGATGAACCGTCCTTCTGGGATGTAGAGCTCCTTCTTCAGGCCCATCGCATGATCGATGCACTTTTGGATGGCGCTCGTGTCGTCCTGGTCGTCATCGGCGACGGCGCCGCAGTCTTTGAGCGAAACCGAATCGGCGGGCTGGGGCAAAGGCGGGCCCACCAGCTCCATCTCCACGAGGTCGACCGTGATGGTGGCAGCCGTGTCGTCTACCTCTTTGCGCAGGATCACCGTGGCGCCGACGGGGATGTCGCCGATCAGGGCGTGGGCTTCGTCGTAGAAGTGGTGCTCGTTGCCGATGTTCTTGTCTTCCTGCTGGGGCTTGTTGAAGACGTCGTCGCCGCCGTAGGTCCACGAGTAGCGCGACGTGAGCTTGAGCTTGCCTCGCGAAACACCGTCGACGAAAACGCCCAGCGTGGTCCAGTAATCGTGGCCGCCGTCGGGGATGGAGTAGCGGACGACGATGGAGTTGCTGGCTTCTTTGGTCTTGAACGCGACTTGGTGGCCCGTTTGCGAGAGCGTGACGGCTTGGCGCCCGGAGGCTTCGCCGGAAAGACGGCCGAAGGCGCGCGACACGACCGTTTTCATGGCGTTGGTGTCCATGGCTTCGGCTTCGTAAGTCGTGAACGCCACGGAGGGGCCGCGCCCGTCGGGCCAAATGGGCTTCGTGGGGCCGCCCATGCCGCCGGCGCCGGTCACCCCGCCGGTCGTGCTCGTGGTGCCGGCCATGCTGACAGGGCCAGTGCCTGCAGTCGTGGGCGCTGCGCCGCCAGTCGTGACGACAGAGCCGGCGACGCTGCTGGCGCCAGCTTGCGGGTTCGAGCTCGAGCCGCCGGCAGAGGTCGTGGCCCCTGTGCCATCGGGACTATCGCCCTCGTCGTCGGCGTTGTTGCCGCGTCCGCAGGCAGCTTGAACCAAAAGCAAGAGCCCCGCAGAAAGCGCGAGGGCCCACGTCGAGCGAGACTGAGTTTTCATGATGATGAAGCGCCGCTCCCGGACACGTAAGGGTCACGAGGCGCAGGCGAGCTTCAATGTGCTGCTTGGGGCGCGCACGATCAACTGCGAATGTCGCGCAAAGCGCGAATACAGCGGTTGCCAAAAAGTTCTAGTTTCTCTTGGTCAAATACCAATTTGAACTGTGCGCGATCGACACGTTACGGCTACTGAATCGCAGGCAACACATGCACTCCGTCCACGCCGAGCGGAAAAGGCAACACCGACGTGACAGCGCTCAGCGGCAGCGCGCCGTACAGGTGCGGAAACAATGCGCCACCGCGCGATGGCTCCCAGCGCAGCGCGCTGCCGAGCGCCTCGGCGTTCACGCGGACGAGCAAGAGCCCAGCAAGCCCCGCGTAGTGCCGAGCCGCGGTTTCGGCGACCTGGGTTGCGGTCGAGAAATGGATGAAACCGTCGCGCAGGTCGTGCTCGGTGCCGTCAAAATGGCCGGCGGCCTCGGCGCGCCGCCAGACGTCAGCCGGGACAATGCGATAAATGCTGGTGGTCACGGCGCGAGCCTAGCAGCAGCACAAAACCGCTGAACACCTGGAACCGTTTCCAGTCACGTTGACGCGCCCGAATGGGCAAGTCATGAGCGACGGGCGATGCTGAACTTCAGGCAAGTACTGGGCGCGGTGGCGGTTCTGGGGCTGTTGGTCGGCTGTGACTCCGGTTCGCGCAGCGACCTGACGACTGACACGCCTACAGCCGGCTCCAGCGCGGGCGGCAGCGCGGGCTCGCAAGCCGGCAGCACCAGCGCGCAAGCTGGCACCACCGCTGCGGCTGGCAGCGCCGGTTCGAGCGCGACGGACTCACTGGCCGCCAAGTACAAGGACTTGTTTCCGATCGGCGCGGCCATCGGCAACGATCACCTGAACGAGCTCGAAGACGTGATCGCCAAAGACTTCAACCACCTAACCGCCGAGAACGCCATGAAGGCGGAGGACATTCACGGCTCCGCAGAGGGCTTCTACTGGAGCGACGCCGACCGCATCGCCGACTTTGCGCGGGCGCACGGCATGAAGATGACCGGACACGCGCTGCTCTGGCACCAGCGCACGCCAGCGTGGATGTTGGAAGGCGCCGTCGCGGGTGACGCCGCCAGCTTGGAGCCAGTCAAGGAGCGCCTCAAAGCGCACATCGAGGCGATGGTCGAGCGCTACGACGACGTGGTCGACAACTGGGACGTCGTGAACGAAGTCATCAGCGACGATCCTTCGAAGCAGTACCGCGACGGCAGCGAAGGCTCGAAATGGCACGAGCTGTTCGGCGGCCCCGACTACGTTTACTGGGCGTTCAAGTACGCCAAAGACGCGCTGGACGCCAAGAGCACCTCGGTCGGCAAGCTGTACTACAACGAGTACACGAGCACGAAGAAGGCCGACCGAATCTTGAAGATGCTGGCCTGGCTCAAGGACGAAAAGGGTCTGCAGATCGACGGCGTCGGCTTTCAGGGCCACGAAAACATGAACTGGCCCAGCGTGGG
>DATAKF010000097.1:0-9703 GCA_036261775.1 Polyangiaceae bacterium | reverse complement strand
ATCAGCGATGAAAAGACCGGCAAACACCGCGAGACCGAGCGCGATCTCGTACAGCTGGCTGGGGTATCGGTATTTGACGCCCGCCAGCTCTTCAGCCGTGAAGCTGAGCCGCTCCAGGCTGCCCTGGATGTCGGCGCGGGGAAACTTCATGCCCCAGCTCTGGTCCGGGACGACGCGGCCGACGATCTCGGAGTTGAGCAGGTTGCCGATGCGCACGACCGTGGCGCCGAGCGTGGCGGAGAAGGCAAACCGGTCCGAGCCCTCCAAGAACGGCACGCCGCGCCGCTTGGTGAACAGGTACATCGCGATGATGAGACCGACGACGGCGCCGTGGCTGGCGAGCCCACCCGTCCAAATCATGAAGATCCATTTGGGATCGCGGATCGCGTGGTCCAGATCGTAGAACAGCACGTGACCCAGGCGCGCGCCCACCAGCACGCCGAGCACGCCGTACACGATGAAGTCGCTGGCCACCTCGGGGCTGCCGCCGCCGCGCTTGACTTGCCAGTTGAGCAGCGCGTGGCCGCCCAAGAACACCACCACGAACAGCAAGCTGTAGTAGCGGAGCGGGAGGTGATCGCCGAGCAGGCCGTAGATGAGGCCCGCCATTGCCAGGAACATCACCCCGGTCGTGGTCTGATCACTGTTCTTGCGCTTGAGCCCCAGCAGGAGCGAGATCAAGCCGAAGGCGGCGACCAACGCGACGATGGGCCCCTTGGGAGGCTCCCAGAGTACTGGGTGAACGGTCCAAGTCCATTTCGGGAGTTGTGCGAGAGAGGCGAGGAGCATCGGGGCGGCGGTACCTTAGACGCATTTTTTCGAGCTGGCCCGGCTAAATGCGCCCAATCTCACCGCTATTTGCGCGATTTTCGCGGCAAAATTGCAGACAGGCCGTGCTCTGAAAGCTCTTTTTCGACCAACTCGGCCCAGCCGCGGTTGGCTTTGGGGCTCGCGGGGCTCGGGTGCGAGATGGTGACGATTCGGTAGCGACCCTCGGGCAACGCGAGCTTGGCGCGCGCGGTCGCAAACGCGCCGACGCCGATCACGAACTCGGGCTCGAGCTCGGCGGCGATTTCGGCGAGCGCGGCGTCACAGGCAGCGAACAGCGCTTGCTGCTCGGCCTTGGGTAGCTTGTCGGGCGTGCGGTTGGCGCCGCTCTCTTCCATGAACGCCAACGGGCAATAGTTGACGACGAAGAAGTGCTCGAAGAACTTCTCGGGTGAGCCAAAGCGGTCTTGGGCGAAGCCCCACAGCCGCTTGCCGCTGACCTCACCGCGCGGGCAAGCGAAGCCCTGAATCGGACGCTTGGGGTGCTCCTGCGTCGGGCGGCCCACCTTGCCTTTGACGCCCAGAAAGTCGCGCACCATGCCGAGGTCGCCGAACGGCACACCGGTCTGCGCCATGCCGAAGGGGCCCGGATTCATACCGAGCAAGAGCGCACGCTTCGGGCCTTTGCCCCAGCGAACAAGGTAGTCCTCGTGCGGAGCGCGCGCGTACGACAGGGGATTGTAGACGTAGCTGACGGGGGCGGCGAACTTGAGCTTGTCGACCTGACGCGCAAGCTCACGGCTGATGCTGACGAGCGACACGCGCCGAATAGAGGGCCAATCGTCTCCGGAATCAATCAGCTTTCGGCCCCGACGGGCGCCTCGAACCGGCGCACCAGGCTACTCGTCCGAGCCCGAAGAGCAGCGCCACGCCGCCGGCTGCGGCCAGCGCGACCGAGACGCCCGGATCACCACCCTTGGCGAAAGCGCCGCCGAGCAGGAAGCCGAGCGGCATCAGCCAGAGCGCCGTCAAGAGCGCGCGTTCCGCCAGGCGATCAGCGAGCTGTGGCCACGCTTTGGCTGCGAGCGCGTAGCCGACGTTCAACAGGCCGAGCAAGGTGCCGTGAGCGTGCCCCAACCGCCACAACAGCCGGCGCGTTTCCTGGTCGACGTCCAGGTAGAAGCCAAGCTTGAAGCCGTGCAGGGCCTCGAGCATGAGGCCGATGGCCGCGAACACGAAGAGCGCCAGAAAGCCAGCGCGCAGGTTGAGGGGAGGGCGCTCGGCTTCGGTCATTCGGCGATGGTGACCGGGCGGCGGTCACGCCGTGCTAGCAGGTCGGAGAACAGCGTGGGCGACAACGGACCGCTGCCGGAAGGGCCGGGCACGGTCTTGCGGGCGCGAGCGGCGATGGCGCGCACCGCCGCGTAGTCGTCTTGCGCCAGTTGGTCCAGCAGCTGGGCGCGCAGCTGCGGCGCGCCTTCGGAGCTCTCGTGGCGCCCCAGCGCGGCAGCCGTGACGGCTCGGGCGGCGGCGTCACCGGCCAGCGCGAACACGGCGCCGGAAGGCGTCTGCTCGTCGGCGAGCTCGGGGGGGCGATCCAAAACGAAGCGAGGCTTGGCGCCGTACCAAGCTGCTGCGCGCTTTGCCGCCCAGGCCTCGCTCTGCTCCAAATGGCACAGGTTGCAGGCGTTCGGGCGATCTTGGGTGCGCGCGTCGAACGAGGGCGAGTCGACGCGATGCGAGCGAATGGCGCCGAGCAAAGCGTAGCTCGTGTGCGGCATGTGGCAGTTGTAACAGAGACTGCCGGCCGACGACGGGGCGTGATGCGTATGCTGCGAGACATTTTTCGCCTTTTCGGCGTGGCACTGGGCGCAGGCGTGATTGCCGAGCTTTTCCGGGTCGAGCTGGTCGTCGGCCTTGCCCCGATGCATCGAATGGCACGACAGACAGCTCAGCTTCTTGTCGCCCTGGCCGCGCTCGAAGCAAGGCGAACGCACCAGTCCATTGTACTCACGCCCACCCACGCGAATCGTGCCGTCGCGGTAGAACAAGCTCTCGCTGCTGGCGCCGAGCTGGGGTGCGCCGGGCGTCGCCAAGACCTCGGGGCTGAGCAGCAGCTGCGCTTTCGACAGGTCATCGCCGGGCGAGTAGCTGCGGCTGAAGCCGTGCTCCCACCAGTCGGTCTCGAACTTGGGAAAGAAGTACGAGTGGCAGCGTCCGCAAACCTGTGAGCTGCGGTCGCCTTGCAGTCGGTCCGGGTTGACGGGCAAGGGTGAAGACGTCTTGCTGCCCGCGTGCGCTCGGTAACGTGTGAGCGGGTCTCGCATGGCGCGAGCGTGCTCCGCGCTCGGTCCGTGGCAGGCCTCGCAGGCAATGCCCAACTCCGCGGCGGAGGTGGAGAAGGTATCGGTCGCGGCGTCGTGAGCGGGTTGGCCGGCGACCACGTGACACTGCACGCAGTTCGAGTTCCAGCGTACCGCCTGCTCGGGCGCGTCTGGTGGATTCAAGAAGGCATCGCGCCGGGGCAGCAGTCGTTGTTCATCGATGGAGTACACGACCGGTAGCGCGCGCAGCTCGCCCTGACGGGCCCCGGCGACCCAGAAAACTTGGTGGTGGTGCGAACCGGACAGGAGCTGGATTTGTACGTCTCGGATTGGAGCGACGCGAAACGATGTTTCGTACCCCGTCCCGGGGGCCGCTGAGGTCACGCCTGGGTCAGGCAGGCGAGCCCAGAGCTGGTCGCGACGGCTATACAGCTCGACGGTTCTTCCGCCCGTCTCGAGCCGCAGCCGGCCGCCCTGCCGAAGCTCTGTCGCGGCGACGGTGCCCCGCGAGGCGCTCTGGGTCATCCGGCGGTGAAAGCTGTCGTGCCAGCTCGAATACTCGGAAGGATGACAGCCGCGACACCCATTGGAGGTGGCGAAACCTTCGCCTCCGCCCTCGATGGGGCGCGGAGGCGGGGGCTTCTGCAGACTGGTCGTGGCCACCGCGAACGCGGCGCCGCTCAGCGTCATCGAAGTGAGCAGCAGCGTCGCATAGCGTTCGCGGAGTCCGAGCGTCCGGACACCAACCGCGAGCGCCGTGGCGACGAGCAGCCATTCGAGCAGCACTGAACCAGGCTACCGCATACGCCCCGTCCATGGAAAACTCCGCGCCGCAGGCAGAACGCATGGACGATGGTGAGCGCTCCAGCGCCGACGCGCTTCGTCGGATAACCGAGCTGCAGAATCTAGAGCAGCAGGTGGCGTTGGCCGTCGCGCTGGGCCTCGGCTATTGGGAGTGGGACGTCCCGACCGGCGCGATCCGAGCTCTCGCGGGCACGAGCCCGTTCTTGGGAGCCGGCCTCGGGGGCACGCCCATGACCAGCAGCGGTTGGGCCGAGCTAGTGCACCCCGACGACCTGCTGCTCGCGCACCGCGCGTTCGAGCCATGCTTGCGCGGCGAGCGAGATGATTGGCTGACCACGCTGCGGATTCGACAGCCGAGCGGTAGCTGGCAGTGGATGGAAGTGGGCGGGCGCGTCGTGGAGCGGGCTCCGGGCGGCTCGCCCGCGCGCGTGCTCGGCGTGGTGCAAGACAACAAAGCGCGCAAGCTGGCCGAAGACGCCGTGCTGCGTGACGCCGAGCTGTTGTCCAAGGTTTCGGCGGCCGTGATCTGCTCCGACATGGAGGGCATCGTCACGTACTGGAACGAAGGCGCGTCGCGCTTGTACGGCTTCAGCGCCGAGGAGCGGCTCGGCCAATCGCTGTTCGGCCATTACGACGCCGAGCGGCGCCCGCTTGCCGAGGCCGCCTACCGCGAAATCTGCCAAGGGCGCGCCTACGACGGCGAGTGGCAAGGGCTGCGCAAAGACGGCTCCAGCGTGTGGGTCGAGGCGCGCGTGTCCATGTTTCGCGACGCCCAGGGCAGGCCGGCCGGCGTCATCGGCATCTCGCACGACATCAGCGAACGCAAGCGCGCCGACGCCGAGCGGCGCCACCTGGAGCAGCAGCTGTTTCAGGCGCAAAAGATGGAGACGGTGGGGACGCTCGCCGGCGGCATCGCCCATGACTTCAACAACATTTTGACGGCCATCTTGGTGCACGCCGAGCTGGGCCTCAACGGCGAGCTCACGCCGGCGCGAACGCAAGAAGCGTTCTGCCAGATTCGCCAAGCGAGCCTGCGCGCCAAAGATCTGGTCAAGCGCATTCTGACCTTCACGCGCCCGCAAGAGCCGGAGCGACGCCTGGTCTCAGCCACGGAGCTCTTGCGTGACGCCGCCAAGTTCGCGCGCGCGATCGTGCCCTCTACCATCGACATTCAGGTCGAGGTGAGCGGCAACCCGGGCGAAATTTGGGTCGACTCCAATCAGTTTCATCAGGTGGTGCTCAACCTGGTGTCGAACGCCTCGCAGGCCATGTCGGACGCGCAAGGTCTGCTGTCATTTCGGCTCGAAGAGCTGCAATTGTCGGCGCCCAAGCTCACCTCGACCGGCGAGATCGCTGCGGGGCTCTACTTGCTGCTCACGGTGCGCGACAACGGCGCCGGGATGGACGAAGAGGCCAAGCAGCGCGCCTTCGAGCCGTTCTTCACCACCAAGGGCGTGGGTGAGGGAACGGGCCTCGGTTTGTCCATCGTGCAAGGCATCGTGCAGAGCCACGGCGGTGGCGTGGAGCTGGCCAGCAGCTTGGGCGTCGGCACCACGCTGTCGTTGTATTGGCCCGCTACCGCCGAGCGCGCGCCGCTCTCCAGCGCGCCGCCCTCGTCTTCGGCGCTGCGCGGCCGCGGGCAGCGCGTGCTGGTGGTGGATGACGAGCACGCGGTTGCGCTAGCGGCGCGCCTGGCGCTGGAGAGCTTGGGGTACGTGGCCAAGTGCGTCACGTCGGCCGAAGAATTCTTCGAAGAGCTGGCGCTGCGCAGCGACTACGACCTGGCGCTGATCGATCACACCATGCCGCGCCTCACCGGGCTCGACGTCGCGATTCAGCTCCGCGCCGCCGGCAACGAGCTGCCCATCATCGTCGCTTCGGGTGATGGCCGGCACCTGACCACCGACGTGCTCAAGCCGTTGGGCCGCGCAGCCGCGCTGCGCAAGCCGTTTGAGATGGAGCAGCTGGCCGAGGCCGTGTACAGGCTGTTACGCCGCGGCGACTGAGCAAGCGACGGAGGCGTCTCGTCATCGCGGCGCGTCCCGATGGCGAGACGCGCCGACTCACGCTGCGCCCGGTCCGATCGACTCCCAGAACGCTTTGACGACCGGGGATTTGAGCTTCTTCTTCTCGGTGCACACGCCGACGCGGAACATTTGCAGCTTTGGCTCCACGTCGAGCACGCTGAGCGAGCTCTTGAGGGGGCTCTGGTCGGCCACCAAGCGCGGCACGATGCCCACGCCGCAGCCCAGGCTGACCAAGGACAAGATGGCTTCGCTCCCCGCGACCTCCCCGTAAATGCGCGGAGAAATGCGCTTCTTTCTGAACCAGCGATCCACGTAGTCGCGCGCCAGGCCGGAAGACGGCAGCACCATCGGCACGTCGCCCCAGGGGATGGCTTCGCGGGCGAGCAGCTCGCTGACCGCCGACGTTTCGGCCGGTGCCACGAAAACCAACGGAATCTTGACCACGACGCGCGCCGCCAGGGTCGGCGGAATATCGTCGGGCAAAGCCGCCACCGCTACGTCGACCGAGCCGCCGCGCAGCATGCCCAGGGCGTCCATCGCATAGCCAGTTTCCAAACGGATCTGCACGTCTGGGTGCGTGCGACGAAACTGGGACAATAGTGGCGGCAAGAAGCTTTGGCAGGCAGTGACCGAAGCGAAGATCGAGACGCTGCCTTGCAGCCGATCTTCGCTGCGGGTCAGGCGCTGCTCGAGCGCCTCGAAGCGCGACAACGTATCCTGAGCAAAGCCCTGCAGAAGCCGTCCCTCGTCCGTGAGCGCGACCGAGCGCCGGTCACGCACGAACAAAGCGACGCCCGACTGCTCCTCGAGGCGCTGGATGGTGCGCGACAACGCCGACGGGCTGACGTGACATTCCTTGCTGGTGCGGCCGAAATGCAGGCTGCGGCTCAGGTGCAGGAACAAGCGCAGGGCGTCGAGGTCCATGGCGGAGTCGAGAGCTTGGAACGGTATTGCGAGTTCTGCAATAGCGTGAAGATTACTTGCAGTTTTGGCAATTCACCGAAGCGTAAAGTTCATCGAAAGCATCGCGTCGGCAGGGCTGGGGAAGTACCCCCATGAGATCGACGCCCGCGCGCGAACCCCGACCGAACAGCGTAGTGGACTCGGTTGACGCAAACCTCGCACGCGAGGCGACCTCGGTAGCGTGAACTTGCGCAAGTATTCTGCCGTCGACTACCCTGGCCAGTTACGATGCGCATGCTTCCGACCTTTTCGACTCTCCGGGGCGCCACTCTCGTGCTTGGCGTGGGGCTGGGGCTCTCGCTCGCCAGCGCGTGCTCGAAGGATGACGCGGCCGACAGCGATGCGCGGCCGAGCGCTGGCGCCGCGGGCGAAGCGGCGGTTGCTGGCGCGGGGGTAGCCGGCAGCGCGCTCTCCGGCGACGCGGGCGGGCGAGCCCTGGGTGGGGCCGCTGGCGCGGAGCCGGGCGCCGACGCCGGGAGCGCAGGTATGGAGGCTGGAGGCGCGCCGAGCGCAGGCAGCGTTTGCTCGGTCGTCCTGTCCATGAACACCTCCAACGCTGCGGACGCCGAGACGCCCCTCCGCGAGACCTGCCGCGCCAGCACGTTCGACGGCCAGATTAACTTCGAGGTGGTGGAGGGCGCGCCGCCGAACGGTCGCGCTATCCAGGTCGATTTTTTCGCCCCTCCGGTGGCGGGAGCGAGCGTCAAGCTCGAGGACGGCTACGACTTTGCGACGCACGAGGGCGCCGCGGCGAGCTACTCGGACTCGGTCGGGGTGTGGAACGCCGACTCGGGGACGGTGAGCATCGAGACGGTCACGGGCGATACCTATGTGGTCAAGCTGGTCGACGTGCATTTTGCTGTGCTGCCCGGCCAGCCCGTCGAGCCCACGACCATGGGCGAGTTCGTGGCCAACGGCACCATCACCGCCAGCGCCGAGCCAGCGAAGTGAGGGCCTGCAAGCCTGCGCCGAGACCTGACGAGCTGTGCCCGAACGCGCCGTGAGGGCTACGCGGCTCAGCCGCTGGCTTTGAGCTCGACGGCGCTCTGCGCGTCGAGTAGCTCGCGCACGTGGGCGAGCAGCACTTTGGTGTCGAAGGGCTTGGGCAAATAGCCGGTGTTGTTCGCCAAATCTGCGGGCGGCACGGCTTCTTCGAAGGTAAAGCCGGAGATGAACAGCACGCTCAGGCTGGGTCTTTCGCGAAGCAGCTGGCGCGCTAGGTCGAGCCCGCTCGTACCAGGCATCACCACGTCCGTGATCAGCATTTGGATGGGCTCCGTGTGCGAACGGGCCAGGGCGAGCGCGCGCTCGGCGTCTTCGGCCAACAGCACGTCGTAGCCTTCGCGCGCCAGGCTGCGACGAATCACCGAGCGGAGCGTGGGCTCGTCATCGACCACCAGGATGGTGGCGTTCGAGCGCTCGCGGCTCGGCTCGGCGAGCCGGGTCGAAACTGGAGACGCTACCTCGGCGGCGACCGGAACGAGCACGCGGTAGCGTGTGCCGGTCGCCTCGGAGTCGACGATGATGCGGCCGCCCCACTGCTCCACGGTGCCCCAAACCGCGACCAACCCAGAGCCCCGGTAGCGCGTGTCCGTGTCGATGCCCACGGGCAGCTGCGTGCGCGCTGTCTCGCTGCTGCCCGCATGCTGCACGGCGAGCTGCACGTACTCGCCCGCAGGGAGCTCGAGGTCGCGTGCTTGCGCTTCGTCCAACGTCACCAAGTTGGTGGTGATACAGAGCCTACCGCCCGTAGGCATAGCGGCTCGCGCGTTGGCCACGAGGTTGACCAGCACCTGCTCGACCTGCGCCGGATCCACTCTGACCTGAGGGGCCTTGGGGCACAGCTCGACCACGGTGGTGAAGCCTTCACCCAAGATTCGCCCGAGCAGGCCCGCCCACTCGTCGATCAGCACGTTTAGCGAGAAAACCCGCGGCTCGGATGGCTTTCGGCGACTGAATGCGAGCAGTTGTCGGATCAACGCAGCGCCGCGTTGCCCGGCTTCGAGCGTCTCTTCTGCGGCTAGCTTGCCGTGCTCGTCCAGCGCCTGGCTGTCCTTGAGCAGGACGGCGTTGTTCATCACCACGGTGAGCAGGCTGTTGAAGTCGTGCGCTAGCCCGCCTGCGAGCCTGCCCGCTACCTCTAGGCGCTGGGCTTGCTGGAGCGCCTCACCCTGTTGCTCGAGCGCTCGGGTTCGTTCGAGCACGCGGTGCTCGAGCGTGCGATTCGTTTCCTGCAGATCGAGCTGCTAGAGCGACAGCTGATCGAGCAACTTGGCGTTCTCGATGCTGAGACGGAACGCGCGCGCGAACGCGGCGTGGTTGATCTGCGCGACGCGCAGCATGCCAATCGCGTAAGCCACCAGCATGGCGCCCATACCCAGGTGAATGCGATCGCCTTCGGCGAAGGCGCGCAGCGTGATGGGCGTGAGCGCGAACGCAAAGAAGCTGAAGAACGCGGGCAAGTAGCAGGACAACGTACCGGCCGCGGCCGCCGTCATGCCGCCGATGGCGAAGGTGAGCAGGCCCTGCGACAGGGCGCTGTGCGTCGCGAAGAACAGCACGCCCGCGGCGCCCCACAACATGCCCGACACCGTGGAGCCGACCACGAAGCGACGACCCCAGGAGTCGATCTCGTCGCCTTGCGGCTGTTCGCGGCCGTAGCGTGCTTGAAATAGCCCGCGAATGGCGCTCATGACCACGATGGCACCGAGCCACAGCGACAGATGCACGTGGGACGCCTCGTGCCACAGCGTCAGGGTGACGATGCTGGCTACGCCGACGTTCGCCCAAAGCACGGGCGCCCCCTGCGCGAACAGC
>DATAKF010000096.1:0-16051 GCA_036261775.1 Polyangiaceae bacterium | reverse complement strand
CGACGGTCAGGAGGCGCTCGATACGCTGGCCGTAGAGAGCATCGATCTGGTGCTGCTCGACTTCGTGATGCCGCGCATGAACGGCTATCAGTTCTGTCGCGAGCTGCGCGCGAAGGACGAGCTGAAGAATTTGCCCGTGGTCTTGATGAGCGCCAAGGGCGACAAGATCCGCGGCCAGTTCGTGCAGCAGACCGGCGCCATCGACGCCATCACCAAGCCGTTCGACGCGCGCGGGCTGGTGGCGGTGGTCGAAGGCGCGCTCAAGAAGCACGGTGAGGGCCGCGGCAGGCCGGTGCCGGACGCCGAGTCGATGCCGTTCGAAGAGAACGAATCGGGCTCGATGGAGAGCCTGCGTCCGAGCCGCACCAGCTTCAGTGAAGATCCGGGGCTGCGGCGCGTGCAGGCGGCGCAAGAGTTTGGCGGCGCGCTCAATCGCTTGCTGACGCCCGAGCTGCTGAAGGCGCCGGATTTGGCGCCGCTTTCCGAGGCGATTGGCCAAGCCGTGCAGCGCGCCATCACGCCCGACAGCATGGGCGCGATGTCCACACTGCTGCGCGCGCTGAATTTCGGCGACAAGACGCGCGAAGTGCTGGCCGGCGACATCTCGGTGGTGTCGATCGCGGAGGTGCTGCAGCTGCTGGATTTGCAGCGTCAGTCCGGCGCGCTCAGCATGTTCACCAAGCACAGCGAGGTGACCCTTTACATTCAAAAGGGCCGCGTCGACTTCGCGAGCTCGCGCGGCATGCGCGGCGAGTTCTTGCTCGGTCGCTACTTGATCGAGATCGGCGCCGTGACGCGCGACGAGCTCATCAACGTGCTGGACCACCGCTCGGGCAACAAGCGTTTGCTGGGTGAGCTGCTCGTGCAGCTCGGCATGGTCACCGAAGACCAGGTCAAGCGCGCTTTGACGCGCCAGACTTCCGAGTTGCTCTACGAGGCGGTGCGCTGGAACGTGGGGCGCTTTGCCTTCACGGTCGAGGCCGAAAACCCGGCCGCCACCAAGGCGGCGTTGGGCATGGAAACCGGCGCTTTGGTGATGGAGGGCTTCCGTCGCGTCGACGAGTGGCGTCTCATCGAGGGCAGCTTCGACTTCGACGAGGTGCTGTATCAGGACCCCGTGGCCATCGAGCGCCTGGGCGAAGAAGCGAACCTGACACGGCAAGAGCGCAACGTGCTCGAAGCCATCGACGGTGAGCGCACGATTCGCGAGGTCGTCGACGCCATGAACATCAGCTCGTTCGAGCTGTGCAAGATTCTGTATCAGTTCTTGAATTCGCGGCTGGTGCGGCGGAAGGTCGCCGCCTAAGCCGCCGCCCCGGTTTTGCATGTCGACCCGCGGCCCCGCTTTGCCTTCGAATCGTGCGGGGGTGATCGTGCGACTGGACGGCGAGCTGCGATTCTTGCCGGCGCACTTGGTGAGGCGCTTCGTACCGCCGCCGACTTTGTCCGACGTCGCCGGCACTGGGCTGACGATGGCGCTGGTGGATGGTCAAGTGCTTGCCATCATTCCGGTGGGGCCACGCGGCTCGGCGCTCACGGTGTGTGAAGTGGGTGGAGAGCTGGTAGGGCTTTTGGGGGCTGATCCAGAAGCGGTTGGCTTCTTCGAGACGAGCCCCGAAGGCGTGTCTTTTCAGGGAAGATCCGCGGCAGATTTGGACGTGGCGGAGCTGGTGCGCAAATCCGCGCGCGGCACGTTCGAGCAGGAGGCAGAGGCATGAGTCGCATATCGGATGACGAGCGGCAGCGGCTGGCCGAGCGCCTGGCGGAGGCAGTCAAGACGTCGGCCGACGCCGACCAAGCCAGCGGCCAGGCTCAGGCCCAAGCCGCCAGGCAGGCCGCGGAGATCGAGAGCTTGCTGGAGGGCGGCGAGCGGCTCGCGCTGCGCGGTCGCGATCTGCGCGCCAGCGTACAAGAGCTGCGCGACACGCTCGAGCGCGGTCGCCTCTCGACTTTGAACGCAGCCCTCGAAGGCGCGCGGTTGGGCGAGGTGGCGGGCAAGGCGTTGATGGCCATGACCGACGAGGTGCGGAGCGCCTTGGCGCGCAGCGCCGACGTGCTGGACGATCACGCCACGCGCGTGGCCGAGCTGGAGCGTGAGCGTGAACGGATGGTGCTGGCGCTCGGGCCGTTGGCTGACGCGGCGCGCGCCGTGGCCTCGGAGATCACGCGCGCGGCCGATCGAGCACGCTCGCAGCGTGACGCGCTGGCCGAGCTAACGCTCGAGCTGCGCCAGCAACTGGGAGTCGATCCGGAGCTGGGCGGCCTACTCGCGCGGGCGACGCGCGAAGCCTCGGAGTTTTTGGACACGCTGAGCGCGCTCGAGGCGCGCGGCGCACACGGCGAAGCACGCGAGCTGCGGGCGCGCGTTGCGGCGCTCACCGGGCGCGGCGACGCGGACGAGCCGTGACCGCCGGCGGGGGCAGCGGCGACAAGCGCGAGCGCAAGCTCGACCCGCTGCTGGCCGGCGAGGTCGAAAAGCGCCTGCCGGTGCTCAACCCCGGCGGCGACGTGATGGACGTGCGCGCTGCGCTGCACTCGCTCAAGGGCTCGCTGGCGATGGCTGGCTATCCGGACTTGGCGCTGGTGATCGGCCAGCACAGCGCTCGGATTCGCGAGGGCGACCCAACGGCGCTGCCCGCCGTGCGCGCCTTGCTGGCGAGCGTGCTGGTCCGGCTGGAGCGCGGAGAGCCGGCCATCGCGACGCGATTTCCCGAGCCGCCGCCTGGGCTCATGCCCTCGCGCGTGGACGAGCGCTACCGCACCGAATACCACGCCGCGATGCGCGACCGGCTGGGCGAGCTGGACGCCGTGTTGGCATCGACCGATGACGCGCAGACGGGTCTTGGGAACGCCAAGCGCAGCGTGCACGCCATGAAAGGCGCCGCCGCGTCGGTGGGTGACGACGTCACCGCTTGGTACTGTCACGGCCTGGAGTCGCGGCTGCGCAGCTTGGGACCAGCCGAAGCCGGCGCCGCTGCCGCGGTGGTGGAGCTAGCGCGCCACCGCGCCATGATCGCCCTCTTGGTAGAAGATCCAGCGCGCGGCATTGCTACGTTGCGCATGCTGTCGAGCGATGCAGTGCCGAAAGCGCCTAAGTCCGACGCTCCGCCGCGGCGCCGAACCAAGAGCCAGCCGCCGAGCCGCCCGCCGCCGGAGGGCGCGGACGAAGGGCACCTGCGCATCGCGTCGGCCGAGGTGGACCGGTTCTTCGAGCGTATCGAGCACGTGAGCATGGTCGGGCACGAGCTGGTGCGGGGCGCCGATTTGGCGCGTCAAACGGCGACTCGGCTGCGCGCGGCGCAGACGGCGCTGCACGAAGCCCTGCGGATCTTGGAGCCGACGCGCGCCGTCGGCAACAACGGGCTCGCGCTGTCGCGCATCGAAGCCGCGACCGCCACGCTGCGCGCCAACGCCACCAACGCCGAGCGCGGGGCAGCGGCTTTTCGGCGTGGTTCGGAGGTCGTCGAGCGGCGTTCGAGCGAGATGCGCGGCGCGCTCTTGGAGCTGCGGCGCACGTCCGTCGGCCTTTTGTTCGATCGCCTGTCGCGCGCGGTGATGCGCTTTGCCGATGGCGAAGGCAAGCGCGTGCGCGTCGCGGCCATCGGTGGCGAGCTGCCGATCGATCGGCGCGTGGCCGATCGCTTGTACGACGCGCTGATTCAGCTCGCCAAGAACGCCGTCACGCACGGCATCGAGGCGCCCGACGAGCGGCGCGCCCTCGGCAAGCTGGAGATGGGTGTGATCACGTTGCGAGCGACCCGGCTCGGCGAGTGGCTGCGCATCGTGGTGCAAGACGACGGACGCGGTGTCGACACGGCGCGGCTGCGGCAATTGGCCGTCGAGCGCGGCATCATGACGCGCGAGCAAGCCGAGCGCAGCCTGGAGGGCGAGCTCTTGCTGATCTTGTTTTTGCCGGGGCTCACCACCAGCACGCGCGCCGATCTGCTGCGAGGCCGCGGTTTGGGGCTGGATTTGGCGGAGGACGCCGTGCGCCGGCTGGGCGGCACCATCCACCTGCGCGGCGCGGAGCCGGGTGGCGGCTTGGTCGCGACGCTCGAGGTGCCGAGCGATCAAAGCGTGGTCGACGTGCTGTGGCTGCGTGAAGGCGGCGACGACTACGCTTTGCCGGTCGACTTCACGGGTCGCGTCGAGCAGTCGCGCGGCGGCTTTCGCGGCGTGCGCTTGGCGACGTGCCTGGGTCGCTCGGCGCGCGAACCGGCGCCGGTCAGCGTGGAGCTGCGGGTCGAAGGCGCACTGCCGGTGTTGATCGGCGTCGAACAGGTCGCGACGGTCGAGTCCGTGGCGATCCGTTCGGTGCCGTCGTTGATCGCGCTTTCGGGGCCGTTCTCGGGCGCGGTGCTGCGACCCGATGGGCAACTGAAGCTGGCGCTCGATGTACCGCTGCTCGCCGCGCGCGCTTGGGCGATGACCAGATGACGACTCCCGGAGCCGTCGACATCACGCCCGCGACCGCAGCGGACGTGCCCGAGCTGCAGCAGATTGCCCAAGAATGCGGCCTCCACGTCGATTTTCCGGCTGAGCTCGCGCGCGCCTACGCGCTCTTGCGCGTGGCGCGGCTGGACGGTCGCGTCGTCGGCTTCTTGCTGGCGTGGCGCGCCGCCGATGAGCTACACCTGACCGACTTGGGCGTGACGGCCGCAGCGCGCCGCCGCGGCATTGCGCGCCAGCTGTTGGCCGACTTGCGCGGGCTCGGCGCCCAGCACGAGTCGCGCGTCATCTTGCTCGAGGTGCGCGAGAGCAACGAGCCCGCGTTGGAGCTTTACCGGGTGCTCGACTTCGTCGAGCTCGACCGACGAGCGCGCTACTATCCCGATACCGACGAAGACGCGGTGGTGATGCAGCTGGAGCTGCGGTAGCGTTCCCCAGCCATGCCGCTCGCGACCTCTGCTTCACTGCGCCTCGGCTACGCGCTGAGCAGCAGCGTGGCTCTCACCGCGCTCATCGCGTGCGAGCAGCGCCACAATGACCCACCGGGCGTCGCTAGCGCCAGCGAGCCCAGCCCCAACGCCAGCGTCTTGCCGGCTCCGCTCGTGCCCGGCCCCACCAAACCCGGCCCGCGCGACGCCGGTCATGCTCAGGCCGACGCGGTGTCGGACGCCGGTATCCCGGAACCGCCGCGCCCGCTGGGCGAAGCCGAAAGCCTGCCCGCCGATGCCGAACAGCGCGCGGCGCCGGGCCTGCTCCTCGAAGGCCGGCTGCGCTGGCTCGAGCCTCCGCCACCTCGCTCGCCCGAAGGCAACGGCGAGGTGCTGGCCAGAGCGCGGGACCGCACGGCGTTCGACGTTACGCTCGAGCTATCGGCCGCCGGGCGACTGCGCCTGCGCTTCGGCAACAAAGCCTTCCCGTTTCCGCCTGGTACGGAGCTGCGCGCGCGTGAAGACCGCTACGGCCACGTCCTGATCTGGTCGGGCGGCGAGAGCTACACGCCGTTGCCTCCCGGAACCCTACGCGCAGTTTTCGCCGAGCATCGCGTCGACGTGACGCCGCTCTCCGAGCCCAGAGTCGCGCCCAGCGGCACCGGCAACCTGCTCGGCTTGCCCACGCAAAAGCAGAAGCTCGAGACCAGCCTCGGGCGCCTCGAGCTGGAGCAAGCCAGCGTGCCCACCATCGCGGGTGCGGGCGCGCTGCTCTGTCGCTTGCTCGTCGAGTTCTTAGCGGTGGCGCCCGAATCGAGCGCGTGCCGGGCCGACTCCGTGCCACTGCGCGCCGAGTACACGTGGAGCACGGGCGCGCGCTTCGAGCTCGAAATCACCAAGCTTGCCAAGCGGCCCGAGCAGCAGCCCAGCGAGGCGCTGCTGGTGCCCCCCACGGGCGCCAGCGTGCGTCCCGGCGAGCTGCCGGGGCCGCCCTTCGTGGCTTTGCTCGACGAGCGCGAGCTGGCCGACTTTCACACCCGCGCGTTGCCGCCGCCCGCCAAGCCGGAGCCGGGCGCCCCCAAGCTAGGGCTCGTTTTTCAGAACCACGGCGACGGGCCGCGTTACCTGCTGGTAGACGGTGTGCCGGTCGTCTGGCTCCGAGCGGACGCCGAATGGCTGGTCAGCGGCCTGAAATCCGGTCGCTATACGGTCCAAGCGCGCGATTTTTTCGGCGCCGAGACCACGCTCCCGCGGATCCTCGAGCTGCCGGCGCGCTTTCCAGTCGGGGACGAAGCCGAAAGGCCGCGCTGAGGCCGCCGCTCGGGGCTAGTTCAGCATTCGCAGCTCGGCTTCGTAATCCTCAGGGGTGTACTCGGTCTCGCCGTAGCCCTGTTCTTCCAGCCGAGCGCGCAGCGCCTCCACGGTGATTTCGATCGCCTCGATGCGCGTCGTCAGCAAAAAGTACTGGTCTTCGGGCAGCTCGGGCACCGTGGCGAGGCGTGCCTTGATGTAGCCGTGGTCCTCGGGCGCGAGCCGCAGGTTGGAGCGGGGGCCCCCGTGGTCCTGACCCCCGTACAGCGCGTCGTAAGCGACGCCAAAGGGGTTGATGGCAACGAAGGCGACGCTCGAGCAAATCTGGAAATCGTGCAGGCTCGCCGAGGGCATGTGCCAAAAGCCGCGCATCTGCCGGCGCAGCACCTCGCCAAAGTACGCGCCAGCCGCGTGCGCCGTGAGCTCCACCAGCTCCGGCTTGGCCGTGAGCTCTTCACGCACTTCGGTCAGGTAGTGGTCCAGTAGCGGAAGGGTCTCGGGCGTGAAGTCGAGCTCGGTTCCCAGAGAGCGTTTGACGTACTCCAGGCACGCCCGGACAAGCTCGGCGATCGGCTCCGGGGCGGATTCATGCTGCATGTGCCGGCAGCGTAACACCGCCCTCCCGGCGCGCCCGCCACCGGCGACGGGGCGCCCCTGGGGCCAAAACCATCCCGTGAGCGGCCCCGCCTCCTTGACCGACTCCTTGGCCGCTACAAAACTCGGCAACCCGAGGCGCTCTGCCGAGGGTGCCCGAGACCGAGGGGCCCCTGCCCGAGGGCGCTCGAGACGGAGCGCTCGAGCTCGAGACGGAGCGCTCGAGACCGCCGACCATACTGAACGGCCGAACCCCGAAGGGGCCAAGGCGCCCCGGCGCTCAGAACCTTTGCGTAAAACACTTGCGAACGGGAGCCGGCCGGAGGATTGCTTAGCGTCACCCGGAAGCGTGTTACCCTCACGTTTCTTTCCCGCGACCTGAAAGCCCGTCACTCAGCTCCCGCATGCGCCTCGGCATCCTCAGCGATATCCACGCGAACTACGAAGCCTTGAGCGCCGTCGTCGAGGCGTTCAAGAGCGAGGAGGTAGATCGCTATTATTGTTTGGGAGATACCGTCGGTTACGGCGGCTCCCCCAACGAGTGTGCAGACGTGGTTCGCGGGCTGGTCGAAGCGACCATTCTCGGCAACCACGACGCGGCCGTCGCGGGCCGCATGGACTACTCGTACTACTACGAGGCCGCGCGCCACGCGCTCGACCTGCACGCGCAGCTCCTGTCCGCCGAGAACATGGCGTGGCTCAAGGACCTGCCGTACCAAATCAAACTGCCCGAGCAGGCCGTGAACCTCTGTCACGGCTCGCCCGTGCGGCTCGAAGAGTTCGAGTACATCTTCGCGCCCGAGCAAGCGCGCGAATGTCTGCCGATTTTCGAAGAGCTCGCGCCGCTGACGCTGATCGGCCATTCGCACCTGTGCAAGGTGTTCGCGCTGACCAAAACCTCGGTCGAAGAGCTGCCCCCCATCGATTTCGAGCTGCAGCCCGATCGCAAATACATCGTCAGCGTCGGTTCTGTCGGCCAACCGCGCGACTACGACAACCGCGCCAGCTACACGCTGTACGACTCGGCCAAGAAGCGCTTCGAGTTCAAGCGCGTCGAATACGACATCGAAACGGCCGCCGACAAAGTCCTGCGCGCCAAGCTCGAGCGCAACTTTGCGCACCGCCTCTTCATCGGCGTGTAACGGCTGCTGGCTGCCACGGCGCAGCCCACTCGCAGAAGCTTCTGTTGCGTCTTTGGGTCGCTTTGAGCGGTGGGATGGATGCAACAGGAAGACGCGAAGACGCGAAGATCTGCATGGGGCGCCAAGGTTTGTGCGCTCTTGCGTGGTGCTCCACGGATGTGTTGAACGTGACGCAACTGACGAGCCGGCGCGGCGCCCTAGAGCTTTTGCGTCTTCCTGTTGCATTCCCGCTCGCTGAATCCGCGACCGTCGGGGGCGTGGCGGATCGAGATCACACGGGGAGATCGGGAGTCGTGCGAGTCTTCCCGATAGCAAGCGCTCCTCGCGCGTCGCCCGGCGTCCTGGGCGAGCCGCTAGCGCGCCGGCTGGGTCCCGCTGCAGCGGGCTCGTTGTAGCTTTTCGAGCCAACTGCAGCGCTCTGGAGCGCGCGGGTGTCCGGGAAAGTCCTGACGCCCGTTGTCCGTGGGCGGCTATTTGCCCGGGACGGAGCGGTCGCTTATTCTCCCAGGTTGGAGTCTCGTACTTGTACGAGATCTCTGGGCCAGCAAGGGGACGTTGATGGAGAGAGTTCTCGTAGTCGATGACGAGCCTCAGGTTCTGATCGCTCTGCAAGATCAGCTCTCGGACGACTTCGTCGTCCTGACGGCGGGGAGCGCCGAGCAAGCGCTGTCGCTGGTGGAGCGCGAGTCCGACTTGGCGGTGGTGGTCACCGACCAGCGCATGCCCGAGCTGACGGGCGATCAGCTGCTGGCGCGGCTGGACGGAAAGACGAACGCCATTCGCGTGCTCTTGACCGGCTTCGCCGATATCGAAGCCGTCACGCGCGCCGTCAACGAGGGCAAGATCTTCGCGTACGTGCCCAAGCCGTGGAACTCGAGCGACCTGCGGCTGAAAGTGCAGCGGGCCGCCGATCACTTCCGCTTGGCGCGCGAGCTCGACTTGGAGCGACGGTTGCTGCGCGACTTGATGGACAGCATTCCTGACGGAATCTATTTCAAGGACTCCGACCTGCGCTTCTTGCGGGCCAACCCTGCCTACTTGTCGCGCGTTGGTCGCAGCGCGGAGGGCGTGCGGGGCAAGAAAGCCCGTGAAATCGAAGGTTTTGGCGACACGGAAGAGCTCGAGCGCGAAGAGCGCGCGCTCTTGGGCGGCGCGGGCCCGCAGCTCGACGTCGTGCGTGTGGAGCGACGGGACGGCCGTGAGGTGTGGCTCTCCGAGAGCAAGGCCCCGGTGAAGGGACCAGACGGCACCGTTCTCGGCGTGGTCGGCATTTCACGTGACATCACCCTGCGCAAGAGCAGCGAGGCCCGGTTGCTTCGTCTGACCAGCGTCCGCGCGCTCATCAGCGGCATCAACGCGGCCATCGTGCGCGCCAAGCGCAGTGACGAGCTGCTGGAGCAGTCGTGCAAGATTGCGGCGACGACGAGCGAGGTTTCGCTCGCGGTGGCAGCGCGCGTCGCGACCGGCTCGGAGAAGGTCCAAATCATAGCTTGCGAGCCGCATGGCCACCCAGTCATTGCCGCCCTGGAGCAGCGCTTGGTCGACGGACGCCACGAGAGCCCGCTGCTGCGGCAGCTGGCCACGACGCCTCGTCCCATGGTCATCAACGACATCGCCGCGTCCACCCAGCTTCGCTACGCAGACTTGATGTTAGCGCACGGGCTCAGGTCGGTGGCCGTGATCCCGCTGATGAACGCCGGGCAGGTGGACGCCGTGTTCTGCCTGTTCAGCGAAAGGGTGGACTTTTTCGACCGCGAGGAGCTGGAGCTGCTCTGCGGAGTCGCTGACAATATCTCCTACGCCCTCGAGCACATCGGTAAGACCGAGCGGCTCAACTTCTTGGCTTACTACGACGAGCTGACGCGTCTACCCAACCGCGATCTGCTGCTCGAGCTGGCCGAGCAGCAGGTCGCTGTCAGCCGCCGCGACGGCAAGCGCTTTGCGCTCATGGTGGTCGACATCGATCGCTTCCGGCAGGTCAACGACACGCTGGGGCGTGGGGTGGGCGACGCGCTGCTCGCCCGAGTGGCCGCGCGCTGCCGTGAGCTGCTGGGAGACAGAGGCACGGTGGCGCGAGTGTTCGCCGACACCTTCGCCGTGCTCTTGCCCCAGGTGGAGAGCGAGACGAGCCTCGGCTCACTCATAGAGAACGAGCTGCCTGAAGCGCTCGGCGGCGCTTGGTCGATTGACGGCGTCGAGGTACCGCTCTCGACGCGTGTCGGCGTTGCCATGTTCCCGGCGGATGGCGCCAGCGCCGCGGTGTTGCTGTCCAACGCTGAGACAGCCGCCAAGAAGGCCAAATTTACCGGCCAAGGCTACGCATTTTACGCGCCGAGCATGAACGCCAAAGTGGCCGAGAAGCTCGAGCTCGAGACCAAGCTGCGGCGCGCGCTGCAGCGTGACGAGTTCTTGCTCTACTATCAACCCAAGATCGAGGTGCGCACCGGGAGAGTGGTGGGCCTCGAAGCGCTGATCCGTTGGCGGGGCGCAGACGGCGTCTTGGTGCCGCCCGGGCGCTTCATTCCGCTCTTGGAAGAGACGGGGCTGATCCGCGAGGTGGGGCGTTGGGTGTTGAGGCGGGCCGCAAGGCAGCACGAAGAGTGGTCGCGCGAGGGGGCAAACCCGCCTCGCATCGCGGTGAACGTCTCTGCCATTCAACTGGCGAGTCCGGACTTCTCGAGCTCGCTCGAAGGGCTGAAGGCAGAGGCGCTCGAGCTGGAAATCACCGAGAGCGTGTTCGTCGACGACCTGGCGGGGTCTACGTCCAAGCTGGAGCAGGCGCGTCAGCGTGGCTTCTCGATCGCCATGGACGACTTCGGCACCGGCTACTCTTCGCTGAGCGCGCTGGAGCGGCTACCGCTCGACGCTCTGAAGGTCGACCAGTCCTTCGTACGGCGCATGATGGACAGCGCTCAGAGCACGTCCATCGTGACGACGATTATCTCGCTGGCGCACGCTCTCGACCTGAAGGTCATCGCCGAAGGCGTCGAGACGCTAGAGCAGGCGCGGCTGCTACGGCTGCTCAAATGCGATCAGCTGCAGGGCTACTTGATGGCGCGGCCGGCTCCGGCCGAGGAAATTCCGAGCTTGCTGAGCAAGGAGTTCAAGCTGGAACAAGGCCAGAGCGGACGAGGCCCGACGTGACGTCAGCGCTCGGCGATGCTGCGTGGGAGTCGCTGCTCGACTTCAAACGGCTCTTCGAGAGCTCGCCGGACGTCCTGTTGGTCCTGCTGCCGGACGCGCCGCGCTACACGATGGTGGCCGCCACGGACGCCCGCTTGGCGGTCACCCACACGACGCGCGAGGCCACGCTGGGGCGCGGCTTGTTCGAGGTCTTTCCGGACAATCCCGACGACACGAGCGCTGACGGGACCAGTAACCTGCGAGCGTCGCTGGATCGGGTCGTTGCCACGTGCGCGCCCGACACCATGGCGGTGCAGAAGTACGACATCAAGGGGCCGGACGGCGCGTTTCAGACCAAGTACTGGAGCCCGAAGAATCTACCCGTGCTGGGGCGTGATGGCCGCGTCGCCTTCATTTTGCACCGGGTGGAGGAGGTGACCGAGCTGGTCCTGGCCAGCGAGGCCGGGGAAGAGCTGCGCGACCGCACCCGCAGAATGGAACGCGACGTCGTCTCTCGTAGCCGCGAGCTGGCGCAAGCCGTGGACAGCCTGCGCCTGGCCAACGCGCGGCTGGGTGAGCTCGACGCCGCCAAAACCGCGTTCTTCAGCACGGTGAGCCACGAGTTTCGCACCCCGCTCACCCTGATCTTGGGTCCGCTGGAGAACGCTCTGGGGCGCAATCAGCCCGCCCTCGCCCCCGACGAGCTGGAGTCGCTACACCGGAACGCGCTGCGGCTTTTGCGCCTCGTGAACAGCTTGCTCGACTTTTCTCGACTCGAGGCAGGTCGCCTCGACCTGTCGTTTGCGGCGACCGACTTGGCCCTGCTCACCGCGGGCTTGGCCGGCGCGTTTCACTCCTTGATGCAGGACGTGGGGCTACGGCTGGTCGTCGAGTGTCCGCCGCTGCCAGAACCCGTGTACGTGGACGAGCAGCAGTGGGAGAAGATCGTGCTCAACCTGGTCTCCAACGCCTTCAAGTTCACCTTCGAAGGCGAGGTCAGGGTCGCGCTCAGTTGGCACGGAGACCACGTCGAGCTCAGCGTTCGCGACACCGGCACGGGCATTCCGGAGCGCGAGCTGCCGCGGATGTTCGAGCGCTTTCATCGCGTGGAGGGCGCGCGAGGTCGCAGCCACGAGGGCAGCGGTATTGGCCTGTCGCTGGTGCACGAGCTGGCACGCCTTCACGGCGGCGCGGTGAGGGTGACGAGCGCGCTCGGACGCGGCTCCGAGTTCGTGGTTTCGATTCCGACGGGCGCGCAGCACTTGCCCCCGGGCAGCATCGTAGAAGCCGCGCGCGTACGCTCCGACGACCCTGCTGTCCGGGGCCAAGTCTTGGAGGCCAAGCAGTGGCTGCGCTCGCTGGACCAGCCGGCCGCCGGAGCCGAGGCGCTCCGCCCTTTGTCTTCCCCACCCGCGGGTCCGCGCAAGCGTGTCTTGGTTGCGGACGACAACGCGGACATGCGCGAGTACCTCCGGCGGCTCCTCTCGGCGTCCTGCGACGTCACGCTGGTCGAAGACGGTCAAGCTGCGCTGGCGGCGGCCCTCGCCAATCCGCCCGACCTGATTTTGAGCGACATCATGATGCCACGCATGGATGGCGTGGCGCTCTTGGCCGCGCTGCGCGCCGAGCCTCGAACCAGCGCGGTGCCCGTGATTCTGATCTCGGCTCGTGCCGGAGAAGAAGCTCGCCTCGAGGTGATCGAGACTGGCGCCGACGACTACTTGGTCAAGCCCTTCGCGGCGCGCGAGCTGTTGGCGCGGGTGCGCACGCACCTGGAGATGGCCGACGTGCGCCGCGCCTCCACGCTCGCCGCGCAGGCGCTCGCCGAGATGCGCGCCGAGCTCGTGCGCGAGCTCGAGCTCAAGAACGAGCAGCTAAAGGCTTCGTACCGCGAGCTGGCCGCCACGCAGTCGCAGCTCGTGCAGTCGGCCAAGATGGCGTCGCTGGGCGAGCTGGTCGCGGGTATTGCCCACGAAGTGAACAACCCGCTGGCCTTCGTGCTCAGTCACCTCGAAACGGTCGAGCGCAGCCTGATCGACGTGGAGCGTAACAGCGCGCCTTCACCTGCGCTGCTGCCTAGCTGGCAGAAGGCTCAGCGGCGCCTCACCGAGATGAAGCAGGGGCTCTCGCGGATCCAAGAGCTGGTGCAAAAGCTCCGAGTTTTCTCGCGGTTGGACGAGGGCGAGCGCAAGCAGGTCAGCCTGCGCGAGAGCGTCAACTCGGCCTTGATGATCTTGCAGCATCGCTTGGCCGAGCGCATCCGGGTGGTCACCGACTTTGGCGAGCCGGACGCCTTCGAGTGCTACGCGGGGCTGCTGAATCAGGCGATCTTGAACCTGCTGACCAACGCCATCGACGCCATCCAAGGGCCCGGCACCATTCACGTCGTCACGCGCCAACACGACGGACACCTGACGTTGAGCGTCAGCGACAGCGGTGGGGGCATTCCGGCCGCCGTGCGCGAGCGGATCTTCGAGCCGTTCTTCACCACCAAGCCCGTCGGTCAGGGCACGGGGCTCGGGCTATCCATCACCTACTCGATCGTGCAGAAGCACGGCGGCCGCATCGAGCTTGCACCAAGCGAGCGCGGAACGACGTTCGTCGTCACTTTGCCGCGCGCCGCTACTGCGTGATCGTCCAGGTCGAACCGCCGTCGGCCGTGTCCGAAATGGCGACCCCGAGCGCCAGCAATTCGTCGCGGATGGCGTCGCTCTTGGCAAAGTCCTTGGCTTTGCGGGCCTCGGCGCGGTCGACCAGCTTTTGCTCGATGTTTTCAGCCGAGAGTGAGCGCAGGGCGAGGCGGCGTTTCTTGACTCGCGCGTTGTACTCGGCCGGTGTGACGTTCATTAGGCCGAGCTGCATGGTCAGCCCTTTGATGGCGTCGCGCACGTGACCGGCGAACACGCCGGCGGAGCCAACGAAGGCGGCGTCCTTCTTACGCTTCTGCGCCAGCATGGCGACTTCATTGCCAATGCGGGTCATCTCGCCTAGCGCGGCCAGCGCGACCGGAGTGTTCAAGTCGTCGTCGAGCGCGGCTTCGCCCTGCTTGGTGGCGGCCTCTAGCTCGACCTTGAACCGTTGCAGCTCGGGTGCGAGCTTGGCGGGCGCGGCGGCGGCGGAGCGCATCAGCTCGCCGAGGCGCTCGAAGGTCGCGAACAAGTAGTCGACGCGCCGCTCGGCTTCGTCGACCCCCGGGAACACCACGCGGCCGTCGGCGAGCTGCTCGGTGTCGAACTGAATCGGACCGCGGTAGTGCGCAGCCAGCAAGAACCAGCGAAAGCCTTCGGCGTCGTTGCGGGCGAGCACGTCGCGCACGGTCACGAAGTTGCCGAGCGACTTGCTCATCTTCTCTTTGTCGACGTTGACGAAGCCGTTGTGCATCCAACAGCGCGCGTAGTCGCCCTGGCCGGGCGCGGCGGCTTCGCTCTGCGCGATCTCGTTCTCGTGGTGCGGAAAGATCAGGTCCATGCCGCCGCCGTGCACGTCGAAGCCGTGGTGCAGGTGCTTTTCGGCCATGGCCGAGCACTCGATGTGCCAGCCCGGGCGCCCGCGACCCCACGGCGAATCCCACGCCCAGTCGTCGGCGCCTGCGCCCTTCCACAGCGCAAAGTCGAGCGGATCGCGTTTGTGGTCATCGCGCTCGACGCGCGCGCCGGCTTGCAAATCGTCGATCTTGCGCCGCGACAGCTTGCCGTAGCCAGCAAAGCTGCGCACCGAGAAGTACACGTCTTGTTTGCCGCCACCCATGTCGAGCACGTACGCGCTCTCGTTGGCGATCAGCTTTTGCACGAGCGCGATGATCTCAGGAATGGTCTCGCTCACCTTGGGCTCGTGCGTCGGCGGCAGGCAGCCGCAGCTGGCCATCTCGGTCTGGTAGATCTCGGCCATGCGCTTCGACAGCTCGAGCGGGCTCTCGCCGTTCTTGCTGGAGCGCTCCAGAATCTTGTCGTCTACGTCGGTGATGTTGCGGACGAACGTGACCTTGACGCCCACGTGCGTCAGCCGCCGCACCAACAGGTCAGGAGCGAGCGCGGCGCGAGCATGGCCGGCGTGGGGCACGTCGTACACGGTGGGCCCACAACAGTAGATGGTCGCTTCACCTGGCTTTCGCAGCGAAAGCGGCTCGGTGTTGCGGGACAAGGTGTTGTAGAGGCGGAGCTCCAAAGCCATGGAAGGCCCGCAGCGTGTCGGGGCGTTGGCCCTGGGTCAAGCGCTAGCGGTCACGCCAAGCATCGTAGCGGGAGCGCGAGACCGCTCCTCGCCGCGGCGGTGGACGCCAGCCTTCCCACCGCGAGCTTTCGCGACGCACACGCCCTGCCAGCATTGGTCGCACCAGCAGCAGCCCCGCCAAGAACCCGCCGATGTGCGCGAAGAAAGCCACGCCGCCCATGGACCCGAGGCCCAGCGACTTCAAGCCGCCGCTGAGGTTGAGCGCGAACCACAGGCCAATCGTCAACCAAGCCGGCACCGTGATGACGACGAAGAGCAACAAACACAAAATGGGGGCGCGCGGGTACAACACCACGTAGGCGCCCATGACCCCCGCGATCGCGCCGGACGCACCGACCATCGCGACGGGGCTGCCAAGGCCGGTGAGCAGCTGCCCGGCCGCCGCAGCGACGCCGGCCAGCAAGTAGAAACCGAGGTAACGGCGATGCCCCAAGGCGTCCTCGACGTTGTCGCCAAAGATGTAGAGCGACAGCATGTTGCCAGCCAGGTGCGCGAGCCCGCCGTGCATGAACATGCTGGTGAAGACCGTGAAGAATTCTCCTGTCGGGTCTCCCACCAAGCGCGTCGCCACCAGGCCGTAGCCGGAGACCACCGCGGCCTCCCCGTTCTGGCGGATCAGGAGCGTCTCCCAAATGTACGCGACGACATTCGCCACGATCAGCGCGGAGTTCACGAACGGGAACGTTCGCGCGGGGTTCAGGTCCTTGAGGGGCAGCAGCATCCGGTGGCCGGTGGTTTATACCTTTTCGTGCTAGCTTCCGCCCACCTTATGCG
>DATAKF010000084.1:0-8013 GCA_036261775.1 Polyangiaceae bacterium | reverse complement strand
TCTGGCAGCGCAAGGCTTTGCCACCGATGAACACGTCATGCTGCGAGCTGGTGCCGACAGGCCCGCTGCGCTCGGCCTCGATCAACGCGAAGTTGGCTTTGTACGTAGCCGCGCGGTTGCGGAAGTCGTTTTCGGCGCCGGTGCGCGCTTCCTTCTCGTTCGTGCTGCGCGACGTGCCGCTGATCTTGCCGAGCACGTCGCAGCGCAGCGGCTTGTCCGTCTCGCGCACGACCTTGATGCTCTGGGCCTTTGGCTCGAGCGCCACCACGTTGTCGAAGCACCCAGGCAGCATCACCAACACCACGAACGAGGCACGGCTCTTGAGCATGACGGCTCTCCTTGCGGGCAGCCGAGCGAAATCTGACGGTCGTGTCAAGCCCACTAGGCGCACGCTCGCAGATCGCGCATAGCTGCGGTGTGGCTACGGTCGAAATCACCAAGCACCTCTGGGAGTTCTTGCCCAGCCTGCGCGGCAAGACTTTGAACGTGGAGGCCGCAACGGTGGCCGACGTCGTGCGTGAGGTCGAGCGCGTCGCGCCCGGTTTTACCTATTACATCTGTGACGAGCGCGGCTGCCTGCGCACTCACGTCAACATCTTCGTAGGTCAAGAGCGCATCTTGGACCGTACGCGCCTCAGCGATCCGGTCGACGCTGACTCGCGTGTGCTGATCATGCAAGCGCTCAGTGGTGGCTAAGGAGCAAGCTGGATGCGCGTTTTGGTCGGCACTCGCAAGGGCACGTTCATCGTCGAAAAGTCGCACGGCGTTTGGCGCCCGCGGCTCGCAGGTCACGCTGGCGTGGGCGTGAATTTCGTCACGAAGGATCCGCACACCGGCACGCTGTGGGCGGCGCTGGGCCACGGACACTGGGGTGCCAAGCTCTCCAAGTCGACCGACGACGGTGTCAGCTGGGCGGACGCCTCGCAGATCAAGTATCCGAAGGGCGCGCGCTACCTGGCTCCGCCCGACCCGGATCCCAACGCCAGTGAAGAAGACATGCAAAAGGGGCCCAGCCTGCGCGACGCCACGCTGCTCAAGCTGTGGATCATCGCCTTCGGTGCGCCCGGACAGGTCCACGTCGGTACGATTCCGGGCGGCTTGTTCACGAGCAACGACGGCGGCGACAGCTTCGAGCTGAATCTGGGGCTGTGGAACCACGAGTCGCGCGGCGGAGACCTATTCACCGGCAAAGGCAACGGGCACACCCACTGGTTCGGTACGCCGGCCTCGGACGGCGAATTCGCCGCCGGCATCCACTCCATCGTCGTCGATCCGCGCCGTCCCGAACGCCTGCTGGTGGCGGTTTCGACGGCGGGTGTGCTCGAGACGCTGGATGGCGGCAAGACCTGGCACAGCAAGAACCAAGGCATGCTCAACGACTACCTGCCGGACCCCGCCGCCGAGTGGGGGCACGATCCGCATTTCGTCACGCTATGCCCGGCCCAGCCTGAGCACGTTTGGCAGCAGAATCACTCGGGCGTCTTCTACAGCTCCGACGGCGCCAGCACTTGGCAGAAGGTCAGCCAACCCGAACGCGGCGTGCATTTCGGCTTCCCGGTCGCGGTGGACGAACAAGACGGCAAGACGGCGTGGCTCGTGCCCGGCAAAGCCGACATGCAGCGCATGACCATCGACGGCAAGCTGTTCGTTGCTCGCACGCGCGATGGCGGGCAGACCTGGCAGGACCTGCGCCAGGGGTTGCCGCAAGACAACGCTTACGACGTCGTGTACCGGCACGCGCTCTCGAACAGCGGCTCGTGCGTCGCGTTCGGCAGCACCACCGGCAACTTGTATCTGAGCGAAGACGCAGGCGACAGCTGGGTTGCCGTGGCCAACAACCTGCCTCCCATCTACAGCGTCCGGTTCGGCTGAGCGCGGGTCGTCGCGCGACGTTGATGCGACAAATGCTAGTGGTTTCAGTAGGTTGCGGCGCTTGGGCGGGTGTCCGAGCTGGCCTGGCTCCAGGCCAAATCTCAACGGATTTTGCCGAGGCCGGGCATCCAAATCCTACGGCCCTCAGTGAAGCAGCAACGCAGAGTCTTCCTGAAGGTATTGGCGGCTGGGCCATTGGTGGGCTGCGCGGGTGCAGGCGTCGAAGGAACGTCACCCGACGACAGTGGGGGAGCCAGCGCCGTCTCGGGTGGCGCGCCGGCTCACGCCGGTAGCACTTCCGCGAGCGCTGGCTCCGTTTCGAGCGGTGGCGGCAGCCAGGCTGGCGCGTCTCCCAACGGCGGCACGTTCAGTCAGGGTGGTACGTTCACCAACGGCGGCACGTTCGGCCAAGGCGGTACGTTTACGAACGGTGGCACGCCGGGCAGCAGCGGAGGTGGCTCGGCTCTTGGCGGCGCGAGCACCGGTACCCCGAATCCGGGCGAGCTCGTGGCTCACGTCAGTGCCGTCCAGCTTGGCTCGTTGAGCATCGTGGCCGGCCTGTTCTTCATGGGGCGCGACGAACGCGGCATCTACGCCATGAGCATGCAATGTACGCACAAGGGGTGCGCGGTCGGCTTTGCCGGTACCGTGCTCGAGTGCCCGTGCCACAAGGCTCGCTTCGATCGCAACGGCAGCGTGCTGCAGGGCCCGGCCACGGCTCCGCTGCCGCATTTCAAGGTCTACATCGACGCTGCAGGCAACATCAGCGTCGACCGCTTCGACGTGGTCAGCGCCGATACGCGCCTCGCCGTCTAGCGCTCCGGGGACGCCTGAGCAGCAGGTGAGCACGCCGGCGTCGTCGCGGCCGCGCTGCGCAAGACCACGTACGGCGGGTACGAGTCCGACGAGTAGTGGTCGACGATGTCCTGATACTGCTGGCGGGCTTCGTCGGCGCGACCCGACTGCCAGCGCAGATCGGCCGCGGCGATGAGCGCCGGAATGTAGTTGGCGTTGGCGTTCAACGCATCTTGGAAGCGCGCTTCGGCCAGGTCCAAGGTGCCGCGCAGCAACTCGAGCTCGCCCAAGCCGCTCAGGGCTTCGCTGTCTTGCGGAGAGATCAGCAGGGCTTGGCGGTAGAGGCGCTCGGCGGCGGCCAGGTGGTACAGACGCTGCTCGGCGCGAGCGCGATCGACCAGCCAGCGCCGATCTTGGGCCGGCGTGGAGATGACTCGAGTTGGCGGATTGGCGAGCGGCTGCGCGCCTTTTGCCGGAGTTGCGGCGGTTGCCGCTCCGAGCGTAGGAGCTGGCGCGGCGAGCGGCTGCGCCGGCGTCGACTGGACTACGGAAGACTCGTCGCTTGCTTGGCGCGGTGCCGGCGTGCTCGCTCTGGCGCTCGGCGGCTTTGCTTCGGGGCGCAGTGAGACCGCCGCGAACGCGATCGCGACCCCAATGGCGAAGCCGACCGACAGCGAGGCCGACAGCGAAGCCAAGCGACGCGGCGCACGCGGCGCGGAGGCGACCGGCGGCTGCGAGCCCTGCGCCAGCGGCGTCAGTGAATCGAGCCCACGCTGGCTGCTCCTGACGCGAAATTCGCGCAACGTGTCCGGAAAGCCGGGGCCGTTGCCGTTGATGACCCCCAGCGCGAACGCTTCCTCGCGTTCGTAATCCTTGCTGAACGGCACCACGCTAGCGGGTGGCCGCCGGCGTGAGGTCAGCGCAATGCGCGCGCCGCAGAACACGCAATGCACGCAATCTGCGTCGGGCAGAGGCCCAGAGTCATCCTCGAACTCGCTCAAACAGGTCGTGCAGTGGTGCGTCATGGACCCGCCAAAAGATCCGTGAACCTAACCGGAGCATGGCAGTCTAAACACGCACTATCGAATGGCTTGATTCGGCCCGCGGCACCAATCGGCCGCTCGGTCGCGTGCGGCTCCGGCCGCGCCTGCGCCGCTAAGGACCTGTATTCTCGTGCGGCTGCGTCGCCAGGAGCTGGATTTCTGGGGTCAGCGGAAGTTGAAGGTCAGTGCGCTTCAATCCCCTGCGGCCTCTGCGCAGCTTGAAACACTGGCTCGCGCTGGGAGCTCAGCTGGGCTGACGCTCCGGCGAGCCTTCGTCACGCTCATTCACCCATGCAGCTCAAGACCGCGCTGCACGGAAACTTGGCGGCGCAGGCCAGCTTGAAGGTCGACGGCTTTTTCTGACACGCAATGGCCGGATCGCCGTCGAGCTTCTTGTCGCGAGCGGCTTTGCAAGCCGCGAGTCGCACGCACTGACCGATCACGTTGTCCTTCTCGGGCAAAGACCCTTGCAAGATTTCGGCGGCGTCGAAGTTGAGGACGGGCGGTCCGCTGATTTCGGCGCCGAGCGTGGTCGCGCTGCCGCACAACACCTCGGGCTTGCTGGTGGGCACGACAGTGCGATACGCGGCCGCAAACTGCGTGCACGTCTTGGTCTCCGTGCACTTGGCCACCAACGCTACCCCTTTGGTTGGCGTGTGCTCGAAGGCCTTGAAATAGATGTGACCGGGCGGAGGTAGCTCGACCGGCGGGATGTTGAATTGAGGATTGGCGACGGCCACCTGTCGCGCAAAGCGCCAGGTAAAGCCTTCTGAATCGAATACCGCGCGCGGAATGGCGGTCAAGATGACCTGCGGAGCCGTGCAGTTGTCCGGAATGGCGCGTAGGCCTTCAGTCGAGTAGTCGCTGGCCGGCGCTGCCACTGCCGCGCTGGCGCTGCTCGAGGCGGAGGGCGTCGCAGCCGTAGGCAAGGGGGTGGTAGCAGCGGCAGGGGCCGCGGCGCTGGGGCTCGCAGCCAACGCGGCTGCAGTCGGCGCTTCCGTCTCTTTATCGGGCTTCACCGGCAGCTTGCAGGCGCCCAGCGCGCACACCACGCCCAACACCAACCCAGGTCCGACATTCCTCATGGGCCGCAAGAGAGCTGTCGTGGCTGCGGCGGTCAAGCGCGGAATCGGGTGCGGAACCGGCGCGACGCGATTACCGTGCTAAGGCAACGGCATGCAGGTGACGTCGTGACGCGCGAGAAGCTCAAGCTACTGCTCGAAGAGTACGGGCGCCTGGCCATTTGGGTGTACTTGGTGCTGTGGCTGTCGGTGCTGGCCGGCTTTGCCGTCGCCATCTCGACGGGTTTCAAGGCCGACAGCGGCGCCGCTGGCTTGGGTGTGCTGGGCGCCGCCTGGGTCGCGACCAAGCTCACGCAGCCGCTGCGCATCGGCGCGACGTTGCTGCTCACGCCCGCCATCTCGGCAGTACTGAAGAAGTGGCGCGCGCGCGGCCAGCCGAGCGATCCTAGCTCGCCTCAAGGGCAGAACACGACGTCGTAGTCTTCGCCCGCGCAAGCGGCGACGGATTCGGAGTCGTCGCCGCTCCACGAATAGGCGTCCTTGCAGCTGGCTTCGAAGTACTGCGCGACCACGCTGTCCGGGTTGTCGCGATCGGGGCTCACGCAAGAGATGACCTTGCCTGAAGCGTCCTTGAGCAGCCCGACCGCCGGGCAGTCCTGGAGCAGGCTCTCGGCGCAGGTCAAGGTGCGGCAGCTAGCCATGTCCACCGGCACCACCTGCATCGGCAGGTTGCTCGCGTCGACGTGACTGATGTTGTACCAGTCGAAGTCGTTGAAGCTGGTGTTCAACGTGAGCTCGGCGAGCGTGTACTTCTCGCCGCCCGGATCCATGCCGATGAAACCCCAAAATCGAATCGCAGGGATCTCGGCGACGGTGTCGCCCACGTCGCGACAAGCGTGCTCGCCGGGCGCCAAGTCTCCGCCCTCGATGTCGCTGCCGCGAAACGACAACGTGCCCTGACATTGGTTGACGAACGAGATGGTCGACTTACCGTCGCCTTTGCTACGGCAGGTGACTGGCCCGGTCTGCACGGGACTCGAGCCACCGAGGTTTCCGCTGGTGGTTCCGCCCTGGCTGCTACCAGCAGTCGGGGCGGACTTGCCACCGCTGCCCGTTCCAGCAACAGCGTTCGCGCTCGAGCCCCCACTGGTTTGGCTCGAAGCGCCGGCGTGAGAAGTCTGGCCGGCGCTGCCGCTGCTCCCGGTGTTGGTCGCGCCTTTGTCCGCGCCGCCGCTCTCCTCACCGCCACCGCAGGCTGCCAACAAGAGCCCCGCGCTAGCCATGCGCATGCAGCGGGCGCGAACGGCGCTATTGCACTTCATTCGCTAGTAGTAACCGGCTCCGCGAGGGTCCGTGAGGAAATCCGCGCGGCTACGGACCGCCCGCTACCGGCCAGCCTTCGCCATCCCAAGCAACCTCTGCGATGCGCAAGACGGATTGGCCGTTATTGTTCGCGTCGTACGAGTGGTACACGTTGAAAGCCGCGGTGTTGGTGAACACGACGGCGTTGTGGCCGGGGCCTTTGTAACGCTCGCCGCCTTGGACGAGCAACGTGCCGCCGCCTTGCATCAAGGCAACACCAGCGCGATCTTGGTACGGACCCGCCAGGGTTGCGGAGCGGCCGACGCGGGTGTTGTAAGTGCTGCTCGCGCCTTTGCAGCAACTGTCCCACGACGTGAACAGGTAATAGTAACCGCAGCGCCGCACGATGAACGGCGCCTCCAGCGCGCCGCCGGCGTTGGGACGCGCCGCCAGCGAATCGAGCGAAGTGCCGTCGCGAGCGCCCTCGGCCGTCAGCTTGATCAGCTTGATACCGCCCCAAAAGCTGCCGAAAGCCAGCCACGGCGTGCCTCCCTGGTCGACGATCACGTTCGGATCGATCGCGTTCCAATTGTCGTTGCCGGTGGCGTTGGAGCAAATCACCTGGCCGCGATCGGTCCAAGTGCCGCTGCTCAGCGACGGGCGCGTGAGATGCCCGATGCACGAATGGTTGCTGCCGAACGTCGAGGCTGAATAGTACAGGTGGTACTGGCTGCCGAAGAACGAGATGTCGGGCGCCCACAGGTTGCTCACGCCCGGTACGGCTTGTGCGATCCAAGCCGGGCGCGTCGCGCTCGTGAACACCTCGGGCGCGTTCTGCCACTGCAGCATGTTGGTCGACGTCTTGGCCGCCAAGTTGTTGCCGGTGCTGAACAGGTAGAAGCGCCCGTCGGCTGCGATCATCACCGGATCGTGCGTCCCCAAGCTGCCAGACAGCGTGAGCACTTGCGGCGGCTTGGCGGGATCGAGGTTGGCGATGTCGCAGCGCTCATCCATCGGCGATTGGCCGCCGCCCGCGATGGGCAGTGTGCCCGCGGAGCCGCCAGAGCCAGCGGTCGTGCTGGTGCTGCCGCCTTCGTTGCTCATGCCGCCGTGCGGCGTGGGCTCCGTTCCGCCCGACCCGAGGTTGCCGCCAGTCGCCGGTGCACCCGCGCTGCTGCCCTGGCTGCTACCGCTGGGGCTGGAGTTTTCGGTACCAGCGCTGCCAGCGCTGCTGGTCGACGTGCCGGCGCTGTTGCTCGGTTCGCTGACGCCAGCGTCTTTCACCCCACAAGCTGCGAGTGCGAAAGCCAGAATTGCAAACGAAAGCTCGCGAGACGTCACGCTCATAGGTAGTCAGAGGGGCCGCGAACCAACGACCTTTCTTCGTGATCGGGGCGTCCTGGCGCCACTCGCCACAAATTCGCCTGACGCAAGATTATGCCACAATCCTCGACGTGACCCAGGCGCCGGACCGCATCGGTCAAATCATCAACCAGCGCTACGAGCTCGAAGACATCATCGGTCGGGGTGGGCAGGGCACTGTTTACCGCGCGCGCGATAGGTGGTCGTCACGCGCGGTGGCGCTCAAGGTCTTGGGCTCCAAGGCGGCGCGCGAGCCTCATGTCTTCGAGCGCCTGATGCGTGAGCAGCAGGCCATGATCGTGCTCAAGGGCACCTCGGCGGTCGAGCTGTTCGACGTGTGCCGGGGCAACGACGGCGAGCTGTGCCTGGTGATGGAGCTGCTTGCGGGCGTCGACCTCGACGAGCAGCTGTACCTGTTCGAGCAGCGCCGTGAGCGCATGACGCTGGAGCGCGTCGTGCAAATCTTCGACCCCATCGTGAGCACGCTCGAGACGGCCCATGCTGCCGGAATTTTGCACCGTGATCTCAAGCCGGCGAACATCTTCCTGCTCGACGACGGCGGCGTGCGGCTCTTGGACTTCGGTTTGGCGCGCATCAAAAAATCGGCCCCGCTGACG
>DATAKF010000074.1:0-1788 GCA_036261775.1 Polyangiaceae bacterium | reverse complement strand
AGCTTCTGGAACTCTTCCCGCCTTCCCGCGGATTCGCCCTCTCGCTTGCACAGAGTGGCCCCGCGCCGCCACGGAAGCTTCTGCGATTCGGGCTGCAGTTCGGCAGCCCCACCGAGATGCGATGAAATGGTCAGTCCGGCGCGCTCAAGCCTCGCGACGGGCGCCTTCGCAGGCGCGGGACGAGAAAAGTTCCGGCTCTTTCCAGCCGCGAGCCGCGAAGGCTTCCTTGACAGCGCGGCTCACCCGCGGGGCGGCGTCGTTGTCGACCAGCGTGACGGTGCAGCCGCCAAAGCCGCCGCCCGTCATGCGCGAGCCGTACACGCCCGGCTGCGAGCTGGCGATGTCGACCGCCACGTCGAGCTCTTCGCAGCTGACCTGGTAGTCGTCTCGCAGCGAGACGTGCGACTCCGACATGAGCCGGCCCATCGTGACCAAATCGCCGCCGCGCATGGCGTCTGCTGCGGCGAGCGTGCGCGCGTTTTCGGTCACCACGTGGCGACAGCGGCTGCGCACCACGCCGGGCAGCTGGGTCGCGAACTGCTCGAAATCAGCCACGCTGACGTCGCGCAGCGTGCGCACGCCCGGGATCGACTTGGCGAGAATGTTCGACGCGCGCAGGCATTCGGCGCGGCGCAGGTTGTATTCGGACGACGACAGCTCGTGTTTGACCCGTGTATCGCAGACGAGCACGCTCACCGCCCCCAGCTCGAGCGGCACGGTTTGCGTCTCTAGGCTGCGGCAATCGATGAGCAGGGCGGCGTTTTCGCGCCCCATCGCGGCAATGTACTGGTCCATGATGCCGCACATCGTGCCCACGTACTGGTGCTCGGCGGCTTGCCCTGCGAGCGCCAGCTGGACCCGATCCGGCTCAGCGGTGCCACCCAGCAGCGCCAGCGCAATGCCCACTGAGAGCTCGAGCGCTGCCGAGGCTGAGACGCCAGCCCCCGTCGGGACATCGCTGTCGATGAGCAGGTCGCAGCCCACTACCGGGATGCCCCGATCCAGCAAAGCGCGCGCCGTACCCTCGACGTAGTCGAGCCACGAGCCGCGGCGCTTGGGCCCCGGGCGCTCCAGGTCAAAGTCGAAGCTCTCGCCCAAAGTCAGCGATTTGACGCGAATTTGCGAGGTTTGGTTGGGCGCACCGGCAACGTAGGTCCGTCGCTCGATGGCCATCGGCAGCACGAAGCCCTCGTTGTAGTCGGTGTGCTCTCCGATCAGGTTCACCCGCCCCGGAGCCGAAAAGACCTGCGATTCTGCGGAATAAAGGGCCTGAAATTCCGCCCTCAGGCGCGCGACGTCGACCAAATGTGACCTCAGCATCAAACTTATCACCGCTCTATGCGGCTTGGGCGATGCCGGCTTCGCTTTTAATTTCAGGAACCTGGGCCTACCGGCCTCTTGACCGGTGGGGCTATCGGCTTTCAGACCTCAGCTGTCAGCGCGAGACGAGCCCGCTCGAAGCGGACAACGGATAGCCCACCCGAATCACCACCACATGCTGGCGGACAAAGACACCACGTCTTCGTCCGGATAGATATTGACGTTCGGCTTGGGCGGGTAGCCGTCGCGCACGGTCGTGTACTTGCCGTTGAACCAGTGCGAGTACTGCAGCGTCACTTGGTCGCGCGCCTGCCAACCCGTGCGGAAGATCATGCGCGGTGAGAGCACCGCGAAGTTGTACGAGTCGTATTTGTCGTCGGGCTTGACCATGTCGTAGCTCACGCCTGCTGCGAGCCACGGCAAGAGGCTGTAGGTACCTTCGCCGCCCAGTTTGAGCTTGGTGAACTT
>DATAKF010000071.1:0-2050 GCA_036261775.1 Polyangiaceae bacterium | reverse complement strand
GCTGTTCGGGGTGCTATTGGCAGGAATGCAACAGGAAGACGCGAAGGCGCCTGACGATTCATCGCATCCTAACGATCGAGCAGGAATCAACAGGAAGGCGGGGAGTTGCAGCCCGAATCGCAGAAGCTTTCGTGGCGGTCGTGGGCCGCTCCGGATGAGGCGAGTCGCAGGGAGCCCTTGCTCAGTGTCGAACGAAGTCGCATTTGCGACACCCTTTCCTCAATCTTTTCAAAGGCCACATTGGGCGCCCTGACGCTGTCCAAAGTGCGACTGAGTCACGTGCCTGGGCGTGGACTAGTCGCAGCTTTGACAGCGTCATGCCACGGGGTGGAGCCCTCGAATTCCTTCAGAATTTCCAGTCGCAAACGCGACTAAGAGGCTTGGCGCGAAGAGGGCTTCCGCGATCATCGGGGTTGGCCCGCGAAGCAGGGCTCCCGCGCGGAGTGCGCTCGGTCAGCGCTTACGGCGCAGCACGGTGACGAAGAACCCGTCAGTGCCGTGCAAATGCGGCAAGAACCGCACGCGATGCGGCGCGCTGCGGGGAAAGCGCTCGATGTAGGCGCGATCGTAGATCTCGGCCAGGTTGACGGGGTCTAGCTCGGGATGGGCGGCTTCGACGGCGTCCATCAGCTCTTCGCCTTCGGAGCGGAGGAGCGAGCAGGTGACGAAGATCAAACGACCGCCTGGCGCCAAGAGCGGCAGCGTGCGCTCGATGATGGAGCGCTGGGTTGCGACCAGGCGCTCGACGGCTTCGGCGGTGAGGCGCGCGCGGGCTTCGGGGTTGCGGCGCAGGGTGCCGGTGCCGCTGCAGGGCGCGTCGACCAAGAGCCGGTCGGCTTTGCCGGTCAGCGCTTGCACGGCTTCGGGTAGCGGCCCCGTTTCCTCCATGCCGAGCGGCTGAATGTTGGCGGCGCCGGCGCGTTTGGCGCGGCGCCGTAGCTCCACCAGCTTGGGCTCGTCGACGTCGAGCGACACGACCTTGCCGCGGCCTTCCAAGGCTGCCGCCAACGCCAGCGATTTGCCGCCGGCGCCGGCGCAAACGTCGACCACCAAGCCGCGCGGTGGCGGCGCCACCAGCTCGCAAGCGAGTTGGCTGCCCTCGTCTTGCAGCTCGAACACGCCTTCGTGGAAGGCGCGCGTCACGAACGGATTGAAGGCGCCTTGCAGCAGCAACGTGCGCCGCCCCAACTTTCCAGGCGCGATCGTCGCGCCTTCCTTCTCCAAACGCTCGCGCGCTTCGACCACGTCTGCCTTCAGCGAGTTGACGCGCAGCGCGCGCGGCGCCGGGTCGGACAAGCTAGCCGCCAACGCGTCGGCTTGCTCTGCGTATTCGTTCGCGATCAAGCGCGCCAAGAAATCCGGTAGCGAGCCCAGCAGCGCGACGCGCTCCGCGCCGGTCACACGCTCCAGCACTTTGCTGTCGGCTTGCAGGAAGCGCTGCCACGACACCTCGCTCCACGTGGTGCGCGCGCTGTCGAGGTCGAGCACGCTCGCACCATCCAGCAGCCCCGCACCAATGATGCCGAGGCGGGCCTGGTTCGCGCCGCGCGGCTCCGTGCCCAGCTCCCTGAGCGCCGCGTGAACGCGCCGCTCACGCCGAAACGCGCCGTACACCAACCGTGAAAGCTGCTCGGCCTCCGCCGGCTGCAGCCGCCGGTCTGAGATGGCTTGACCCAACAGCACGCTCGCCCTCCCGCCCCGTTGGGCTTCTGTAAGGACGGCAATGGCGAGGTCGATGACGGCGGGCGAGGCGGGGGGCATGAATAAGGTGTGGATTAAGCTGGGGATGGGTTCTTGGGAACGTTGGTATTCGCTCTGGGTATCCCCAGGACAAGCTGTTCAGGGCATCTTTTGTTCACCACCCCTCCGACACCCCCACGACACAGAAGCCGCAATGAAGCCGCTGGGTTCGAGTTGACCTTTGAGGCTTTGACCCCATGTTGAGAAGTCCAATGCCCCATTTGCAGTGGTTTTTTGTTTGGCCAGCCCCAACCCCTTGGGGTACAAGGTTCTCGTTCCGGGGCACACGATTGCCGTATTCGTCGACGTC
>DATAKF010000068.1:0-7163 GCA_036261775.1 Polyangiaceae bacterium | reverse complement strand
GCGCGGCCACGCCGATGATGAACATCATGCTGTCGTTGGTGGCGCAGCTGGGCAACACCCCCGCGACCAAGCACGGTGCAGCGAACGCCAGAAGAGAAGTGAGAAACGAGCGACGCATGGCTACCTCGTGGCGCGCGACTTTGCGCACCGACACCAGAAGCTTAAAGGCCAGCCACGCAAAGCGCCAAAGAATGTGCGAAAGCTTCAATAAGCGTGTTTGTGCGAAGCCAGCGCCGGTGTGGGGAAACCGCCCGGCGGGCGCGCGCGCGCCGCGCGTTTGCTCGTGAATTCGCGCTACTCGAGCGGTGGCTCGCGCTCTTCGGCGACTGGCTCCGTCAGGCCGTGGTGCTCGATCATACGCACGCAAGCGTTGAAGCGCAGCACCGCGTCGTCGTTCCCAGCGGGCGCGAGCGCTTCGGCCTTTTCGTAGGCGGCCATGGCTTGGCTCAAGTGACCGTAGGCCAGCGCCTTGGCGCCAGGGTGGCCGTCGCGAAGCTTCCGCTTGGCGAAGCGCTCGCTGATGATGCCGCCGTAGTAGGCGCGTTCGTACTCGCCCGGGAAGCGACCCAAGAGGGCTCGGGCTCGCTCCATGGCTTGCCCCGCGCTGTGGCTGAACTGATCGGTCAACGACAAGAGCAGGCAGCCGAGCGCCTGGCTGTGGTTTGGCTCGATGGCCAAGATATCGAGGCAGATGCTCTCGGCCTCGAACGGCTCGTTCAAGAGTCGGTAGCGCTCGGCCTTCTCGATGGCTCGGGCGATGGCGTCCTTGTGAATCGGCTTCAGCTTCGACATGCCGCGCGCCTCCCTCGGCTAGTTCGCTAGCCTTTGAACACTCGAAATAGCTTCTTGATCGGATCGTAGAAGCGATCTGCCACGCGCTCTTTCAGCGGGATGATCGCGTTGTCGGTGATGGTGATGCCCTCGGGGCACACCTTGGTGCAGCACTTGGTGATGTTGCAGTAGCCGATGCCCTGGTCGTTCTTCAGGTCTTCCAGGCGGTCTTCGGTGTCCAGCGGGTGCATCTCGAGCGCCGCGGAATAGACGAAAAAACGCGGCCCGATGAACTCCTCGTGTTTGTCGTGCTCGCGCAGCACATGACAGACGTCCTGGCACAGGTAGCACTCGATGCACTTTCGGTACTCTTGCACGCGGTCGATGTCCGACTGCTGCATGCGCCAGGTGCCGTCCGGCGCGTCGGGTGCGCGCGGCTTGAACTTCTTGATCTTCTTTTTGACCTCGTAGTTCCACGAGACGTCGGTCACCAAATCCTTGATCATCGGGAAAGCGTGCATGGGCTGGATGGTCACGACCTGCGTCAGGTCGAGCTCGTCCAAGCGCGTCATGCACATGAGCCGAGGTATGCCGTTGATCTCCGCCGAGCAGGAGCCGCACTTGCCGGCCTTGCAGTTCCAGCGCACCGCCAGGTCATTGGCCTGCTCCGCTTGAATGCGGTGCACGGCGTCCAACACCACCATGCCTTCGCCCGCTTCGGTCGTGTAGTCCTCGAATTTGCCGGCGGTGCGGCCGCCTCGCCAGATGCGGAATGTCGCCTTGGACATTACTTGTTCTCCTCGATGACGGCCTGGAGCTCCGCGGGCAGCTCTTTGATGGGCTCGCGACGCAGCTGCATGCTGCCGTCCGCGCCCCGCGACACGACGGAGTTCCACTTCGCGCACTCCGGATCCTTGTCCGGAAAGTCTTCGCGGAAGTGCCCACCGCGGCTCTCTTTGCGCTCGATGGCGCAGCGCGCGACCGCTTCGGTGACGGTGAGCAGGTTCTCGAGATCGAGCGCGGTGTGCCAGCCCGGGTTGTACTCTCGGTTGCCGCCAACCTTGACGGCTTCGGCGCGCGCCTTGAACTCGGCGACCTTCTGCAGCGCCTCCTTCATCTCGCCTTCGTTTCGCACGATGCCGACCAGCGCCTGCATCGACTCTTGCAGGTCTTCTTGGACTTGATACGGGCCCTCTTTGCCGGAGCGCTCGAACGGCGTGAGCGCCTTCTGCTCGATGCCCGAAACCTGCGCGGAGTCGACGCTGCCGGCCGGGTTTTCTTTGGCAAACTTGGCGGCGTACAGGCCCGCGCGGCGGCCAAAAACCAGCAAATCCGAGAGTGAGTTGCCGCCCAGCCGGTTGGCGCCGTGTAGCCCCGCCGCGCACTCGCCGGCTGCGAACAAGCCGGGCACGTTGGTCATCTGGCTGTCGCCGTCGACGCGGATGCCGCCCATCACGTAGTGCGTGGTCGGCCCGACCTCCATGGGCTCGACCGTGATGTCCACGTTCGCGAGCTGCTTGAACTGGTGGTACATGCTCGGCAGCTTCTTTTTGATGTGCTCGGCGGCGTGGGGCAGCTTTTCTTTGATCCAGGCGATGTCCAAGAACACGCCGCCGTGGGGGCTGCCGCGGCCGGCTTTGACCTCGCGCATGATGCAGCGCGCGACGTGATCGCGCGTCAAAAGCTCGGGCGGGCGCCGCGCGGACTTGTCGCCCTGCGTGTAGCGCCAGCCTTCTTCGGGGTTGTCGGCGGTTTGGTTTTTGTAGTTGTCCGGAATGTCGTCGAACATGAAGCGCTTGCCTTCGCTGTTGCGAAGCACGCCGCCTTCACCGCGCACGCCTTCCGTGACCAAAATCCCGCGCACGCTGGGCGGCCACACCATGCCCGTCGGGTGAAATTGCACGAATTCCATGTCGAGCAGCTCGGCGCCGGCCCGGTAGGCCATGGCTTGGCCGTCGCCCGTGTACTCCCAGCTGTTGCTGGTGATCTTGAAGCCGCGGCCAATACCACCCGTCGCGAGCACGACCGCCTTGGCCTTGAACGCGCGGAACCGCCCGCGCTCGCGGTCGTAGCCAAAGGCGCCCACCACGCGCGCGCCGTCTTTCAACAGCTCCAGCGTCGTGACCTCCATGTACACGCTGATACCTTGGTGAATGGCGTGATCTTGCAGCGTGCGGATCATCTCCAGGCCCGTGCGATCACCGACGTGGGCCAGCCGCGGGTAGCGGTGGCCGCCGAAGTTGCGCTGCAAGATCTTGCCGTCGGGCGTGCGGTCGAAGACGGCGCCCCACTTCTCCAGCTCGCGCACGCGATCGGGCGCTTCTTTGGCGTGCAGCTCGGCCATGCGCCAGTTGTTGACGTATTGGCCGCCGCGCATGGTGTCGGCAAAATGCACGCGCCAGTTGTCGCGGTCGTCCACGTTGCCCATGGCGGCGGCCATGCCGCCTTCGGCCATCACCGTGTGGGCCTTGCCGAGCAGGGATTTGCAGATCAGGCCGACGGAGGCGCCCTCGCTTGCGGCCGCGATGGCCGCGCTCAGGCCAGCGCCGCCCGCACCAATGACGATCACGTCGTGTTCGTGGGTTTCGTAATCCATGGTTTCAGAAAATCCTGAGGTCGGTGATGACGCCCATCGAGCAGAGTCGAACGTAGAGGTCGGCGCTCATCACACCGAACAAGCTGATCCAAGCGAAGTTCATGTGCCGCTTGTTGAGCGAGCTGACGCATCCGTAGCAGGCCATGCTGAGCGGCTTGTGCGCCATCGAGTCGTGCTTGCCGCCAATCAGGTGGCGGAACGAATGACAGCTGAACGTGTACAGACCCAGGAACACCACACAGGCGCTGATGACCAGCGAGCCGACGCCGAGGCCAAAGCTCTCGACACCGGCGGCGTCCACGAAATGCAGGCTCTTCCAGGCGTCGTAGGTGAGGCAGACGAGGAACCCGAGCGCCAAGTACAAGAAGTACCGGTGCAGGTTTTGGAGAATGAGCGGCAGTGAGTTCTCACCCAGGTAGCTCTTGCGCGGCTCACCTACCGCGCAGCCCGGCGGATCCGCCCAGAACGCCTTGTAGTAGGCGCCGCGGTAATAATAGCAAGTCATGCGGAAACCCGCCGGCGCCCACAAGATGAGCAAGGCTGGTGAGAACGGCATGAACGAAGGAAACCAACTCGGCTTCGGCCCGAACCAAGCGTGCGGTGAGTCACCGAACAGCTCGGGCGAGTAGAAGGGCGAGATGTAGTTGCCGTACGTGTAGTGCGCGTTTTGAAACGCCGCCCACGTTGCGTAGACGATGAACGTGCTGAGGACGATGAACGTGCCCAGCGGCGCGAGCCACCAGTTGTCCTTTCGCATCGTCAGAGAAACTCGCTGAGGTCGCAGAGTGACGAGAGGCGTCCCGGATGCCATCGCGCTCGGACGATAGCGGACCGACTCCGAGATGTGTCCGTCCAAATATCGAGTTACACTGGTTCAACCAGTGTTTGAGTCAGATATCGATTTACGCGCGACACTTGCTAGTTGCGCGTAATACTGTGGCAAATTGGCCTTCCGCTGAGATCAGCCGATTCTGGCGTCAGCGCTGAGCCCCAGCGTTACGGCTTTTTGATCAAGGCTTCGTAGTAGCCAGGCTTGTTGTCGAGCGAAACCAACTCATGTCCAGTCTTGCGACACCAGGCGCGCACGTCTTCTGGGAACGCGCGGTCGTCGGCTTGGATGGTGAGGCGTGCTCCGGAGCTGGCGTCGCGCAGCGCCTTGGCGATCAGCACGATGGGCAGGGGGCAGGACTTGCCGCGAGCGTCGAGCGAGGTTTCCATCCGTAGGTCAGCCCTTTCTCACAAAAACATCGTGATCTTGCCGGGTGCGGCGGTCTCCAAGAACTTTGCGACGCCGCAGAAGCTACGCCCCGGGTAGTCGATCAGCTCGTCTGCCTTCATCCCGAGCAGATCCATGCTCATGCTGCAGACGTTCAGCTCGACGCCGAGCTCTTTGGACAGCTCGATCATTTCTTCGACCGACGCGACCCCGTTCTTCTTCATGACGTAACGGATCATGGCGGGGCCGCCGCCGGCCATGTTCATCTGCGACAAGGGCAGCTTCTTCACGCCCTTGGGCAACATCCAACCGAACATGCGCTCGAGCAGGTTCTTCTTCACCTGGACTTGCTCGCGGCGCAGCGCGGCGGTGCCCCAGAACGTGAAGAACATGCTGACCTGCATGCCCATGGCCGCAGCGCCCGTGGCCAGCACGAAGGCGGCGATCAAGCGATCGAGGCTGCCGCTGAATACGATTAGCGAAAGCTTTTCTTGTTGACCCGAGCCCCTAACCAGCTCGGTGGTGGCGTCGAGCCGCGAGCCTTGCTCGACGGAAGCCTGCGCCAGTAGGCGCATTTCGCTTTCCAGCGCGGCTAGACGGCTCTCAACGCTCGGCGAAACCAAGGAATGACAGGCGCTCATGTAGGTGACTCCAAGACGTCCGCCAGGGCCAGCATCAAGGCGGGCAGCCGATCTTCCGCTACGAACAGACGCAGGCCGACCATGATGTCGGACGCGAGCTCGGCGAGCTGGGAGTCGCTGAGCGCGGCGGGCGTGAGGCGCCGCGCGTCCAATGCGCGCGTCAGCACCGAGTCGACCAAGATGGGGCTGAGGTAGGTGAGGAGTACCTCGCGCATCAAGCCGTAGCGGAGCGCGTGCTCACCGCTGCGCGACGCAATCGGTCCGACTTTCAGCCGCGAGTGGCTGGAAGCGCCAGCGCCGACACTCGCGAAAGAAGGCGCGCGCTTGAACCGATCCATGACTGCTAGCGCGGCTCCATCGCTCCTCGTACGGCTGCAGCGGCCGACCCATTAAGCAGACTCGCTCGTCGCGAATGCGCGGCGCACATGCGACTACAAAAGCTCTACGGAGCGTGGATTCCGTTTGTTACGTTCGTAGAATAAATGTTCTATACAGCTGACTGAAGCTCGTGGCGCGTTGGCCGTAGGTGCCTCACACTGACAAGACGGGAATCATGCGCTTTTTTCAGACTGTCTCGCGAAACCCTGGCCGCTTTGCCGCGCTGTTTGCTCTGACGCTGGCCGCCCCTCTGGCATGCGGCGGAGGGTCTCCAGAAGTGTCCAAGCCCGACTCCGAAATCATCCAAGCGGGCAAGGACGCAGGAGGCAAAGCTGGCAGCACGGCTTCGAACGGTGGCTCCAACGGCACTGCGGGCGGACCCGTGATCGTGATCCCGGAGGGTGGCGCGTGCGCTGAGGGCTGCGCAGAAGACAAAGTGGTGTGCGGAGATGGCGTGCTCCAAGCCATCGGCGAAGAGTGCGACGACAAGAACACCACGCCGGGCGATGGTTGCAGCGCGACGTGTACGGTCGAAGCCGGCTACTTGTGTCCCGTGCCGGGCGCGATGTGTCGCGCGGCCTCGTGCGGTGACGGCATGCTCGCGGGCCTCGAGCTGTGCGACGACGGCAACACCGCGAGCGGCGACGGCTGCACCGACACTTGTACGTTCGAAGCCAACTACGAGTGCGTGACGCCGGGTGAGCCGTGCACCAAGACGAACTGCGGTGACGGCGAGGTTCAAGGCAGCGAAGGCTGCGACGACGGCAACCACTATTTGGGCGACGGCTGCGGCGTAAACTGCGAAATCGAGCCTAAATGTGCCCCGCCCGCGCCCTGCACCAGCGAGTGCGGCGACGGCATCAAGCTGGGTGACGAGGCGTGCGACGACGGCAACGCCCGCGACGGGGACGGCTGCTCGGCCACGTGTGAGGTCGAGCCGGGTTGGACTTGCGCCGAGAAGGCGGGCGGCGACTTGGTGATTCCGATCGTGTACCGTGATTTCAAGGCGTACCAAGATGGCGGGCACGTCGCCTTCCAATGGTCGCAGAACGATCCAATCGATCGCTCACCCAAAGAAGACATTTGGGTGCGCACCACGCTCGGTACGGCGGCTGACACGACACCCGAGGGCGTGTCGCTGCTCGGGCGCCCGGTGTTCAAGTGGTACGCCAGCTGCGACGGCAGCGGCTGCAAAGACATCGTGCCCGTGGCGCCTGTAGTGCAGCCCGCCGGCACTGCCGGCGCGGCTTCGTGCAACGCCGTGAAGGGCGCCAGCGCGGGGACGCGGCTCATCAACACCGACGGTCGAAACGTCTACTTTTGCGGCTACGGCGACCGCGATTTCAACAGCTTTAGTCAGTGGTACCTGGACGTGCCGAACGTGAACCAGACAATCTTGTCGACGCTCACGTTGGTGAAGGGCGCGGGCGGCGTGTACAGCTACGACAACACGCAGTTCTTCCCGCTCGACACGCTGGGCTTTGGCAACTACGCGGCGACGAACCACAACTTTCACTTCACGAGCGAGGTTCGCTACTGGTTCCAGTACGAGTCGGCCAAG
>DATAKF010000062.1:0-63874 GCA_036261775.1 Polyangiaceae bacterium | reverse complement strand
GGCTTCTTTGACGAAGGGCTGGCCCGCGTCCTTCAAGCGCGCGGCGTTGTAGACCATCAAGCGCGCTGCTTCGATTTCCATCGCGACGCGCGCGTACAGGAACTGCATGCCTTGAAACTCGGCAATCGGCTTGCCGAACTGCACGCGTTCACGCATGTACGGCAGCGCGCCATCGAAGGCACCTTGAGCCAGCCCCAGCATTTGCGCGCCAATGCCGATGCGACCCTCGTTCAGCGCCTCGATCGCGATCTTGTAGCCGCGCCCGACCTCGCCCAGCACGTTCGCTTCGGGAACCTCCACATTGTCGAACATCAGCTCGCACGTGCTGGAGGCGCGAATGCCCAGCTTGTGCTCCTTCTTGCCGACCGCAAAGCCCGCGAAGCTCTTCTCGACCAAGAACGCCGTGATGCCCTTGTAGCCGAGCGACGGATCGACGTTCGCGAACACCACGAACAGCGAGCTCTCGGCGGCGTTGGTGATCCACAGCTTGCGGCCGTTCAAGACGTAGCGGTCGCCCTTCTTTTCGGCGCGCAGCTTGAGCGCGAAAGCATCGGAACCGGACGACGCCTCGCTGAGGGCGTACGAGCCGACCCACTCGCTGGCCATCTTGGGCAGGTAGCGCTGCTTCTGCTCCTCGTTCGCCCAGCGCAAGAGCGCGTTGATGACGAGCGTGTTCTGCACGTCGACCAACACCGACACGCTGGGGTCGACCCGCGCCAGCGCCTCCACCGCCAAGATGGCGTTGAAGAAGCTCGAGCCAGAGCCTCCGTACTGCTCCGGAACCTCGACGCCCATCACGCCGAGCTCGAACAGCGCCGGCAAGAGGCTCGGATCGAGCGTCGCCTGCTCGTCCATCTCCGCCACCTTCGGCCCAATGCGCTGCTTCGCAAAATCGAGCACGGTGTCGAAAAACAGCTGTTCGTCTTCGGAAATGCGAGTGAGTGCGTTCACGGGTGGCTCCTCGACCGTCAGTGAATCCGATTGGCAGATGAGTAGCAAGCGGCAGGTTTCCCATCCCGAGACGAGCGAGAATCCGAAGTCTCAGGGCTGACACGCGGGATCTCACGCGCGAACGACGAGCGTGACTCGGCCCTGGAGGCGCGCAGTCGGGCACGCCGCAAAACGGCGAAAAGCCGGCTGTGTGTCGAGCTGCGCGACGCGCGACGGTCATGGCACGCGCGGTGCACCGGCTCGGGGCATGGCCAAACAGCGAGGGCGGGTGCCCAAGATCTCGAAGCTGACAGGGACGGATGGCACCGCTGTCGTCGACTTCGAGACCGGGATCTTGATTGGCGTGAGCAACGACGATGCCGCGCTGGCACGAACGAGTCCGCGAGACGACTCGACCGCCGAAAGCTTCTGGCAGCCGCGCAGCAACCCGAACCCCAAGCTGTCCCGAAACTGACGTAGCCCCTTCGCGGGTCACCGCAGCGCTACTGCTAGTCGATCAGGAACTCGACTTGCCGTGGGGCGGCGGAAGGGAAGGTCACCGAGATGGCGGGGCACCTGCGAACGAGCAGTATCGTGCCGTCCGCGGCAAGCCTTTCACGGCAAACCAGGGTGCCGAGGATGACGAGACGACCTTCACGAAGTACCGCTCGATAGAATCGCTCATAGCCGCGAACTAGCTCCGCTTCGCGAGCAAAGCCCTTCGCGTTCAGGACCTCCGGCCGTGAGGCACGGTTGGCCTCAATCGGCGCAGGCGTCGGCGTTGTGCGTGAAGTAGGCCCAGTCGGAGACGCCTGTGCCGTAGATGCTGCCGTCGCCGAAGTACATGAAGTCGGGAGCCGCAGAGGGCTCGGCGAAGGTTTTGCCGGTCAGCTTCGATACACCGTCGTAAAACACTTCGACGTCGCCCAGCGCGGTGTCGACTTCCATGCGGTACACGTGAAACCCGTCGGTGGTAGCGACGGCGGCGGAAGCGCCCTTGGTGTTCTCGGCGCTGAGGATGAAGATCTCACCATTGGCGATCATGAGCAGGTTCTTCTGCTTGTTCAGCACGAAGCCAAAGTTGGCGGGCGCCCGGTATGCCGCCGACGCGCTGCCCGAAATGAGCTGCATGCGCGCTTCGATCACCAGCTTGGCCGGCACGGTCAAGCTCGCCGACGCCACCGAGTAATACTGGTTCTCAGCTACCGTCGACGTCGATAGGCGCAGGACGCCGCCCAGCAGCTGCGGGACCTCGGGGTTGGCGCTGTTGATCAGTTGCCAACTGCCGCACAGCTCGTTCGGCAAGAGTTGGCTGCTCGACTGATAAGCGCTCGTGCTGCAGCAGGCCGCTCCGCCCGCTCCGCCCGCTCCGCCCGCTCCGCCGTTGCCAAGTGGGTCGCCGCCCGCTTGACCTGCGGCGCCCCCCTGGCCAGAAGCGTTGCCATCCCCCGCCGCGTTGCCTCCCGCGCCTCCGCTCAACACGCCTCCGCTGCCGGCGTCACCGCCCGTCGCCGGCGACCCCGCTGTGCTCGAGCTACCGGCGCTACCAGCACCACCAGCACTTCCGGCGCGCCCAGCGCTCGCGCCTACTTCTCCACCTGCGCCGCCCTGGTCGTCTCCGCCCCCCGCGGCCACCTGCTTGTCGCTGGATGAACCGCAGCTAGCGGCAATCGCCAAACACAAAAGAGTCAGGCAGGCCCAAACGCCAAAGCTTCGCATCGCGTGAGCCTATCGTGCGCTTGGGTCAGCTCAAAGCGGAGGTTGCTTTGGCTCCACGAAGAAGACCTGGGCTAGGCTGCCGGCGCGGTGAACGTGGCTTCCGGAGTTTGGCGATTCGCGCTGGGCGCGTGCTGGCTGCTGTCGGCCGCCCACGCGCGTGCCGATGAGCAGCCAAGCACGGACGCGCAGCCACGGACGGAAGCGCCACGAAAGAGTGAGCCGCCGAAGAAACGCGCAGTGCCGAACTACGACGGCCGCGGCGGCGCCCCGGAGCCGCGAGCTCGCACGGCCTTGTGGGTGCCGCGCGTGCTGCTCTATCCCGCCTACGTGGTGAGCGAGTACGTGGTGCGGCGTCCGCTGGCGGCGGGCATTACGTACGCGGAGAAGCAGCGCTGGCCCTCGGCCATCGCCGATTTCTTGGCGCTCGACGAGGTGCATCCGGTCGGGGTCGTGCCGTTCATGCTCATCGACTTTGGTTTCGAGCCTAGCGCTGGCTTGTATGCGTACTGGGACGACGCTGGCTTCAAGGGGCATTCACTGCGTTTGCGCGGCTCCACGTGGGGTCCGCACTGGCTGTCTGGCACGCTGAAGGAGCGCTTTCAGTTCGAGAACTTCGAAATCTTCCTGAAAGGCAAGCTGACCCGGCGCCCGGACTTCACGTTCTACGGCCTTGGTCCCGACACGCGCGAGTCGAACCTGACGCGCTACGCCGGCAGGACCGCCTACGCTCACTTTCAGACCCGCTTGGCGTTCGGCGGCCGCAGCGCGCTCGAGACCATCGCCGGCTATCGCGGCGCCAAGTTCGGTCCCAGCGACTACGATAGCGACGATCGGGGCCAGCCCGGCTATCAGCCGTCGCTCGATGAAGCCGTGGCCGCCGGCACGCTGGCAGAGCCACCAGGTTTTCGCGATGGCTACCGCGCGCCGTTCGCTGGCGCGCGCTTGCTGCTCGACTCGCGGGGCAAGAAGCAAACGCGAAACGGCGTACGGCTCGACATGTTGGCCGAGCAGAGCGTCGACTTGGCGAACTCGCCCAGCTCTGGCTGGCTGCGCTATGGCGGCACGTTCGGCGGCTTCGTGGACTTGATGGAGGGCGGGCGCTTTGTGGCTCTGGCTTTCAACGTCATCTTGGTCGACCCCATCGGCGAGCGCGCGGTGCCGTTCACGCAGCTGGCAGCGCTGGGCGGTGCCGGTACCATGCCGGGGCTGCGCTTCGGTCGCCTGTACGGACGCAGCAGCGCGGTCGTCGACCTTCGCTACACCTGGCCCATCTGGCTGTCGCTGCGGGGCTCGCTACAAGCGGCCGTCGGCAACGTCTTTGGCGCACACTTCGAGGGCTTTCGTCCCGGCCGCGCCCGGCTCTCCACGGCGCTCGGCCTCGAGACCAACGGCGGCGGCGACGACATTTTTCAGGCGCTAGTCGGCTTTGGCACCGAAACCTTCGAGACCGGCGCCGAGCTCGATTCCATTCGTTTCGTCGTGGGAGTGCGCGAAGGCTTCTAGCCAGCTAAGCTCCGCCCCGCTCATGTCGGGCAATAGCTTCGGTCAAGCCTTCCGCATCACCACCGCCGGCGAATCGCACGGTCCTGGCAACGTCGTCATCATCGACGGCTGCCCGCCCGGCATCGCCCTTTCCGTCGAAGACCTGCGGGTCGACCTCGGGCGCCGTCGGCCCGGTCAGAGCCACATCGTCACGCAGCGCAAGGAAGCCGACGAGCCGGAGATCTTGGCCGGCGTCTTCGAAGGCCGCACCACCGGCACCAGCATTGCCATCTTGGTCCGCAACGAAGACCAAAAGAGCAAAGACTACTCCGACATCAAGGACAAGTACCGGCCGGGTCACGCCGACTACACGTACGACCAAAAGTATGGTTTCCGTGACTACCGGGGCGGCGGTCGCTCCAGCGCGCGCGAAACCGTGTCGCGCGTGGCCGCTGGCGTCGTCGCCAAAAAGCTGATCGCCCAGGCCTTTGGCGGCAACGTCATCGGCTACGTCACGCAGGTCGGCCACGTCATCGCGGACGTCGACCCGACCACGGTCACGCTCGAGCAGGTCGAGCAGCTACCGGACGGCTCTCCCAACATCGTGCGCTGTCCGGTGCCCGAGCGCGCCGCCGAGATGGTCACGCTGGTAGAAGAGATGCGCAAGGCGCAGGACTCCATCGGCGGCGTGAGCGAAATCGTCGCCACGGGCGTACCTGCGGGTCTGGGGGAGCCCGTGTTCGACAAGCTCAAGGCCGATTTGGCCAAGGCGCTGTTCAGCCTGCCCGCCGTGGTCGGCGTGGAGTACGGCGCTGGCTTCAAGGTCGCGGCCATGCGCGGCAGCGAGCACAACGACCTGTTCACCGCCGAAAAGGGCGCAGCTGGGCCGAGCGTACGCACGCTGACCAATCGCCACGGCGGCATGCTAGGCGGCATCTCCAGCGGCATGCCCATCGTGGTGCGCGCCGCCATCAAGCCCACCAGCAGCTTGCCGCTCGAGCAAAGCACCGTCACTCAAGAGGGTGACGCTACGACCATTCGCACCAAGGGCCGCCACGACCCGTGCCTCCTACCGCGCTTCGTACCGATCGGTGAGGCCATGGTCGCGATCGTGCTGGCCGATCATTACTTGCGCCAACGCGGGCAGCGTGGCGATTGGGGCGGCTGAGCATGGCGAAGCGAGACATCTTCAGCGGCACCACCGCGCTCGTGACCGGCGCTTCTTCAGGGTTGGGCGAAGAGTTTGCGCGCGAGCTGGCGCGCCGGCACGCCAACTTGGTGCTCACGGCGCGCTCGAAAGACAAGCTCGAGCGTTTGGCGTCGGATTTGGCGCGCGTGAACGGCGTCTCGGTGCAGGTCATCGTGCAAGATTTGGCCGAGCCGGACGGCGCTTTGACGCTGTCCAAAGAGCTGAAAACGCGCGGTATCAACGTCGACCATTTGATCAACAACGCCGGCTTCGGCACCGCGGGTCGGTTCGAAGGTTTGGACGTGGAGCGCGAAGCCCGCATGGTGCGCGTCAACTGCGAGAGCGTGGTCGTGCTGAGCCGCGCGCTCTTGCGCGGCATGCTCGATCGAAAGCGCGGCGGCATCTTGAACGTGGCCAGCACCAGTGGTCACCAGCCAACGCCGTTCATGTCGACCTACGGCGCCAGCAAAGCCTTCGTGCTCAGCTTCACGTTGGCGTTGGCCGAAGAGCTGCGCGGCTCGGGCGTGCACGCCTTGGTGCTGTGCCCTGGCCCGGTTCCGACGGGCTTTCAGGCTGCTGCCAGCATGTCGCAAAGCTCCGTCGTCTCGTTCGCCAGCTTGGACGCACACACCGTGGTGGAGCGCGCGCTCGACGCCTACGCGCGCCGCGCGGTGCTCAAGACGCCCGGCCTCGTCAACAGCGTGCAAACCCTGGCCTCCAAGGTGCTGCCGCGCTCACTCATCGTGCGCGCCGCGCGCCTCACGATGACGCGACTGGGACGTATCGCGACGTAGAGCCAGTCCTAAATCCCTCCCGTCGCCCAGCCGCAGATCCGCGTCGCATCCCGTCGTTGCTCCTCCTCGGCGTACTTCAGTACGCCTCGTCGTCTCGCCTAGGTCTGCTCGCGCCTCTTTGCTGGGCTCGGTCCGGGTTCTAGGACTGGCTCCTAGCGCCGCGATCTCCCGAGGGAGCTCCCGAGCGGAAGCTACTGATTCAAGAACAGAAACGCGCCAGCGCGCGCCGCCGTTAGAATGTCGGGCAAACCGTCTTCGTTGACGTCGGCCACCACGACCTGCGTGCCGACGCCAGCCTCCGAGTCGAGCAGTTTCGGCTCGTAGCGCGGGGCCTTTCCGGGCTCGCGGACGAGCCGGAACCAATACAGCACGGCCGGCGCGTTCAACTCCGCGCCCAGGCCATTGCCGTGCGCGCCCTTGCGCTTGCCGGTGACGATGTCCTTCAAGCCGTCCTTGTCCAGATCGGCGAGCTCGAGCGCGTGAAGCTGCGCGAACGCCACACCGTATTGCGCTTCTTCACTGCGCGTATTCATCAGCAGGTGCTTGACGAACCCTGAGGCTGTTTGCTCGAACCAGGCAAGTCCCCAACCGTGCGCTTGCAGGCTGGTGATCACGTCGGCGTCTCCATCGCCGTCCACGTCGTCGGTGAACATCTGCGCGCCGCCATAGGACTCGCCGGCCGCGGCCTGGCCCCAGAACTCGACGGCGTGCGCCGGCCAGGGCGTTGACGTCGCGGTCGCCGGCTGCTCCCACCAGCCATCGGCCATCAGCAAGTCCGCGCGACCGTCTTTGTTGACGTCGCCGACTCCCAGGCCGTGCGTGTAGCGAGGCCAGCCACCGTTCTCGGTCACCTTACGCAGCGTCCAGGGCTGCGCCGGGTTGGCCCAGTCTGGCTGCACCCAGCCTGCGTAGCCATTCGACATCGTTACGATCTCTGGCTTTCCGTCTCCGTCGAGGTCGGCAAACGTGGCCGATTCGTTATCGATGGCGCTGTAGGCGACGTGCTCCGGCCAATTGCCGCCCGCGCCCTTCGGGTTCTCGTACCAAACCGCCTCGGCGCCACCCGCCAAGCGAAAGGACAGGATGTCGAGCCAGCCGTCCTGATTCAGGTCATGCACGAAGATTGAGTAACAGTCGGAATCTCCCGAGACGTCGAATGGCGTCGCGCGCGGCTGCCTGAAGGCTCGCTTCTCCGTAAAAGCTGGTCCGGGGTACCAGTACGGGCCCGCGATGATGTCGCGCTTGCCGTCGCGATCGAGATCTCCGTAGTTGATGCCCTCCGAGTAAAAGTCCGCGTTGAGTCGAGTCTTGACGAAGTTGGGCTCGTGGCTCGTGGACCCGCCGTTGGACGCGGCCTGTCCGCCAGCGCCGCCGCTGTTGGCGCCGCCGCTGTTGGCGCCGCCGCTGCTGGCGCCGGCACTGCTGGCGCCGCTCGACCCTGCGGGACCGGTTTGTCCCGCGCCCTGACCCAGCTGCCCGCCGCCGCCAGGGCTCGTGTTGGCAGCGCCCGCTGCAGCCAGCGTGCCGCTAGCGCCGCTGGTCTGAGCGCCTGCGGAACGCTGGTTGCCCGAACCGCAAGAAGCTGCAGCGGCGCTGGCCCCCAAGGCAAGGAGCACCATCAAGCGAGGACCCGAGTGGGACATGAGCAGGGAGCGGCGCGGGAGCCGTGTGCCAAGCATACAAGGTTAGTGCCGCACCTCGACGCAAGCGTCAGCGATAGGCAGGCGCGCGGGCTGTTTGGTTCACTGCCTCGCGAATTTGGATCATTTGATGGCAAATTCGCCGAGCGCGGGGCATTTACAAGACATGGTGAGGACACGTAGGGGACGAGTCGGGAGTTTCGGGGCGCGGGTAGGCGCGAGCTTGGGGCCTTGCGCCGCAGCACTGGCCTGGGTGCTCGCGGTGTCGGCTTGCTCGTCGGAAGGCCAACGGAGCAGTGGCGGGGTCGCCGGGGCGCCCACTGCTGCTGCGGGCACCGCAGGTAGCTCGAGCGGCGGCTCCACCAGCGCAGGCAACGGGGGTGGTCCCGCGGGTGCGGCCGGCGCGGCGCAGCTCTGTCCCGAGCTCCCGCCGCTGCTACAGCCCAGCGGTCGGCGCTTTTCGCTGACGTTCGCCCCGGTCTTGGGTGACAAGCCGTTGCTGCTCAGTGAGCCGAATGCAGTGCCGGGGGGTCAGATCACGCCGACCAACGTGCGGTTCTTCGTCTCCGAGGTGAAGCTCTTGGCAGAAGGGAGCGCGCCTGTTCCGGTCGACTTGGTCACCACCGCTGGCAGCGCGGAACCCTACGGAGTGCATCTGGTCAACCTCGAAGAGCCGGAGTCGATGACGCTCCAGCTCGTCGCGCCTGCCGGCGCCTACACCGGGCTGCGTTTCACCTTCGGCGTCAACGACGCGTGCAACGCGGGGGCCTCCGGGAAGGACCCGCTCTCGGCGAATTCGCAGATGTCTTGGCCGCATTTCGCGGGGTTTCTTTTCTTCCGCTACGAAGCGCTGTGGACGGCGGATGCCGGCGCCGCCGCTCCAGCGTCTGCTCCTCCCAGCATGATCCACATGGGCGGCTTGATCGGCAGCATCTTTGCCCCGCAAGCGACGGTAACAGGTGCGATGAGCGTGCCCGCGACTGGCGAACTGAGCGTGGTGCTCCGCGCTTCCTTCGACGAGATCTTCCGCGGAGCAACCGGCGAAGGGGACCTCTCCGGTCTACCGCCAGCCTTCCAGAGCTCCGAGGTCATTGCCGGTGAGCAGCTGCGCCAAGCGGTGCCCCAGCTGCCCATCTTTACTTTGTCGGCACCATGAGACCGACGCCACGCGCGGACAGCTCGGCCTCTCGACGCACCGCTGTAGCGGCTTTGGTCGCCACGCTGGCGCTGGGTTGCGGCGATCACGACGCGCCACCCAGGGCCAGCGAACCGCTACTGATCGACACCGTAGCGCCGGCGGGCTTTCCAGCGGGCCCGGTCGCGAGCAGCGCGCCGAGTGGCAACGCGCTCACCGAAGCGCGGGCTCGCTTGGGGCGTCGCTTGTTCTACGACCAGCGCTTGTCGCGCACGGGCGACGTTAGCTGTGCCACCTGTCATCGACAAGAGTTCGCCTTCGCCGACCCCGATCCGGTTTCGTCCGGTGTCGAGGCGCGCAAGGGGACGCGCAACGCGCCGGCGCTCGTCAACCTGGCTTGGAGCAACCGCTTCTTTTGGGATGGTCGGGTGAAGACGCTCGAAGAGCAGGCGGGTAAGCCGATCGAGAACCCCGACGAGATGGACCTGACGCTGGATGAGGCCGTGGCACGGCTCGAAGCGGAGCCGAGCTACGTCGCCGAGTTCCGCGCCGCGTACGCGGACACTATCGACGCGGAGAAGCTGACTTGGGCCCTCGCGAGCTTCGTGCGCGTGTTGGTGAGCGGGAACAGCCCCTACGACAAGCACCTGGCGGGTGACGACAGCCTGTTCGGCGAGGCGGCAGCTCGTGGAGAGCGCCTGTTCTTCAGTGAACGAACGGAGTGCTTTCACTGCCACTCGCAAGGGGCGCTGACCAACGATGGCCTCTTCAACAACGGCTCGTACCTGGCCGGGGGCGACGAGGGCCGCAAGGCCATTACCGGCCGCGCCGGGGACTTGGGCAAGTTCAAGGTGCCTGGGCTGCGCAACATCGCGGTCAGCGCTCCCTACCTGCACGACGGCTCGCTGGCGACGCTGCGCGAGGTGGTCCAGCGCTACGCGGCGGGAGGGCTCGGACACCCCAGCACCGATCCGCAGATTGCCCCGTTCGAGCTCACCGATGACGAGCTGGACGACCTATTGGCGTTCTTGGAAGCGCTGACTGACGAAGACTTCCTGGCGGACCCCCGGTTCGCCGCCCCGCGGTGAAGCTCGCGGCCGCCGGCGTGCTCGTCCGTTGCCGCCGCCAGCTAACCGTCGTCGACGAGTCGCGTGCAGGCCTGGGCGACGCTGGTCTACCATGCCCAGCCTCATGCCTCGGCTCAGTCACCTCGTACCCAGCGCTCTCTCCGTTCTCGTGCTCGCTTGCGGCTCTGCGCAAGTGCCGCCCGCGCCACCGCCGGTCGCTTCGACCAGCCCGACCGTGGCGCCCAGCACGGCGCCCGTCGCCGCCAAGCCGACGTTCGACAACCACGGCGGCATGTGGATGCCCTCGCAGGTGCCGCTCAAGGCTGCGGAGCTGAAGGGCCTGGGCCTGGCGATCGATCCGGCGCTGCTCTCGGATCCCAAGTCGAGCTTGCTCAGCGCCATCGTGAACCTGAACGGTTGCTCGGCTTCGTTCGTCTCGAAAGACGGGCTGGTCGTCACCAACCATCATTGCGCGACAGGCGCGCTGCAGAAGAACTCGACGCCGACCGAGAACCTGCTCAAAACAGGCATGCTGGCCAAGACCCGCGCCGAAGAGCGCTCGAGCGGTCCGGCGTCGCGGCTGAGCGTGTTGTCCAAAATGACCGAGGTCACCGAGCGCGTGCGCCCAGCGCTGGCCAAGATCACGGACGACAAAGCGCGCACGCTCGAGCTCGAGCGCATCCAAAAGGAGATCGTCGCCAGCTGCGAGCAGGGGCGCAAGGGCGTGCGCTGCGGCTTCGTGAGCCTGTACGAGGGCCTGCGTTACTTTTCGATCGAAATGCTGGAGATTCGCGACATTCGGCTGGTCTACGCGCCTGCCGCCGCGATCGGCAATTTCGGCGGAGAAGTCGACAACTGGCGTTGGCCGCGCCACACCGGCGACGTCACGTTCTTTCGCGCGTACGTCGGCAAAGACGGCTTGCCCGCCGACTACTCGCCCGACAACGTTCCCTACCAGCCGCCCAGCTTCTTGAAGCTCGCGAGCGTGCCGCTCAGCGAAGGTGATCTGGTCTTGGTCACCGGTTACCCCGGCCACACCTCGCTGCTCACGCCCGCGCTGGAGATGAAGCAGATCCAAAGCGTCGTGTATCCCGAGCAGCAGGCGATGTTCGATGCCTACTTGAAGATGCTCGAAGACGTCAGCAAGGACGATCCCGAGGTGGCCATCAAGGCCACCGGCCGGCGTCGCGGCTTCGACAACTATCGCACCAAGCACCAGGGCGAGCTGGAAGGCATGCAGCGCGCGGGCTTGCTCGAAAAGAAGCTGAGCGAAGAGCAGGCGCTGAAAGCCTTCATCGCCGCCGATCCGGCGCGAAGCAAGGAATTCGGCGCGGTGCTATCGGACATCGAAGCCGCCTTCGCCGAGCAGGCCAAGACGCGCGAGGCCGATACCGCGCTGGAGCGCGAGTTCTTGCTGCCGCGCCTGCTCTTTGCCGCCTACCGCATCGCCCGCATGGCCGAAGAGCGCCAAAAGCCCGACGCCGAGCGCGACCCCAGCTACCAGGAACGCAACATTCCCCGGCTGAAAGACGACCTGAAGTCGCTGGCCGCCAGCTACCACCCGAAGCTCGATCGCGCGTTCTTGAAGCTCGCCCTGGAACGCGATCGCGCCCGCGACGCGGCCCATCGCACGCCCGCGCTGGCGCTGATCGCCGGCAAAGCAACGGACGCGGACATCACCGCCGCCATTTCCAAGCTTTACGACAAGACCAAGCTCGACGACGAGAAGCTGCGGCTCGAGCTGTTCGACAAAGCCACGCCCAAGCAGCTGGCGCAGCACGCAGATCCGATCGTGCGCATGATGTCCAAATTGTACCCGGAGCTGCGCGCCGTCGACGACCGCCGCAAGCGGTTCGAAGGCAAGCTGCTGCTGCTCAAGCCGCGCTACTTGGAGGCGCTCTTGGCATTCAAGGGCGGCGCCGTCGCGCCGGACGCGAACGGCACGCTGCGCATCGCCTACGGCACCGTTCAAAAAGCGCCGCCCGGCACGCCGGGCAGCGACTTGGGCGCGTTCACCAGCGTGGCGCAGATTGTCGCCAAAACGACGGGCATCGAGCCTTTCGATACACCGAAGAACCTGCTTCTGGCGGCCAAAACCAGCAAGAGCTCGCGCTGGGTCGAAAAGTCTTTGGGCGACGTGCCGGTCGATTTCTTGAGCGACGTGCCGATCACCAACGGTAACTCTGGCTCCGCAACGTTGAACGCCAAGGGCGAGCTGGTGGGGCTAGCGTTCGACGGCACCTACGAATCGGTGGCGTCGGATTGGGTGTTCAGCAAAACCACGCGCAGCATCCACGTCGATCTGCGCTACGTGCTGTTCTTGCTGGAAGAAGTCGACAAGGCGAGCGCGCTCTTGACCGAGCTCGGGGTTGCGGCGCCAAGCAAACCGTGAGATTTCTCCCGCATGGCTAAGTCGGTGTGGGCGCTTGGGGTGGCTTGTGCTTTGAGTTTTGCGGTCGCGCCGGTCGCGCACGCAGAGAAGGCCGAAGCGGCGGCTCCGGCTGACAGCGCGGCGGCGGCCGGCAACGAGGCGCCCGCCGAAGGCGGACAGCGCTTGCCCTGGCAACCCGGCCCCAAGCCGCTCGACTTGGGCCACGGCATCAAGCTCGACTTGCCCGAAGGCTTCGCGTTCCTGGGCAAGCCCGAAGCCGGTCAGTTGATGGAGAAGATGGGCAACCTCCACAACGAGGACATGCTCGGCCTGGTCGTGTCGCAGGACGAAACCGCCGAGTTCGTCGTCACCATCGACTACGAAGACACCGGCCACATCAAAGACGACGAAGAGCTGGACGCCAAAGAGCTGCTCGAATCCATCCAAGAGGGTGAAGACGACTACAACGCCGAGCGCAAGAAGCTCGGCTTCAGCGCCATTCACGCCGCGGGTTGGGACGAGTCGCCCCACTACGACAAGCAGCAGCACCAGCTGATCTGGGGCTTGATCGTCGAGTCTCCAGAGGGCGGCTCCATCAACTACAACACGCGCATTTTGGGCCGCACCGGCTTCGTCTCGCTGAACCTGCTGACCGACAAGCAGCACCTGGCGCAATACAAGCCGGCGGGCGCGCTACTGCTGTCCAAGACGCGCTTCGAAGACGGCAAGCGCTACAGCGATTTCAACGCTTCTACCGACAAAGTCGCCGAATACGGCCTGACCGGGCTGGTGTTGGGCGGCGCCGGCCTGGGCCTGGCGAAGGCCGCCAAAATTGGCCTGCTCGCCAAGTTCGGCAAAGTGCTGATCGGCTTGCTGATAGCGGGCAAGAAGGTCATCGTTGTGGGAGTGCTCGCACTCGGCGCGGCCTTGCGATCGCTGTTCAAGAAGAAAGATGCAACCGCCTGACCGTGAACCTGGTTTTGGATCTCCTGGCCCGGGCCAGCCTGCGCTAGCCACCGCCAACGGCGCGCCGCCGCGGAGCGGAGGCGGCTTCCTCAAGAGTGGCCTTTGGGCGCTCGGGCTGGGCGTCTTGCTCAAAGGCAAGAGCCTGCTGGTGCTGCTCAAGGGGCTACCCTTCGCCAAGGTGCTGCTCACGGGCGGCAGCATGGCGGCGTCGGTCTTGTTCTACGCCATGAACGGCGGCGTCGCGTTCGCGTTCGGCCTCGTGCTGATGATCTTCATCCACGAGCTGGGGCATGGCTTTGCCATGAAGCGCGCCGGTATCGAGTCGGGTTGGCCGGTGTTCATTCCGTTCTTCGGCGCCATGATCGCCATGAAAGGCCGGCCGAATCACCCACGCGTGGAGGCCGACATTGCCTACGCCGGTCCGGTCGCTGGCACCGGCGCGGCGCTGGTCTGCGCGGCGCTCGGGCTGGGGCTGCAGAGTCACTTCTTTCTCACGCTCGCCTACGTGGGCTTCTTTTTGAACCTGTTCAACCTAACGCCGATCGGCTTTTTGGATGGCGGGCGCATCGCGCGCATCTTGTCGAAGAAAGCGTCGATCGCCGGCGCCGTGGTGATGGGCGCGCTGTGCTTCGTGAGCCCTTCGCCGCAGTTGATTCTGATAGCGGGTATGGCCGTGATGCATGCCTTCCAACGCGACAACACCGATCTGGAGCTGGTAACGACCGAAGATCGCAAGACCTGGGCGCTGCGCTACTTCGGTTTGTGCGCTTTCTTGGGCGTCGCGCTGATGTTCACGGCGCAGCTGGCGGGCCGCCACAGCTACTGACCGCGCCACGTGCGCTGCCGAGCGGCTAGCGCTTCACGGAGACGTGAACGTGGGCGGCGTTCTCGTAGTACACCCAGTCGAAGCCGGCCCGCACCGCCAGCGCCGCGAGCTTGCCAAGCTTTGCCGGATCTTGATCGGACGTGGTGATGTCGGCGGCGCGGCCTTCGTAGTGCACGCTGCCCGCACCGTGCTCACGCCGATCGTCCCAGGCCTCCGTGACGCGCAGCTCGACCTTGGGCCAGGTTTGGCTCACCAGCTTGGACAGCTGCAGCAGACTCCGGCGTAGTCGCGGCGTCATCATGCGGTCGGAGCGGTTGCGCTCTTCGTCCTTGAACACGAACGGGCAGTCTTCGTCGCAAGTGACCAGCGTCTTGAAGTTGCCGCTGCCCCGCGCGATGGGCTCGTCGGCGGCGCCCACTACCCGCGCCTCGACCTCGTTGGGCATGCGCTCCCCGATGGCCAGCTGCGTGCGGCTCCGCTTGACGAGCGAATCGCCATCCTGCTGGTCAAGCCCGGCCAGCTGGTCACACGCGGCGGTTCCCAGCGCAAATAGCAGGACGAGCGAGCGCGGAGCGGACGGCATGGTGAGCGCGAAGATCGTCACCTTGCGCGCCGGGAGCGGCCAAGAAAACGGCTAGGGCAGCGGTGTTGGGGCGCCCGTGGCGCTGGTCGTGTTTCCATATGACCCACCACACATGGACACCCGGGAGCTGGACCGCGCCTTGCTCGCGACCTTGGAAGACGGAAGGCTGTCACGCGCCGAGCGCCAAGCGTTGACCGAGGTCTTGGAGCAAGCTCCACTCGATCAGGCCAAGCTGGCGCAGCTCCGGGCCCGTGCCTTTGCGCTCGCCAAAGCTCGCCTGGCCGATCCGGGCGCTCGCATGGTGCTGGAGTGGGTCGAAGATTTCGTGAAGCTGCTCGTGCAGCTCGACGTCCCGGCTCCGGCAAGCTCCGCCTCGCGCGCCTACTTCAGCCCTGGCGAGGCGTGCTTGACCGAGATCTTGAGGCAGTTGGACCGCACCCGAAAGACGGCCGACATCTGCGTCTTCACCATCACCGACGATCGCATCGCGCGCAGCATTTTGGAGCTGCACGCGCGACAGGTACAGCTGCGCATCATCACCGACAACGACAAGCAGTACGACGGCGGCTCCGACATCGACCGGCTGCGCGGCGCCGGCATCCAGGTGAAGGTGGACGAAACCGAGCACCACATGCACCACAAGTTCGCGGTGCTGGACAGCGCGACGCTGCTGAACGGCAGCTACAACTGGACCCGCAGCGCCAGCGCTTTCAACGAAGAAAACCTGGTCGTATCGAGCGAGCCGGCGCTCGTGCAGACGTTCGCTCGACAGTTCGCCGCGCTGTGGGACGGCCTCTAGACCAGACGCAGCCGTAAGTTTCGCACCCGCCGTCACCGCCGCGCTGCCTGTTCGCATTCGCGCGCGAGACCGTGCTCGCAGCCGCGCGCGTTCAGCCGCTGCTCAGCCCCAGGCGAGGGTCAGCGAGCCGAGTACGGGCGGGCCTGCTTGAAGACTATGTGGTGGGCTGGTGTCAGCTTGAACTCGATGTCGAGCACGACCTCTCTCTCGTACAGACGCGAGAAGTGCGCTCGAGCCAGCGCGCCAGCCTCGTAAAGACTCTGAACTTCTTCGCGGGACAGCAGGGCCGCGTCAGGCGAAAGGCTCGAGAACCTGGAGCGCACGACCTGATAGTCCGTGTCGGCAAGAATCGAGAAGATTTCCGGAAGCTCCCCGTGCTCCGGATTCGTCACGGAAGCCTCGCCCTCCTGCACATTCACGTACATGCCATAGCTGGTCGGATCGGCGATGTTTTGGGTGATTAGGACGCCGTTGGCCAGCTCATCCACGAAGGCCTCGTTGATGGCGCATCCCATGCGCACGGCCTCGTGGTCAATGTTCCAGAATGAACGCTCCTCGAAGGCGCGAAAGCTCCACACCGACGAGAAGACTTGCGTCACGATCTTCGATGCTGCCTTTTCGCCGCGCGCGTAGGCCCCACGCGACTCGTACAGGCCGGCGCCGCTGAAGCTGGGCAAATCTTCGGTGTTGGTGCTGGAGCGCAGCTTGACCTTCGCATCCTGAAACACTTCGAAGACGGCGTCGTCGAGCAGTCGGCCAAACTCGGGGTCGACGGGGGTGTGCTCGATGCCGTAGCGCAGCTGGGCCAGAGCCGCCTCGCGCAGCGCCGTGTCTTCGTTGAAGGCTCGGTCTCGAAGCAGCCTGCCGACGTGCTGCGCGAAAGTCTCGGAGCCTCGAGTCGGCAGGCAGAGCTCGCGCGCGCCCCGGCACGGCTCAGCGCCTCGCCCAGCCGTGGCGCAAGCGTCCTCAGCGGCGTCGCACAGCTCGGGCGACGCACCCGCGGCGCTCATGAACTGGTCGTAGTAGTAGAAGGGCACCGCGAGGCCTCGAGCAGGAGCATTCGGGCCGAGAACGTGGGTGAGCTCGGCCAGGTTTGCGGCTTTGGCGCCGACCCACAGCGAGTCGGCGAAGCCGATGTCCGCGAAGGACGGAATACCCATGCTGGAGGCGTCGAACGTGGGCACGTAGCGCTCTGGCGCCCGCGCCTCCCAGAAGGCGGTCGCTTCCTCGAGCGTCGCGTCCGCGAGCGAGAACCCTTTCGCCGTGACCTCGAACCGGACCAGTTTGCCGATGCGCGAAGCAACTTCCGGATCTTCGACCGCTCCGGGGTACGCCAGGTTGGGGGTACCCCGACTTCGCGCCGCGACGTTGACGTGCGCGAGCGGGGTCTGAAATTCTTCGGTGATGGTTCCGCCCGCTAGCGGTGGTGCGTTCGGGATGCGCGGCAGCAAGAGTAGGTCACGGAACGATATCGGGCTCGCCGCGAGCTCCTCCGGGGTCAAGCGACGCAGCGTGCCGTAAGCAACGCCGTCGTTCATGGCCTGCCAGCGGAGGCCGCCGAGCAGCTCGGCGCGAGGCATCCAGGCGACGCCAGCGCGCGTGAAGGCGGCTTCGTTCTCCGCGGCGTCGACCTCGCGCTCCGACGTGGCGGGCACGTACACCAAGCGTGAGGTGGGGCCGGACCAACGAAAGCAGGTCAGCCGCTCCTCGACCAGCCGATGCGCGAGTAGCACCTGCTCTGCGCTGAGGGTGTCTGCAGGGAAGAAGTTCAGCGTCCAGGGGCTTTCGACGTCACCGCCTGCGCCGCGGGCGCGTCCGCTGGCTGCCGGATACAAAGTCAGGGTGCCAGCCAAGGCCTTGCGATCGTCGCCCGAGTAGGTGTCGCCCGCGAATTGGTCGGCGGTGCCTGGTATGCCCAGTACGTTGCGCGCGAAGTCGAAGTGCAGCGGATGCTTCTGGGTGTTCTGGAAGTAGACGCGCGGCACGCTGTCCAAATCGCGAACGTAGAATTTGACCGAGTAGCTCTCGCCAAGGTCGGCGCGAAAGACCAAGCCGAGAGCTTGCAGATCTTTCGAGCAGGTCGCGCCATCGAGGCGGGTGACATAGTCGGGCGTCATTTCCGCCTTGCCGAGCGGAACCAACTCGAGAGTGAGCGACGAGCGCTTGGCGTCGACTTTGGTGGAAGCGAACGCGAGCCCCTGGGAGCGCAGCGTGACCTCGGACAGGCCCCGCTCCGCCGACACTTCGAAGCCATGCGCCGTGCAGCCGAGCTCGCGTGAGGCTGAGCCTGGCTTGGCCGGGCACGCGAGACTGACAGTCCGACCGTCACCGAGCGTGGCCGTCACGAAGAACGCCTGGATCGGCGTATGCCCAGTCGTCTCGACCCGCACCTGCAGCCTCGGGGGATCCGCCGCCGAGTCGCCGCAGCCGGCGAGCACGAACGCTGCAAGGGCGAGCTTTCGGGCGCGCCCGCCCAGCGTGAGGCTCACGTGGAGTCACCCTGGCATTTGACGAACTTGTCCTCGAGCACCGCGTGCGTCCCGTCGGCCTCGATGCGCACGCACGTTTCAGGCAGCGAGCGGGCTGGAGCGCAGCCCTCGGTTTGAAGCGTGGTGGTGCCCAGCGCGTAGACGTTGCGGCAATCCATGGGCTGGCAGCTGCGGAAGCCGAAGCCGAACGAAGAATGATAATAGGTGTGCGTGGCGCCGTCGTAGTCGAAGCTCAAAGCGTCGTTGTGGTGTCCGCCGCCGTAGTCGTAGCGAGCGTTGGCCAGATCGGAAACCTTGCTGTCCACCGAGATCTGAGCAAGCTCGACCGCGTAGACGGGCGTTTCAGCGAGGCCTGTGCGCTCCGTGCCGGTTTGTAGAAGGCGCACGTAGACGTAGCTCGACTCGTCCTCGAACGTGCACATCCAGTCGAGGTTCATCGCGCCCGGTTTGCGCACGTTGAAGCCGTGCTCTTCCGTGCCTGGAGCATCGTCGGCGCCCTTGCCCCCGCTTCCGCCAGCCTGAGAGCCACCGTTGAAGGTTCCCGCCAGCGAGCCGGAGCCCGCCAGCGCGCTCGCGCCGCCCGCGCTCGCGCCACCGCCGGGGCCGTTGCCGGCGACGCCGGACTTACCTGCGGTGCTGCTAGAACCGGCTGCGGCGTCGCCTCCTGCTCCAGCGCGTCCGCCTGTGTCGTTGGCTTCAGCCTCGGACGCTGAGGATGAACAGCCGGCGAGTAGGCACACCGCAAACGCCGCGTGCAGGAGATCGAGGTGTCGGGCGGAGGTCGTCAGAGCAGGGCACATAGCCCCCTCTTGGCCGGCTCGGGCTCGCCTCGTGAAGGAGAGTCTTGGGCGGCGAACGATTTCGCCGAGGGTGCGCCAGGCACGAGACGCCGATAGCCGAGCCGGCGCTGCCCCAAGGCGGACATTTCCTGTCCGCGCGCCCGCATCAGGAAGCCCGCTCGCCGTAGAATCCGGAGACGCGCGGTGATAGATACGGATCCGTGTCGTCGCCGAGCAACTTCGAGCTGTCGCAGCAGGATGCGGTCGCGTTCCTGCGCACGCTGCCCACCGAGTCGGTCGACATCGTCGTGACCGATCCAGCGTACGAGTCGCTCGAAAAGCACCGCGCGGTCGGCACCACCACCCGCCTCAAAGTGAGCGCGGGCTCCAGCAACACCTGGTTCTCAATTTTCCCGAACGCGCGCTTCGCGGAGCTGTTCGAAGAAGTGTATCGCGTGCTGAAGCGCGACACGCACTTCTACCTGATGTGCGACCCCGAGACGGCGTTCATCGCCAAGCCGATCGCCGAGCAAGCCGGCTTCAAGTTTTGGAAGCCGATCGTGTGGGACAAAAAATCCATCGGCATGGGGTATCATTACCGGGCACGCTACGAGTTCGTGCTGTTCTTCGAGAAGGGCAAGCGTCGTCTGGCTGACCTCGGCATCGCCGACGTGCTCGAGGTGCCACGCATTCGCGGCGGCTACCCGGCAGAAAAGCCCAGCGCGCTGAGCGAAATTTTGCTGCGCCAGAGCAGCAGCGAGGGTGATCTGCTGGTCGATCCGTTCATGGGCTCCGGCTCCAGTGGCGTCGCGGCGCTCACGCTCGGCCGGCGCTTTGCAGGTAACGACGTCTCGCCCGATTCGCTCAAGCTCACCCGCGAGCGTTTGGTCGGTGTGGGTGGAGTCGAAGGCTCGGTCATCGTTCGGCCCGAGCATCCCGTCCTGGTCCAACAGCGCTTGGCGCTCGGCTAAGCCATGGCTCTGAGCGGCAAAGAGTACGCGGACCTCGTCGCCTCTTACATTCTCAAGAACTTCGGCGCGCGCGGCCTCGTCGTGTACCGCGAAGTCTCGATGGGTAAGACCATCATCGGCAAGAACCGCCACGTCGACATCTTGGTGCTACGCCCAGAAACCTCGACCGTGCTGGCCATCGAGTGCAAGTACCAAGACACGCTCGGCACCGTGGACGAGAAGATTCCGTACGCCATCCAAGACATGCAAGCCATGGGCGTACCGGTCTGCCTCGCCTACGCGGGCGGCGGTTTTTCTTCGGGCATTTTGCACATGCTGGCGGCCTGCCCCATCGCAGCCCAGTGCTTGCCCGCGCCTTCGCTGGAGCCATCGCGCGAGACGCGCGAAATGGACATCGCTCTGGCAATGGCGTTCAGCTTTTGGGATTTGGTCGTCGCGAGCAAGAAGCCGTTCGCGCTGCCAGCCAGCGTCGAAGCGCTACCCCCGGCCTTGCCAGCTGCTGCGACCGTCGCGGCGCTGCCCGCGCCTACGCCTTTGCCTGCCGTCGCGCCGCTACCCGCAGCCGCGCCGCCGCCGGAGGCGCCCGTTGCTGCGCTCACTCGCGAGGCATTGACAGCCAGCGCGGGTCCTCTCTTCGCGGCGACGCGCGAACCCACAGGCCGCGCCGACTAGCCAGCAGCAACAGCTTGGTCGAGAGCGCCGATCCCGATTCGCCGAGTTGGCTCTAGCCGCAACCGCACTGAACCTCGACCGCTCCCGGAGTGCAGAAGCTCTTGGTCGGGCCGCAAATGCACTCGCAGCTGGGTACCCCGTTGCAGGCTGCGGGCAGCGCCGCACAGGTGCCCCGCGCCGGGCTACCGCCCATGCCCGCGCTGCCGCCGATGCCCGTGCCACTGCACGGCGCTCGGCAGTACTGGTTCGCGCCGCACGTCTGATCGCCGCATGCTTGACCACCCGCGCTTGCAGCAGAGCCTGAGCTTCCCCCAGTGCCCGCGCTCCCAGCGCTTCCGCTGGCGCCCCCTGCGATCGCCGTTCCACCGCTAGCCGCGCTGCCCGAGCTTCCGCCAGCGCCGCCCTGGCTCGCGCCTGAAGCCCCGACGGAGGTCCCGGCGGTTCCCGCCGATGGCTCGCTCATGGTGGACGAACCGGCATCGGTTCCACACGCGGCAGAAAGTCCGCCTGTAGCGGTAAGCGCGGCGAGCAGGGCCGCACGTGTGAGCAAACTAGCCATGCTCGGACTCGAAGCAAACGGCGTGCCTCGTCCTCATCAGTCGATTCCCAGGCACTTATGCTGGTGGCTGTGCCACGGCGTGCCAGTTGGCTTCGCGCATCCGGCAGAGCGTGACGCGGCCCGCGCCACGCCGCCGAATCACTTCAAGCACTTCGACAGCTCGTCCAACATCGTGTCGGCGAGCACGAGGCCGTTCGAGAGCGCCTCGGTTTCCAGCGCGCGGCGCGTGAGCCGGCCGTCGGGCGACAGGCGGTAAGGTGACTTTTTGGTGGCGACCAGCGCGCCGACTTTGACCGGATCGAGCGGGGTATCGTCGGCCAAATGCAGCGTGACGGCTTTGCCGGTGGCCTCGCAGCCCAGGACGCGCAGCTTGCGCAGCTCCACCTTCAAGCGCATGAGCTCGACCAGCTGCTTGGCCTCGATCGGGGGCGGACCAAAGCGATCCTCCATCTCAGCGGCGAGCGACGAGATTTCTGGATCGTCCGTGGCGCTGGACAGACGCTTGTAGAGCGAGAGCCGCACGCCGACTTCGGCCACGTAGGCTTCGGGTAGCAACGCTTCGACGTCGAAAGACAGCTCCGGATCGACCTCGTGCACGACGTGCTCACCGCGCAGCTCGCGCGTCGCTTCCTCGAGCATGTGGCAGAACAGCTCGAAGCCAACGCTGGCGACGAAGCCGCTCTGCTCGCCTCCTAGCAGGTCACCGGCGCCGCGTAGCTCCATGTCGAGCGCCGCGATGCGGAAGCCGGAGCCGAGCTCCGTGTGGCGCTCCAGCGCCTCGATGCGCGCGCGCGCTTCGTCGGTCATTTGGCTGGGCGGCGGCACCAGCAGGTAGCAATAGGCGCGCTCGCTGGCGCGACCGACGCGGCCACGCAGCTGGTACAGCTGCGCCAAGCCGAACAGATCGGCGCGGTCGACGATGATCGTGTTGGCCCGCGGAATATCCAGGCCGCTTTCGATGATCGTGGTCGCGACCAAGATGTCGAACTTGCCTTCGACGAAGTCCAGCATCGTTTGCTCGAGCGCGCCTTCCGACATTTGCCCGTGACCGACGATGATGCGTGCCTCCGGCACCAGCGCCTTCAAGCGATCCGCGCGCTCGTACAAGCCTTCGACGCGGTTGTAGACGTAAAAAACCTGACCGCCCCGCGACAGCTCGCGCAGCACGGCCTCGCGCAGCAAGATCTCGTCGAACTGCGACACCACCGTGCGAATCGCGCGACGATCGACCGGCGCCGTCGAGATCAACGACATGTCACGCAGACCGCCGACGGCTTGCTGCAACGTGCGCGGAATCGGCGTCGCGCTGAGCGTCAAGACGTCGATGGACGTCTTCAGCTGCTTGATGCGCTCCTTGTGTGTCACGCCAAAGCGCTGCTCTTCGTCGACGATCAGCAGGCCGAGATGCTTGAAGTGCACGTCCTTCGACAGCAGACGATGCGTGCCGACGAGGACGTCCACTTTGCCTTCCTTGACGCCCTTCAACGTCTCGACCTGCTCGGCTTTGGACTCGAAGCGACTGAGCGGCTTCACCGTCAGCGGATACTCGGCAAAACGGCTGGCAAACGTCAGAAAGTGCTGCTGCGCCAGCACGGTCGTGGGGCACAGCAACGCCACCTGCCGCCCCTGGCTGGCGGTCAAAAACGCCGCGCGGAGCGCCACTTCGGTCTTGCCGAAGCCGACGTCGCCGCACACCAGGCGATCCATGACCTTGGTGTTTTGGAGATCCGAAAGCACCTCGGCGATGGCGCTGGCTTGGTCGCGCGTCTCCTCGAACGGGAACGCGGCCTCGAACGCCTGGTAGTCGTCGCCTGGCGCTTCGAGCGCGTCCTTTTGGACGGCGTTGCGCTCCGCGGCCAAGCGCAGCAGGTCGTCGGCCATCTGTCGTACGTGACGCTCGACCTTGGCTTTGGTCTTCGAGAACGTCTGCCCACCCAGGCGATCGAGCTTGGCTTGGCCCTCGCCGCCCGAGTACTTCTGAATCTGGCTCAGGCGGTGAACGGGCAAGAACAGCTTGTCGCCGCCGCCGTACTCGACCACCAACAGATCCACGCCCACGCTGCCGATCAGCTTACGCTCGAGGCCAAGGTAACGGCCAATGCCATGGTCGGTGTGGACGACCAAGTCACCCGGCTCGAGCGCGCGCAAGTCTTCCAAGAAGGCCTGACTTTTGGCCTTCTTTGGCTCCGCCTTGCGCTTGGCGCGCGCACCGAAGATTTCTTCCTCGGTCACCAGCACGTAGCCTTCACCTTGGGCGATGGCGCCGCGCGCCAAAGGCGCGGTCACGATGCGCAGCGTGTCGTGCCGCGCCTCCACGCCTTCATCACCCGTGCGGGTTGCTGACACGCCGCGGTGCTTGAGCAACGTGACCAAGCGGTCCGCCTGCATCACCGTGCGGGCGCTGATCAGCGTCACGAGCCCTGCTTCTTGCCACTCGTGAATGGCTTCCACCAGCGGGTCGAGCGCGTCGTGCTTGCCCTTGACCTGGCGGATGGCCTTGATGGCACGCTCGAGCTCACCCTGATCTTGCAGCGCGAGCGTGGGTGCGTCGGGCGGCGCGTGCTCCAGCCGCTCGATCGCGTCGGTGCCGGCCGGCCCGGCGACGCCCGCGCGGTGCAGTGACACGACGCGCCGCTGCTCCAAATCCTGGTTCAGCTCGGGCTCGGTGACGTACAGCTTTTCGAGCTGAAAATGCGGCAATCCGGCGCGACCGCGCTCGCCTTCGCGCGCGCGCGTCAGCTCGTCTTGCAAGGCTCGTACGACGGCCGGCGGATCTTCCACCAGCAAGACGTCGTTCGGGCCAAAGTAGTCGAACAGCGACTCGAGCTCGTAGAAAGCCGGCAGGTAACCTTGGGCGCCGAAGAAGGTGCGACCCGACGCGATGTCGTCGATCAGCGCGCGCGCCTTGGTCGTCGGGTAGTCGACGGCGTCGCACAGGTTGCGCAGCGCCTCCCTGGCGCGCGCTTCGCCCTTCGCCTCCTGCACGCTCTCGGTGGCGGGAGGCACCACGATCGACTTTACCTCGTCCAAGGTGCGCTGGTCCTCGGGATCGAAGGTGCGCAGGCCCATGACCAGATCGCCGTACAGCTCCGCCCGCACCGGCGCGTCCGCCGAGCTGGGCCAAACGTCGAAGATGCCGCCGCGCACGGCGAAGCTGCCCGGATCTTCGACCAGCGGCACCCGCAAATAGCCGGACAAATCCAGGCGTTTGGCCAGGGCCGGCACGTCGAGCTCGCTCTCGGCGGCGATGGTGACGCCGCTGTCTTTGATCACGCGCCGAGGCGGCACGCGCCTGAGCAGCGCTCCGGCGCTGACGACCACCAGCGGAGACGGCAGACCGGCCGCGATTTGGAACAGCGCCGCTGCGCGCAGCATCGAGAGTCGTCGATCGGCGCGCGCCTCGGCATACGGCGTCGCTTCTTGCGCGGTGACGAGCAGCGGCTCCGCGGCTGAAGTCAGCGCAGGCAAGCGCGAAAACCCCAAGCCCCGCGAGAACGCCGTCAGGTCGCTCGCGGTGCGTTGCGCAGATTCAGCGTCGGCGCACAAGCAGATGACGCGGGGAGCGCCGCTGCGCAGCAGCCGGTGCGCGACCAGGGCGCCGCCCGAGCCTTCCACACCGACACACGAGAGGCCGGAACGGCTGTCCAGCACGCGACGCGCCAGCTCCTCCAACGTGAGAATGCTGCGGTCGGCGGGTAGAGGAGCGAGGAACCGGGGCACGTGGGGCCGGCGGTTTTAGCACCTTCGGCGCGGCGCGCAGGCGGGCGTTTCACGGCAGTTCGGTTGGGAAAAGCTCGTCAGCCTCGGGCTTGGACTGGTCGGCGGCGTACAGCAGGTAGTTGCGCGCGCGCAGGTTCCATTCCTTGCCGCCGGATCGGCCCAAGTACTCGCTCAGCGCGCTCGCGCTCTCGGGCATGCGACCCAGCTGCGCCAGTAGGCTGCCGCGGGCCAGGCGCAACGGATACTCGGTGTCGTAGTGGCTGAGCGCTTCGACGTAGCGCAAGCGGCGGGAGGCGCGCTCCTGCTCGAGCGGGAGATCACTCTGCGGGCTGCGCTCGGGGTACAGCAGCAAGAAGCGATAGTAGCGTCGCATTTCGCCCAGCGTCGCTTTGAAGCGCGGCTGGTCACGCAGCCCGGTCACTTCCGTCCAACGCCGCGCAAACAACGTCTGCAGCTCGTCGTCGCTCGCGATGCAGCCATCGGCCGTGAGCCAGCCATTGCGCGTAGCGCGCTCCACGAAGTCACCGCCCAGCGCTGCCAGCTCGGGCGACGCCTTGCTACCCCAGGCGTGGGCGCGCACGGCGCGTGCGAACAACCGAGCTTGCACGGCGCGCAGCTGGAGCAGCGGCTCGACCTGCTCGGCGACCAACGCCAAGCGGAGGCGCTCGGCGATGGTTCGCTGCAAATGATCGATGTCACCCGAGCCGCTCGCCAGCGCGGCACCCAAACGCCGCACGCCGTCACCCACCGCGCGCGTCTCGAACGGCAAACCTTCGCGCTCGGCGCGATCTGCGAGCGCCGACAGACGTTCCCGCGAAGAGCGCGCTTCCGCTTCGTCGATCAGCGGCACTGGAAAGACGCCCGGTTCGGCTGCGCGCGGCACCGCGAGTAGCGCGGCGGCGAGAACCAATCCGACAGTGATGGCGCCCAGCTCCCAGCCCTCGAGCAAGCGCGACAGGCGCGGCAGACGCGACGGACGCGCTCGGCCGGGCCGGCTTTTCTGCCCAAGTTTCGCTTCCTTGACAGCGTCGCTCGGAGGTTCCAAGGATGGTTCGGCAGCGGACATTTACTCCACCTCACCGCTCCCGAGGCAGCCGTGCACGACAAGCGTAGTCATCCCCGAGTCCCCCTCACTGTGGAGGTCACCTGTGAGGTGAGCGGGGGCGCCAGCATCTCTGGGCGCGCGAAGGACATCAGCGTGGGCGGCATGTACATCGAGTCGGAGACCGAGGTCAGCTTCGGTACCCAGGTTAGCATCGTGCTGCGCCTGCCGAACACCAAGGCGGACGCGAGGCTCCCCGCGGTGATTCGCTGGATCAAGCCGGGTGGCTTCGGCGTGCAGTTCGGCCTCTTGGGTGCCCGCGAGACCCACGCCATCAGCGAGCTTTTGAAGTCGTGACGGCCGCCCCCGCGCCCTCTTCCCCGCGCGAGTTCTTCGAGACCTACCTGCCCGCCTGGTTCGCGGCTGCGTCCAAGACGGAGGTCACGTCCCCCGGCGCGCTGCTCTTCCACGTCGGCCCGGAAAGCTACGCGCTCCGCCTCGACGCTGGCAGGCTCTCGGTATCGAGCGACGTGGCCACCGACGCCATCCTGCAAGTGTCGATGACACCTGCCGATTTCGCCGAGCTGATCCGTCAGGGCGAGGCGCTCTTCCAGAGCGGCGCCAGCGACTCGCTCCTGGCCTTGCGCTCACTGTCGCTCGACGCCGAGCGCGCCAAAACCATTCGCAACGTCGACGGCAGCGTCGCCTTCGAGATCACCGAAGGCGACCTGGTGCGCACGCTGCTGCTCTCGCCGGGCAGCGCCGTGGCAGGCGGCGAGCCCCCTGCTTGCACCGTGCGCATCGCGGCCAATGACTTCTGGGCCCTCTCCCGCGGCGAAAAGCATCCGTTCGAGCTCTTGATGGACGGAAAAATCCGCCTCCAAGGCCGCATGGAAGTCGCCATGGCCCTCAGCTCCGTCCTCGTCGGCTAGCGGTTCCGGGCGGGTCGCAGGAAGGCGGGAAGGCGGGAAGCCGAGAGGAAAGGTTTGTTTGTCCCCGCAGGCGGGCGGGGGCGCGACCTCTACTCACGCAGGCGGGAGCGCAAATTCCAGACCCTTCCCGCCTTCCCGCCTTCCTGCGATTCCTCAAGCATGGCGACCGAGAGACGGCACGGAAGTTTCTGCGATGGGGGCTGCGGGTTGGCAGCCCCTGCTTAGGGCGCGACGGAGCTGCAGCAGCGGAAGCCCAGGTCGGAATTGCGGAAGTCCGGGATATCCAGCACGAAGCTGAAGTTGCACGAAGTGGCGGGACCTTGTGAGAGGTAGCTGCCGCCGCGCACGCGGCAATACTGCTTGCCGAGCACGGTGAGGCAAGTGCTCGTCCACTCGGCGGCGTTGCCGGTCATGTCCCAAAGCTGCGTGCTGGTGCGGCAGCGTCGCGCCTGGCCGTTGTTGTTGGTCGTCGGCCACAGCGTGTCGATGCCGGCGGCGGCGTCGTTGCAAATGTCTTCGCCGTAGGTGGTGGGCGTCGCCGAGAACGCCCAGGTGGTGGTGTTGGCGGAGCCGCCAGCAAGGCACGACGTCTGCCACTCCGTCTCGGTGCACAGGCGCATCTTGGTGTTGGCCACGCTGGTCGGCACGGCCGCGCAGGTGGCGGCCGCGTCGGTTTGCGAGATGTTCGTCCAGGGCAGCACGCCCGCCGTCGAGCAAGAGCGCACGTCGTTGACGCCGGGATCGAGCGCGGTCGCATCCGGACGCGAAGCTTCGTACTGGTAGACCCAGACGTTGCCGACCTTGACCATCGGATCGACGTAACCCAAGCAGGCGTGCGAGCCGCCGTTGTAGCAAAGCGAGCCCGCCGTTGGAGTCCGCTCGTCGATTTGGCCGTCGCAGTTGTCGTCGAGGCCGTTGCACAGCTCGTCCTTCGCGTCGGTCGGCACGTTCGCCACGGCGCACTGCGTGCCCTTGGTGTCGGCGGTGCAGGTGTAGGTGGCGCTTCGCGCGCAAATACCCTGACCGACGCTGCAGGCCGCGCCCTTGTTCAAGAAGGCTTCGTCCTTCTGGCCGTCGCAGTTGCCGTCCTTGTCGTCGCAGGCGGTCTCGACCACGCGCACCTTCTTGGTGACGGGGTCGACTTCGACGCCGGTGCCGCTCGGGTAGTTGCAGGTCCAGCCGCTGGCGCCGCCGCACGTCACGGTCGTGCCCGCGCACGGCGTGGTGCCGAGCACGCGGCCGTTGTTGCAGAACACGTCCACCGCCGGCTTTTGGCCGGCGATGGCGGCCGCGTTGTCGACGACGCCGTCACAGTCGTCGTCGATGCCGTTGCAGGTCTCGGCGCTGGTCGGAAACTTGGGGCATGCCTCGCAGCCCGGCTTGGTCGGATCTAGGTCCTTGAAGCCCGGTTTGCACGCCAAAATCGTGCACGCTGGAGGAGGGGCCCCCGCCGGATCCGTGCACTGACCGACCGCGTTGGGCACCGTGCCGACGCACGAGACGCCGCACGAGCCGCAGTTGTTGGGGTCGGTGCTGAAGTTGAAGCCGTTATCGTTCACGCCATCGCAGTCGTTGTCCTTGCCGTCGCACTTTTCCTGCGTCGGACCCTTACCGGGAATGCACACCAAATCTTTGCCAACGCAGGTCGTTACGCCCGCCGTGCACTCGCCCTTGCAGGCCACGCCGTTGCAGTAGTCGAGGCAAGCCTTGCCACCCTCGGGACCGCCGGTCGCTTCGTCGCCGTCGTTGATGATGCCGTTGCAGTCGTTGTCGACGTTGTCGCACAGCTCTTTGCCGCAATCGGCGTCGCCGACCGCGCAAGCCGCGCCGTTGCGACCCGTCTTTTCGCACTGGTATTCGCAGCCGTTGGCGTCCAAGCCGTCAACGTCGTGCCAGCCCGCCTCGCAGGTCGTCACCACGCAGGTTGGTCCATCGGCGCTCGGTTCGCACGCGCTGCCGGCATGCAGGAGCTCGCAGGAGTGCCCGCAGACGCCGCAGTTTTCCGGGTCCGTCGTCAGATCGAAGCCGTTGTCGACCACGCCGTCGCAGTCGTCGTCGACGTAGTTGCAGAGCTCTTCGTCGTCCGCGGCGGGCGCGCACGCGTACTCGCAGCCCGTCGCCGGATCTTGATCGATGTCGTAGCGGTCCGGACGACACTCGGACATCACGCACTCGCCCTTGACGCAGGCGGCTTCGGCGCCCGTAAAAATGCAGACATTGCCGCAGACGCCGCAGTTCTCGAGGCTGGTTTGCAGGTCGACGCCGTCGCACGCCATGCCCGCGTCTTCGAGCTGGCCGCCGCCCACGTTGAGGCTGCCTCCACGCCCGGGGTCGGAGTCGTCACCGCCGAAGCCGATCACCAAGCTGCCCGCGGTGCCGGTCGATTCCGAGCCTGCGTTGCCGCCCTGTGCGCCCGGCACGCCCGTGCAATCAGAGAAGCAAGCCGCCTCGGTCGTGCAGCCGCTGAGAGCCGCCGTGCTGGCGGCGAGCAGCGAGCACGCCGCCACGAAGCGCGCGGGAATTTGCAGCCAGCTCATCACACCGCCCTCCGCTTCGCCGCGCTGCTGCGACGCCTACTAACGACGGCGCCTAGCGCCAGCAGGCTAACGAGGGCCGCCCACGAGCCTTGTTCGGCTGGAGCCGTGCGGCAGGCGCAGCCGCCGCCGCCGGTTACCAAGCCGTATTTGCCGCGCGCTTCGAGCGGGGGCGTGCCCGTGCCCGTGGCGCCGGTGCCGTTCTTGGTGCCGCCGCTACCAGCCGCTCCGTTGCCGCTCGTCTCGCCCGCGCTGCCGGGGCCGCCATTGTCGCCACCCTCGGTGCTGGCCGAGCCGCCGACGCTGACAGCGCCTTCGCCGCCCTCGCCCGTGCTCGAGCTGCCGCCGCTGCTCGCGCCGCCCGCGTTGTCGAGCGTGCACTTGCCGTCCATGCACGACGCGCCGGGCGGGCACTCCACCGCGTTGCAGGTCGTGGGGACGCAGTACTTCTTGCCCGCGCCGAAGCTCTGGCAGTCGTAGCCGCCGGGGCACGGGAACTCACCGCCGCGGCAAGGCTCGACGCACACGCCTTGGACGCAGGCGTTGGTGCCCGGGCAAGCCGCCAGCGTGTCAGCCTCGCCGTCGCAGTCGGTGTCTTTCAAGTCACAGACTTCAGGCAGAGGGCCCACGGCGCCTTCGCAGGCCTTTGCGCCGTTCTTGCAGACGTATTGGCCGGCCTTGCAAGGTGGCTTGTCGTGACCGGCTTCCGGTTCTTGGCAGGGGTCGTGCCACCAATCATCGTTCACGCTGACGTCGGCCTCTTCATCGGTCAGGCCGTCGCAGTCGTTGTCGACGCCGTCGCAGACTTCGACGGCCGCCGCGCCGTCGGGCGAGCACACCAGCTGCTTCAGATTCGAGTCGCACTTCAACGTCCCAGAGCAACCGCCCGGGGCCACGCAGGGCCCGCCGACGGTGGTGATGTTGTCGACCACGCCGTCGCAGTCGTTGTCCTCGGCGTCGCAGGTTTCGTTGGATGGGGTGCCCGCGTTGGCGCACACGACGACGGTGCCGGCGCAGACCCAGGTGCCCTTCTTGCACTGGCCTTGCCCGCACTTGCCGCCAGGCGCCTTGTCGCTGCAGCAGGCGTCACCGGTGACCTCACCTGGCGTTGGTGCAGGCACGCCGTTGTCGACGACGCCATCGCAGTCGTCGTCCAGCCCGTTGCAGATCTCGGTCGTGGGCAACTGTTGACCGATACAGGCTCCCCACGCGGCCACGTTGCTCATGGCCACAGCCGTGCAGAGCTGGGTGCCGCCGTGGCAGATGCCCTTGTCTTCGGTGTTGGCTGGGCCCGTGTAGCAAGCCTGATTCATGCCGTCGACCACGCCGTCGCAGTCGTCGTCGTAGCCGTTGCAGACCTCGGCGAACGGCCCGGTGCCACCCGAGCAGCCGAGCACGCCCTTCGCGCACACCGCGGTGCCGGGCGTGCATCGGCCAACGCTCGAGCCGCAGGGACCGCCCACGTCGACCAAGCCTCCGGCTCCGGTCTCGTCGATCTGACCGTCGCAGTCGTTGTCCTTACCGTCGCAGACCTCGGGCAAAGGCACGCAGCCCTGGCACGACAGGTTCTCGTCGGTAAAGCCGTTGCAGTTGTTGTCCTTGTTGTCGCAAATCTCGGCCGTGCCGGCGGGGGGCACGATGTCCGTGCACGTCGCGCTGGCGTCGTTCACGCAGCACTGACCCACGCCGACGCCGCACTTGCGCACGCCCTGCGTGAGGCATTCGCCCACGCCTTCCGAGCACGAGGGCCGACAGAACTTGATCGGCGTTTCGTTGGAGCAGGTGTAGCCAGTGGCGCACTGCGCAGGGCCGCTACACACGCAGCGACCCGCGTTGCAGGCGCCGCCGTTGCAGTCGGCAGCCGTCAAGCACTCCTGGTAGACGCCCAAGCCCTCGTCGATGCGAGCGTTGCAGTTGTCGTCCAGGGTGTTGCATACCTCGTACTTCACCGTGTTGGCCACGATGTCGGCGAAGGCCGCCTCGATGTCCGATTGGCTGGTAGCCAGCCGCGCCTGCGTCGTGCCACCGGCGACGGCCATGGCGTTCAGCTCGTCCACGTCCAAGCCGGCTGGATCGCCCATGCCGAGCACGTAGGTCTTGACCGGGTTGGTGGCGCTGACGTTCGTCAGCGACTGAACCTGCGCGCTGGGCGCCGGATCCGCGATTTGGCAAACGCCGGTGGCCGACTGACAGATGCCGCGGGCCACGCAGCGATTGTTGCCCACGTCACAGCGCTGAGAAGCCGGGCACTGGGCGTCCGAGTTGCAAGCGCAGCGCCAGTTGGTGCCTTGACCGGGCGCGTCGTAGCAGTTGTTACTGATGCAGCGCGCGTCATTGTTGCGGCAGTCGACGTCAGGCGTGGTGCCAGTGGCGCAGGTGAAGCCGGCACCGCAGTCCGCGTTGCTGGCGCACGAGCAACGCCAGTTATCGCCGTTACCGGGCGTATCGATGCAGGTGCTGCCTGCTCCACAGCGCGCGTTGTCATCCGCACAGTCCACGACCTTGGCGGTGCCGGTGCACGTCTGCGCTTCGCCGGGGCAGTCGGCGTTGGTGGCGCACTGACAGTTCCAAGCAGCGCCGCTGCTGCCGCTGACGTCGGCGCTGAAGCAACGGTTGGTGGTGCACTGCGCGTTCGAGCCCGCACAGTCCACCGTGTGGGTCGTGCCGGCGCCGCAGGTGTCGTTGCCGTCGGTCATGACCACCAGCACGTAGGGGCGGCAGTCGATCAGCGCGTCGTCCAGCGGCTGCGCGCCAGCCGTCTTCGAGTCGGTGTAAATGGGCTGGAACCAGCTTTCGCGCGCCGTGCGCACGGCTTTGCCGAGCGGCGTGGAGCCGCTGCCGCGCAGCTCGGGGTTGCGGGGCGCGCCGCCCACGGCAGCGGTGGACGAGCAGAAATCTTCGACGAAATCGACCCAAGGCAAGAGCTGGGTGCTGGAGCCTGCCCCCGGCTGAATCAGCACGCGGCCACCCGTGTAGGTGGTGCCGCAGCTGCCCTGATAGGTCAGGTCGTTCTCGTCGCCCCCCGTGATGTCCCGGTAGAAGTCGCGGTCACGACAGCGGCCGGCCGTGGTGCCGTTCGTCTGCGTGTTGCAGCAGTAGGTTCCGTTGGCGCAGCTCGTCGCCTCGGCGTAGCGCTCCAGGCCAAAGTCGAGCAGGCCCGCGTTGGCGTTCACCACGTTCTGCAGCGCAAGCTTCGACGCCAGCATGCGGCTCGGGTTGGCGGCGCTGGCCACGGGCCAATAATTCAAGGCACCGTTGGCCGTCGTGCAGGGCAGGTTGGCGTTGCACGCAAACGTCGAGCCGGTCATGCCGTTGTCGCAGAAGCGCGCGATACCGCTGCCGACGGGGCTATCACCTTGCGTGTTGGTCGTGCTGCCGAACTGCTCGATCATGGAGCCGGAGCTGTCGAGCAGCACCATGACTCGGCCTTTGATTTGCGTCGGCGCGATGGCGAGAGCCTGCACGTTGCCCAGCGTGATGGCGAAGTCGACCAGCGCCGGATAGGCCAAATTTGCCGAATCGATGCGCAGGCGCGCGTGTCCGTCGGCGGCGAAATGCAGCTCCGCGATGCTCGCAACACCCCGCGCGTCGGTGATGGTCACCGGGCTCACCGAGAGCCATGCGTCGCCCTTGTCGTCGAGCAGATTGGTACCGAGATCGTCGCGCGTCACCGCCCGGAGACCCGCGCCCAGGTCCGTCCGCCAAACGAGCAGGTCCGGCGACGCCGCGTCGTGGAGCGCAATCTGCGTGCGCAAGCCGTCCAAGCTGGCGCTCTGCACCAGGTCAGCGCTACCGAACGCGCGCTCGTACACCGCGCTGCCATCGCCGCTGATGGTTGCGGTTCGCTTCGCGGCAAACGCGGGCGTGAGCGCTAGAAAGCGCTCGGCGCTCGACGAAGCGTGCACCCGCAGGGTGCCGTCGGCGCTGGTCGGCAGCTCCATGCCGAGCGACAGACTCGTCTCGTCACCGGCACGCGTCCGCGTGACCGGTACGAGCGCGCGCCCGTTCGAGACGAGCTGCACCGTGGCCTTGCTGGTCAGGTTCGCGAGGTCGGATCGCGGCGCGAGCCGCTTTTCCGGCCGCGCTTCGCCCTCAAGCGCCTCACCCGCGCTCTGCGGAGCCTCTTCGGTAGAGCAGGCGACGGCCAAGAAAAAGGCCGAAAAGCCCAATAGGCCGCTCGCGAACAAGCCCCTGCGCAACGCTCCGTCCATGGCCAGCTCTCCAAGCCTCGCCGAGCGAAGCGCTCGACAAAGCAACGTAAGTCCAGCCTGGAAAGATACTGCCCCTCACTAGGCCCCGTCCAGCTATTGAACGAAGCGCGCGCGTCGGTCTCAGGGCGCGCGCGCTGGGAGCCCGCTCAGGGCAGCGCGGGGCTGTCTCGAATGGGCCCCGCTCAGGGCAGCGCGGGGCTGTCTCGCATGGGCCCCGCTCAGGGCAGCGCGGCCCAGCTCAAACCTTCGCCGGTTTGGGAGGAAATGGCCTGCGTTCGAAAGCTCTTCAGTGACATCACGTAGATGCCGGGCGCGCCGTTGCGGGTGGAGAAGAAGGCGAGCAGTCGTCCGTCCGGACTGCAAGCGGGATGCGTGTTCGAACCCTGGCCTTGAGTCAGGCGACCGATGACGCGGCCTTTTTCGTCGCCCATCACCAAGTCTTGTTTACCGCCGCCCACCGAGACCGCGTACACCAGCCTCACGCCGTCTTCGGTGTCGCAGAATGTCTGACCACCGGCCGTGAACCCCGCCGGAGACACCGCCTTGCCGTCGAGCCAGACGCGCTGCGTGCCCTGCTTACCTTCGCCGCCGATCCACGACAGCTTGCCGGTCGGGCTGAACACTGGACGCGTTGCCAGCTCGGTCGTGGACACGCTCTTCATGTTGCTGCCGTCGGCCCCGCCCACGAATATGGCGCTCCTTCCGTTGTCCGCGACCGCAAGCGCCAGCTTGGTGCCGTCTTTGCTGAGCGAGACGCCGTAGAGCGACGTCTTGAACGGCACCCCCACTGCTTCGTTCTTTTGGCCCGAGTAGGTGGCGAGGGAGAACGGCGAGTACTCGTGGCTGACGAGGTAGAAGATCTTGTTGCCGGGCCCAAACGCCGGCGCAATCGCGGTGTCCTTCGGGTCCGTGAGCGGCAACAAGCCGTTGCCGTCGGCGTCCATGCGGAAGATGCGGCGGTTCTTGCCCCAGCGCCCCGAGAACGTCAGCTCGCTGGCGAAGCCGCCCGGCCGCCCCGTGAGCGCGCCCAGCAGCGCGTCGGTGATGCGATGCGCGGTGACGCGCGCCTCGGTCTTCTTCACCGTCAGGCTCTTCTCGAACACCGGCTTCTTGCCGCTGCTCATCAGGTAAGCCAGGCCGAATACCTGGATCTGATCGGTGCCGACGCGGCGCGCCGCCACCTTCACGATGGCTTCGGCGCCGAGCTTGCGCCACGCATCGACGTCCACCGCGTCTTCGAAGCCGTACATGCCGGGCGGCGCTTTTTCGTCCGGAATGACGTCGAACAAACCGGTGAGCTCGAAGTCCCGCCGCACCACGCCGCGCACGATCACGTCTTCGTAGTCGGGGCTCAGCGACGGCAACACCGCGATGCGCGGCAGCTTCTCGACCGTGCTGCTGGTGATGATCATCTCACCCAGCACGCTCTCGTCGGGCCCGGCGGGAGTGGCGGGGGCGCTGGCCACAGGCGCGTCGGCAGCGGTTGCAGCGGCCGCGAACGTCAGCGCAGCGGTGGTGATCAAAAACTGGAGACGGATCTTCATTCGCACTTGGCACCTTGGCCGGAAAACGTGAATAGCTCGGCGGTCGACAATATGTCTGGGTACAGCGGAGGCGGAGGCGGCAGCTCTTCTCCGCGCACGCCGTCGAGCGTGGAGCGAACCTTGGCGTCGAACACGCTATTCCCGCTCGGTTTCGTGACGGTGTACGCGCCAACGCTTCTGTCCGCGCCGATTTGAACCTGCACGGAGGCGCGCAGCTTCTTCAGCTCTTCGCAGGGTATTTCGCCGACGGGCGCGTGAAAGCGCGACACGAACCAAGAGATGATTTTCGCGCGGTACGCGCTCACGGCACGCGCCTTCAACGGATCCGCCTCGGTACCTTCTTTTACGCCGTCGGCGGTGCCTTCTCCCTCGACCGTCGGCGCAGCGTCGGGCGGAGCGTCAGTTAGCTGCTGATCCACCTGCTTGGCGGTTTCGGCGTCCGGAGGTGGGGCGGAAGCGTCGATGGGCGCAAGCTTCGACGAAGGGATGGCTTCGGGCGCCTTGCTGGCTTTCGCGGAAGGCGCGCTGGACTCCTCGAAGCGCTGCACCGGCGCTTGCTTCTTCCACATGTCCGGCAGCTTGGCCTTCTTCTTACCGCCGAGCTTGAGCAGGGGCAGCTCGTCCATCACCGGCTTCACGTTGATGGGAATTTCTCGCGGCACGTCGATTGGCGCGGCCACCACGTGCGCGGAGCCTGCGCCCGCGTAGATCCAAATCAGCAAGATGCCGCCCTCGACCAAGAACGCCAGCAGGGCAGCGAGCGCGACCTCCCGAGCCTTGAAGACGGGCTCGACGGGCTCGGTCGCCTCGGCGCTCATTTGGCCCCGGTTTTGGCGCCAGCCTTGGGTTTTGTCGGCTCTTCGGGCGCGTCTTCGATCACCGGCTCGACCAGCAGGTTGAGCGACTCGACCCCGCTGTTGCGGGCCGCTGCCACGACCTTGGCGACGATTTCGTAGCGGGCGTCCTTGTCGGCCCGAATGTACAGCTCGCGCTCCTTCTGCACGCGCGCGCTGTTCTTCAACGCGTCGTCCACGTGCGAGGTCACGTCTTCTTCACCGAAGAGCACGCGCTCTTCTTTGGTGATCGACACGAGCAGGCGCGCGTCTTTGACCGGGGTGGACGCTGCTTTCACTTCCGGCAGGTCGATGCGTAGCCCGGTCGTGAGCAGAGGCGCGGTCACCATGAAGACGACCAAGAGCACCAGCATCACGTCCACCAGCGGCGTGACGTTGATGTCGCGGAACCCGCCGCGACGGCCTCTACCTAAGCTGATAGCCATGGGCCGCCGTCGCTGGACCGCGCGCGCTGCGAGCGCCGCCAGCAGGATCTTGCACCAAGACCTCGACCCAAGCTTCAGCCGAGGCCCCGACTTCGTCGAGCAAGTCGGCGATGCGTTTGTCGACGTAGTTGTAGGCGATGGTCGCCGGAATGGCCGCTACTAGGCCCACCGCCGTGGCGATCAGCGCTTCACCGATGGCGGGGGCTACCACTGGTAATGACGCGCTCTTCTCGACGCCGATGCGCAAGAAGGCCTGCATGATGCCCCACACCGTGCCGAACAAGCCGACGAACGGCGAAGCGGCCGCGATGCTGGACAGCGTCGGCATGAGCGTGGTGATGCGCTGCTGCTCGGTCGCCAGCGCGCGCTTGGCAACGGCGCTCAGCAGCTCGGAGCTGACCAGCTGCTGATGATGCCGCTTTGAAAGCTCGACGACGATGTGCGCACCGGGCGCGGCCTTGTGCTTGAACGCCATGGCGATCAAGTCCTGGGCGCGCTCGGCGGTCTCGGCCTCCAGCTCGAAGTTGCGCTCGGCCGCGCGTAGGCGTCCGAGCTGCGCCGTCTTCAAGAACCAGATCAACCAAACCAGCACAGACGCCACGGCGAGCAGCGCCAGCACTACCAGCACGACGCCCGACGCCCCCAGCACGAGCTGGATGGGGTCGAGCGCCGGAGCCTTCGAAGCAGCGGGATTCATAGGTGAGAAGCGCGCTTTACGAGCCGAGCACGATGTCTACGCGACGATCCTTGGCCCAAGACGCTTCGTCAGCACCCGTGGCGTCGAGCTCGCCGCGCGAGGTGGTGAGCGTCTTGGCAGCGCTCATACCCTCCGTCACGATCGCGCTCTTCACGTTGTCGGCGCGCTTCTGGCCGAGGATCATGTTGTAGTCGTCTTCACCGCGGTTGTCGGCGTGGCCGACCAAGCGCATCTCGCGACCCTTGAGCGGGCCGGTGGTGAAGCACGTAGCGAGCTTGGCCAACACGGCCTTGTCTTGCGGGCGAATGTTCGCCGAGTCGTAAGCGAAGAACGCTTCGGCGTCGGTGATGCCGCAGGCCTTCTTGATCTCGTCAGAGATGTTGATGTTGCCCTTGCTGGCGTCGTCTTCGGGCTTGGGGTTGTTCGCGATCGGTGCCGGCGCCGGCATTGCAGCGGGCGGCGGAACCTCAGCCGTTTTTGCGGGAGGCGGCGGATCGGATCCGCAACCAAGAGCCATTCCGAGAGCCAAGAGCGAGAGTGCACGTTTCATCGTCAGAGCCTCCTTCCGGCGGTCTGTATAACACCGGACCGTGATCGCGAAACGCAAAGAAAGCCTCAACTATTCCGCTGTCTATGGATCTCGCTGTCGCGTGTCGCTCCGGCTCCGGCTTCCCCTGCGCCTGCGCTCCACATTCGGCGCTGTCGGATGAACCGCGTGTCGAAATGAACCGCGTGACGAAATGAACCGCGGCGCATCACGTCCGTAGCAGGTACGTCAGCACTAGCAGTGAACCGCCCAAGAAGAACACGATCAGCAGCAGCTTGATGGGCGCGCTCGAGGCGGCCTTGGGTTCGGAGCGATTCACCTCGAGCTTGGACAACGCCAAGATCAAGACCGCGTTGAGACGCTTCTCCGCGCCCGGGCCGCGGTCACGATCGCCCTTCATGCCCCGGTAGCGCACTGCTGCCTCGTCGAGCGCTTCGTGGCTTTGGCAAAAGTCCAGGAAAGCGTGGTGAGCCGCGTCGTTGTCCCAGTGATCGAGCACGTGCTTCCACAGCGCTTCGAGCGCGGGGTCGGGCGCCTTCACAGCCGCAGCTCCCTGGCCAAGCGCTCGGTCAAAGCGAAGTACGTCTTGCGATCGTAAGGCTCGTTCAGCACGTGAAAGTCTTTGCCGGACAGGCCGACGCAACCAAAGCAGTACTGGCAGCCGGTGAGCGACGCGCAGCGGACGAGGTACGAGCTCTGCGAGCACGAGTCGCAGTCGGTGCAGTGCTGGCAGTCGATGAGCCCGCGCGAGCCGCGGCAGTGAAGCGACTCCGTACACATGCTGCAGCGCACGCAAAAGTGACAGCGGAGCAGCCTCTCCGAGTCCTGACAAAACGTGCACGCGCTGCAGCCCTTGCAGCGCTGACACTCGACGCAGCCCTCGTTGTCGCGCGCGTGCGCGGCCCCCGCTAGCAGGGCCTTGTAGCGGCGTTCGAACTCGCGGGCGTCAAGCTCGGTCGTCATCGCGGGGGCTCTTCATTCAGTTTCAGGTTCGAAAGCGCTTGGGGAATCGGAACGGGGGAGCATATCTTCGCCGCAAGTCCCTTGAAACTGCGTCTCATTTTCGGCCTCGCGCTCGCTAGCTGCGCAAGCCCGCCCGCCCCGCCGCCGCGAGAGCCAGAGCGCAGCGCGCCAGCGGCGCCCGCCCCGGACCCGAAGCTCGAAGATCGCAACTGGGGCGTGGTGCGCTCCAAGGCTCACGGCTTGAAGCTCGCGTTGCCCGAGGCCAAGAGCTGGCTCGATCTCGGCGCGGCCTCGGGTTCACCCGTCGGCGCAGGCTGGGAGCTACGCCACGAGCCCACTAGCTCGACCGTGAGCCTGCGGCGATGGCGCGCGTCTCGCCTGCCCCGCATCGACGTCTGCGAGGCCGAGCTGCGCGCGCGCACGCCGGATCTGGCGAACGTGGACGAGACGAATCTCGTCGCGAGCCGTGAGGTCCGAGTGCCGGAGGGATTCGTGACGCGCATCCAGCTGATAGCGTTGCAGGGCACGAGCAGTCGCCTGCGCGGTCAGGTGCTGGCGGTGGGGGCTGGCGTCGGCGAATGTTTCGCGGCGGTAGCTCGCACGGAGTGCACGACCGAAGCGGAGCTCGCCGAACGCCTCCGCCTCCTGGACGTTTCATTCGGACACGTCCGCCTGTCCCACATCGAGGACCGCGTCCCGGCGCCGGCACCGGCGGTTTCGCCCTAGACCGCCGCCTCGTTTGCAGACGCTGCGGTCTGGGGCCTTCCCCGCTGGGGCGGCACGCGCCGCGGGGGAGAGCTCGGGACGCTCGACCCCCAACGAATCGTTTGTCGCTCTAGACTTTTCGCTGGTGTGTCACTTCGGCCGGGGGACCAAAAAAAGTGAGCAGATCGTCCAGCTGTCACTTGCTTTCAGGCCGTTTAACCCTAGATCTGCGTAGTGCGTTGGAATGATCGACGTACCGAAACCGTCTCAGGTCCAGAAACGCAGTTCTAATGACACAGGGTGTGGAACGAATAACCTCCACATCGCTTCAGGCCGGGGAGTTTGCGAGCTCAATAAGTGACCGATCTGGCGATTTTTCTCGCTGAACAAGTACGAAAACTAAGAACCCAAGCTGCCATGACCCAAGCCGAGCTCGCGTCTCGTGCTGGCGTCACCGTAGAAACCGTTGCGCGTCTCGAGCGAGTGCTCCGTGGCCGCGCATCAGCCAACGCAAACCCGTCACTCGAAACGATGGAGCGCATCGCTTCTTCGCTCGGCGTCGACGTGTCTGATTTGGTGTCGCCCTCCAAAACGCGTCCCAAGGACGACCGCTTGAACGTGGTGCTACGCGGCGCGAGCAGCGCCGTGAGGCGTCGCGTGCTTTTGGTGACCGAGGCTCTGATCCGCGACGAGCAAAGCGAAGCGCGTCAGGCCAAGGCCGAAACGAAACTGAAAAAATCTCCGAAGCGCCGCTAACGAAGCGGCGCCGCGGTGGCGTTCAGGCGCCCAGCTTCTGCTGGGCTGCCTGAAGCTTCTTTTGTGCGGCGCGGTCGAGCTTGCCGATCACGACCAGGCTCGAATGCTGGGCGCGAAAGATGCGCTCGGCCGTCGCGCGCACGCGCTCCGGCGTGACGTTCATCAGCTGCTCGATGCGGCCTTCGGGGTCCGCCACGCAGCCGCTCAGCACGCCCTGACCGACGAAGCCGGCAAGCTCCGTGGGCATGTCGTACAGCTCGAGCATCTGCCAGCGCAGGCGTGCCTTGGCGCGCGCTAGCTCATCTGTCGCGGGGCCGTGCAGGGCGAGATCGGTCAGCACGTTCAAGGTCTCGTTCAACACGCGCGGCGCCGACGCGTGCGCGCACTCGGCGACGATCTCGAGCACGCCGACGTCCGAGTAGGCCTCGAACATGGCCGACACGTCGTAGCAAAGCCCCCGCTCGTCCGAGAGCGCGCGGTACAGGCGCGTCGCGTTGCCGTCGTCCAGAACGCGCATCAAGAGCTCGGTGGCGGGCTCGTCCACGTCGTTGTCGCTGGGCGCGCGGAAGGCCAAGCCGAGCCAGGTTTGGCTGCCGGTGTCGGCGACGTAGCGAAATTGCGCCTCCGCTTGCGCCGGCGGAGCGCTGGCAGCCACCGAGCGGCCTGCCGGCAGCGCGCCAAAGCGCCGCGCCGCCAGGCGGCCGAGCCGCTCCGGATCGAATGCACCCGCCAGGGTGACGACCATGCCGGCGCCCACGTAGTGGCGACGATGAAACTTGCGCAGCCCCTTGGCGTCGAAGCGCGACAACGTGGTGCGCGTGCCGGCGATCGGCATGCCCAGCGCGTGTGGCCCGAAGCACAGCTCGCGCAGGATGCTGTTGCCGTCGACCAGGCGGCCGTTGCCGTCGTACGACTCCAGCAGCTCCTCGCGCACGATGCCTTTTTCGATGGCGATGTCGTTGAACAGCGGCGACTCGCACAAAAGTGCCGTCAGCTCCAGCGAGCGCTCGAGGTTCTCGACCGGCACCGAGCACGACAGCACGCCGTGATCGACGTACGTCATGGCGCCGAACGCAGCGCCCAGCTCCTCGAACGCCAGCGCTTGCGCGTGGGCCGTCGGGTAGCCCGGAATTCCGCGGTGCAGCATGTGCTCGTGGAAATGGCTGATGCCGTTTTCGCGAGCCGTCTCGAAGCGTGAGCCGACCCTGACGTGCACGTCGAGCGCCGCGCGGTGCACGGACGGCATGCGCACCAGGTTCAAGCGCAAGCCGTTCTTGAGGACGCGGCTTTGAATCCGCGGCGCCCCTGCGGAACGGGCGCCGCCACCGCGAGCGGAACGCGCCTTCACTCCGAGTCGTCCACGCGGCCTTTGGCCTCTTCGCCGAACTCGCTCATGATCTTCAGCTTGTCGCCAGCTTGGCGGCGCAGGTCTGCGACGTAGCGAGCCAGCGCCTCGCCCGACTTGGCTTCGAGCAGGGCCTGCACGACCTTCGACTTCTCTTTGATGAACTCTTCGCGGCTGGCCGCGGTGCGCTCTTTCAGCTGCAAGATCAAAGCGCCCGTCGCGGTGGGCAGGGGCTTTGCGTACACGTCGTCGGCGTCCTTCAGCTCGAAGGCCTTGGCCGCGATCGACTCCGTCGATTCGACGTCGGGCAGCGGGTTGCCCGAAGCGTTGAACGGCGCCGAGACCTCGAAGCGCGGGCGGTCCTCCGCGAGCAGCGCCGGAGTGTCGGCGTTGTCCTTCTTGCCGCCGTCGGCCTTGGGCGCGTGCTTGGCCGAGAACTCCACGGCCAGAGCGCGCGTAGCTTCTTCCAGCTTTTCGCCGCCTTTGGCGCGAGTGATCAGCTGCTCGGCGAACTTGGCCAGCGCCTCGTCGGCCGCAAAGCGCGCGTACAGACGACGGCTCACGAAGCGGCGGCCCTCGTGCTCCAGCTTGTCGGCCGCGAGCTTCGACGAAACCTTGAGCACGTGGTAGCCGCGCGGGCTCTCGATGACGGCCGAGAGGTCGCCCGGCTTCAAGCTCTCCAGCGCCTTCTTCAGCTCGTCGGCACCGATGCCGTAGCCCGAGCCGACGCAGCCCAGCTCGCCGCCCAGCATGGCGGTGGCGCCTTGCGAAACCTCTCGCGCCACGGCCTCGAACGACTCGCCCTTGGCCACGCGCTCGCGCGCCTGCTCGGCCTTCAGCTTCACGGGCGGCTTCTCGTCGTCGGCAGCGTTCGGCGGAAGCGCGACGAAGATCTCGCGGGCCAGGCTGCAGCCCGGCGCGAAGTCCGCCTTACGCGTCGACCAGTCGCCGTCTACCTGCGCCTGATTGGCCAGGCTCCACTTCTCGATCGCAGCGTCTTGGTAGTCGACGGCGAACTTGGCGAACCAGTCGCGCTTCAAGTTGACGGAGCGCACCGTGGCCTTGACGCGCTCGCGCTCGAACAGCGCAAAAGCCTCGGGATCGGGGATGCGGACGCGCGAACGCACGATGTCGCGCATGCGGGCGGCGAGCAGCTCGCGCTCCTGCATCTCCTTGAACTCTTTGGGGCCGCGGTTCGTCATCATGCGAACCTGCCGCTCGTACAGCTTGTAATCGAAGGGCTCGCCTTCGGTGCGCTGCACCTGCAGCTGCCGCACCGGGTACTCCGAGCCTGCTGCGCAGCTGTAGCCGGAGTTCGACGGCGGACACAGGCCGAGCATGGCCGAAAACTCGGTCATGACCTCGGCCGGCAGCGACGCGCGCACGCGCCCCGCCATCAGGTCGGCTTCCAGCGCTTCTTCGCCCACCTGCAGGCCAAGCTTCTTGGCTTCGACGACCAGCAGCTCGCGCTCGACCAAGCCGTCGAGCACCTTCTTGTTCAGCGCGTACTTCTTGGAGGCCTTGGCGTCGACCTGGCGCGGCACCAGCATGCCGTGCGCCGCGTAGTACTCCTTGGCGTCGACGCAGTAGCCGTCGTACTCGACCGCGCACTCACGCTCCAGCTTGCCCGTAGGGCCGTTGCTACCGGCGCGAAACTCGACAGCGAACGCGACGATGATGAGGAACGCGACGCCCGCAACGACGACGTTTCCGATTCCGGTACGAAAGAGACTCAGCATGGGCCCTGACTTTGGGCGCCGCAGATATCACGCCCCAGAGTGCGAAGCCAGGGTTGATCCGAACCGCGGGCCGACAGGCCCGTTTGGTAGGCGCGCGACGGTCTTTTCCAGCGCGCTAGGGCTCAGTGCCGAAAATTTCGAGCTCGTAGATGCGCGCGGCCAGAAATTCGGTCGCGGTTTGGGCCGAGGTGACGTGGAGCCGGACGTAGCGAGCCGTCGTCGGCGCGATGGGGTGCGTGGTCACGTCGTTCGTATTGTCCCGCACCGCTACGGCCGACGCGTAGACCTGACCGTCAACACTGACCTCGAGCTCGTAGTCACGAGTATTCCAGGCCTTTTCTTCACCTCCCGCTCCGGCGTGGCGGACTCGGAAGCCAACGATGCTGCGCGCGGCGCCGAGGTCCGCCGTGAGTGTTTGCCCGCCGGCGCCCGCTGCACACCATTTGCTGCCAGCGCGCGAGCCACCGTCGAACGCGTAGGCCAAGGCGCTGTCCGCGCATGGCGCCGAGCCGGTCGCCGTCGCCTGCAGGCCCAGGTTGGGCTGCGAGGAGCCGCTGGCTGCGAGGAGCGCGTCGATCGCCGAGCTCTGCCGTGACGCCGTACCCTTGTCGAACGGCAGGTGCCACTCGTAGCCGTACTGGTCCTGGTCGCTGCGGTTGGCGTCCCACAGCTGGTCGCTCTGGTGCTTCATGAACGCCTTCGCTTCAGGCGTCGGCCGAGCCCGGTAAAGGCGCAAGAGGTTGCGCATGAACACGCCCTTGAACTGCGTGCAGATGTCTCCGCCGCAAGGGGTCTCTTTCAGCGTGCCCTCCGCGTCGACCATCTTGGTCATCGTGGCGGTGGCCATTTTCTGGGCCAGCTGCAGCATGGAAGCGTCGTTCTTGATGGTGCCGAGGTCCACCAGCGCGCCCATCAAGACGCCGTTGTTATAGGTGAAGACGGGGCCCGACGCTTTGCAGTCGGTCAGGTTGTTCAGCCCGTCCACCACCAGGCCGTCGTCCCGCAGCATACCCTTCGACTGGAACCACGCCCACTCGCGCTCCGCCCAATCCAGGTAGCTTCCGGGGCCGCCATCGCCCGGCGTGCGCTGGTGGAGCAACGCGGCGGTCTGCATGAACAAGGAGTTGGGGATGGCGTTCTTGTTCTTCAGCCCCTCGTTGCCCGCCTTGGCCGAAGCCCAGTAAATGCCGCCGCCGCACTTGTCGTCCCAGCCCCCGACCATGCGCTGGAAGATGGTCTTGGCCATGTCCAGGTACTTCTTCTGGTGCGTGAGATCGTACGCTTTGATCCACGCGATCGCGAACCACCCATCGTCGTCGTAGAAGCCAAAGTGGTCGAAGTTTCCGGCTTGGTTTTTGACGAACGTGTTGTCGATCAGGTCCGCGTAAGTCGGGTCGCCGGTCTCCCGTGAGTAGTCGATGACCGTCTCCAGCTGGTTCGCGCTCGTCCACCAATCGGTCTCGTTCCACAGCCCCGTTTGGGCGCTGTACCACGCGACGAGCGGGACCATCGAAGCCCGGGCGCGCTCGCGCAGGGACTCGTCCAAAGGCGGGATCGGAACCGAGCCGCCACTCCCGGCGCCCGCGCCACCGTTCGGGGCCGCGCCGCTACTACCGCTCGTGGCCCCGCCACTGCCGCCGGCCGGCGACCCCGTACCCGCGCTCGCGCCTCCGGCCGTGCTGCTGCCTCCCTGTGGGTACCCGCCCATTGCACTCCCGCCGGAGCCGGCGACCCCGGCCACTCCCGCCACCGGTGCGCTGTCCGAGCCTTCGCCAGCGCAGCCAGAGAGAGCGGTGACGAGCAAGGCGCCCAAGCCGAACAGCGAGGAGCAGCGACCAGGAAGAGAGCGGAAGCGCATGAGGCTCCTTCCGACAATGTGGCGGCCGCGCGAAAACGGCTCACCTCGGCGTCGTCGCTATTCAGCTGAGCCAGGGAAGCGGGCGCCGCGGGTCAGATCCGTCCCGCGCCCCAGCCGACTAGCAGCCGTAGCCCGGAGAGCCGTCAAAGCAACGCGCTCGTGGGCGGACCGAGCATGGCGAAAAGCCCTATGGCCCACCACCGGACAAACAGCACAGCGCCCAGTAGGGCCACCGCCGACGCGAGCGCGAAGGGCACGTTCAGCCGAGCAGCACGCGCTGGCATCAGGGGGCGCAGGAGACGCCACACGTCGCTGGCGAGGAAAGGCACCACCGGCAGCCACGCGACGCTGAGCATGATGAGCAGCCAAGGCGGACCTTGCAGGTCGAAATAGATGCGGGGAGCGTAAACGCTGGGACCCCAGTCCCCGAGGGCCGGCTCGGCCAACCATAGAACCACCCCCGCCCGACCCCACCAACCAACGGCGAGCGACGCCACGAGCACAGCAAAGCTGAGTCTGAAGTGAGTCAGCAGGCAGAGCCAACGCCCCCAAGATGAAAAGGTCGCCCTACCCCGCGCTGCGCAGGCCAGATCGAGCAAGCCGCACTTCCGACTGACGTAAGCGGCAAAAACGCACAGCCCACCAACCCATACGAGGTCGAGCCAAACCTGGAAACCGGCCTCTCGCGGCCAGAACGGGCGACACGCCGCACTGAAGCGCAGCAGTGAGGACCAGCCAGCGATGGCGCTGAACAAGAGCGCCACGAGCCCGAGGAGCTCCGGCCGAATTCGCGCTTGCCCTCGCTCCAACTCGAGCGCGTCCACGATGAGAGCCTAGCACCTCGACCGAAGCACGGGCCCCGACGGTTTGCTCAGCGCGCGACGGTCTTTTCGAGCGCCAGGGCGTAGCGCAGCTCGCTCTCCAGCTCGTCCTCGCTGGCGACGGGGCGCTCGAACGCGACCTCGTACCAAGTATCGAGCGTGGCGCTGGCGTCGCCCGGATCGCGAACCGGAACCTCTGCCACGCTGACCTCGGCGTAACCACGGCCACACGCCTCGGCGGCGCAGACGCGCGCCCGCGCGTACAGATCGTCCGCGGAGGCCGCGGGAAAGTCACTCGCCTGCGCCCGCACCACGAAGCGCACGGCCAACGCCGCGCCCGGTCGCACCGCAACGCCGCTGTCCATGATCAAGTTATCGCGGACCCGATCGGCCAAAACTACCTGGTCTCCCAAGGTGCGATACACCTCGAAGCCGCGGGCAACTAAGGTCTTCTTCAGCTCAGCAGGCGTGGGGGTCATGGGGGAAGAGGCCTCGGGCCGCGACGTCCCTCAGGATCGGTGTGATCAGGAGAGACCCCTCTCACGCACACGAGATCGACACCAGGAACGTACGCGGTCCGATCGGGAATCGTCAAGGGGGCGTCCATGTAGCACGGGCATGACGCTAGGTCTCGGACCTTTGGGTGGATGCGGGGGCGTTACCCCCTTGGGATCGCGCCCCTGCCCCGAAACCGTGCTCCTCGTCCACGGGCCGAATGAATGGATCACGTTCTGGAGGGTGACGCGCTACCGGCGGCGTGACAGTTCAGGTTTGGGGGAGGAAAAACCGCGACGCGACGTAAGAGCGAGCTGTCAGCGCAACCCGACACGTCGATTCAGTGACGGTAGGTCCGCGTGCTGGCCATGATATTGTCGTGATTGTGAGTCGTAGGAGCCCGCCCTCGCCGACGGAGGTTCACGCCCAACGGCGTGCCACCGGAGGCGCTCGCCGTGAGGCGACCGAACGGGTCACGCTGCGCGGCCCCGACTTCGAAACACATGGCTGGACGCTCAACGTGAGCCGCGGCGGCATGCGAGCGATCGTCGAAGAACCGCTGAAGTCGGGCGCCGAGTACTCCTTGCTCGTCGGCGACAACGAGGCGTCGGCCCGCCAGGTTTCCGTCGTTTGGGTGCAAGACGAGGCTGACGGACAAATCGTCGGCGTGCGCTTCTTGGACGTGGCCGGTTCCGTCCCGCCTGAGGCCTAGGGGTTTTGTTCGCCTCCGGGCCCTGCCCACCCGCCCCGCGACAATCGTGTTCTGAGGCGCAGTAGGCGCTCGGCCTCGCCGAGTTTGCGGCGGGCCTCCTCTCACTCGCGGATCGTGATCTGCTCTCGCCAAGGTATGGCCGAGCTCGTCTCGGCTCGCGCTTTGCGCGAGCTCGCTTTGGCGTTGACCGTTCTGCGCGAGTACAGTCCGCCCGTTGGCGACGACTGAAGAAATTCTTGGGCCCGGTGGCCCGCTCTCGAAGGCGCTGTCCGCGTACGAGTCGCGCGGCGGGCAGCTCGAGATGGCGCGCGCGGTCGAGAGCACGCTGCGCGACGAGCGCATCTTGTTCTGCGAAGCCGGCACCGGCACCGGCAAGACGCTGGCCTACCTGGTTCCAGCGCTACTGTCGGGCAAGAAGGTCGTCGTCTCCACGGCCACGCGCGCGCTGCAGGAGCAGATCTTTCAGCGTGATCTGCCGCTGATCGAAGAAGCGCTGGGCATCGCGTTTCCAGTCGCCCTGATGAAGGGCCTCTCGAACTACGTGTGCCGGCGGCGTTTGGCCGAATTCCGCGCCAGCCCCGAGAGCCTGCGACCCATGTACGCGCGTTCGCTCGACGCGCTCACGCGCTTTCTGGACGACTCGGAGAGCGGTGACTTTGCCGAGCTCGCGGGCATGGCGGAAGACGATCCGCTGCGGGCCGAGGTAGCGTCGTCGAGCGACACACGCCTCGGCGCGTCGTGTCAGTACTTCGACGAATGCTTCGTGACCAACATGCGCCGCGAGGCCGAGCGCGCGCGCCTGATCGTCGTCAACCACCACCTGTTCTTCGCTGATCTAGCGCTGCGCGGTCCGCACCCCGGGCGCGTCTTGCCCGACTACGACGCCGTGATCTTCGACGAGGCGCACCAGCTCGAAGACATCGCGACCGAGTTTTTTGGCATGCGCGTGTCACGGCGCCGGCTCGATCGCTTGCTGGCCGACACCGAGCGGGCGCTACGCCAAGCCGGCGCGGCTGATCCGCTGTTCGGCGGCGACAGCGCGATGCGCAGCGTGAGCGCCGTCGAAGTCTCGGCCGACGTGTTCTTTCACGCGTTGGGCGCCGCCGCGGGGCGCGACGAGCGCATCACGCTCGAGCGTGACATCTTCTCGGGCGAGGTCGCGGCGGCCTGGCACGCCCTCGATTCGGCCTTGGAAGGCCTGTCAGCAGCAGCCGACATGGCCCGAGGCAGACTGACGGCGCCGTCACTGCGCGGTCCGCGCCCTGCCTCCAGCTTGCCCGAAGCGCTGGAGCTGGCAGCGCGTCGCAGCGAAGACGCGCGCTCGGCGCTGTCCCAAGTCGTCGAAGGCGGCGCGGGCCGCGTCACCTGGCTCGAGCAAGGTAGCAAGAACGTCACGCTGGCTTCTTCGCCCGTCGATCTGTCGACGCTGTTTCGCGAGCGCATCTTCGAGACCGTCCCCGCGGTGGTGCTCACGAGCGCGACGCTTTCCACCGCCGGCACCACGCTCAAGAGCGAACCGCCAACCGAAGGCTTCGAAGATCCGGAGCGGCCGAGCGAAGGCGAGCGCACGCTGAAGAGCGCGTTCGGCTACTTTCGCGCGCGCTACGGCGTGGCGGATACGCGCATCTCGGTGAACGAGCTGGTGGTACCGTCACCCTTCGATTTCGAGCAAAACGCGCTCTTGTACACGCCGCGCGATTTGCCGGCGCCCAACGCGCCCAGCTTCACCGAGCAAGCTGCGCAGCGGGTGGCCGAGCTGGTCGCTATCACGGGTGGCGGCGCCTTCGTGCTCACGACGTCGCACAAGACTCTACAGATGCTGTCGCGGCTCTTGCCCAGCAAGCTGGGCGGCAAAAAGCTGTTGGTCCAAGGCTCGCGCCCCAAGGCGGCGCTCTTGGGGACCTTTCGCGCCGACGGCGACGCCGTGCTGCTCGCAACGCAGAGCTTCTGGGAAGGCGTCGACGTCCCGGGCCGGGCGCTGCGACTCGTCGTGCTCGAGAAGATCCCGTTCTCGGTGCCGACCGATCCAGTGATGGTGGCGCGCGGGCGAGAGCTCGAAGCCGCGGGCGAAAGCCCGTTCATGAAGCTGTCGGTACCGGCCGCAGCCATCGCGCTCAAGCAGGGCTTTGGCCGGCTGATCCGCAGCCAGCGCGACGTCGGCGTCGTCGCGCTGCTCGACGAGCGCGTGCACCGGCGCGGCTACGGCAAGCTCATCTTGGGCGCGCTACCGCCGGCGCAGCGCACCAGTGAGCTCGACGACGTGCGCCAGTTTTGGGCACGTCGGGGCGGAGAGAGTTAGCAGTTCGTAGTTGGCAGCTTCGAGGTTGGCTCGAGCTGCCAACTCTTGCTCACTTCTTCTTGCCGGGCTTCTTCTTCGCTGCCGCGGGGGCCTTCTTCGCAGGGGCCTTCTTCGCAGGGGCCTTCTTCGCGGGCGCAGCGGCCTTCTTCGCGGGGGCTTTCTTCGCGGGCGCGGGAGCCTTCTTCGCAGGGGCCTTCTTCGCGGGGGCCTTCTTCGCGGGGGCCTTCGCGGGCGCAGCGGCCTTCTTCGCGGGGGCTTTCTTCGCGGGCGCGGGAGCCTTCTTGGTGGGCGCTTGCTTGGCGGCCTTCTTCGCAGGCGCGGGGGCCTTTTTGGCGGGCGCAGGTGCTACAGCCTTCTTCTCGGCCTTCTTCGCAGGAGCGGGAGGAGCGGGCGCCTTGGCAGGGGCAGCCTTTTTCGGCTCCTTCTTGGGCTTCTCGGCCGCGGGCTTGGGCGCGGCAGCCGGCTTGGTCTTGGCGAGCGGCTTGGGTGTCGCGGCTTTGGGCGCGCGCTTGGCAGCGGACGGCGGCAGCGTCGGCAGATCGTCGTCTTCGATCGCCATGCTGGCGTCGTCGCCACCGCTGTCGGGGCGACCGAGCGCGCCCTGCTTGCGGCGCTGCAAGGTCTCCTTGATCTTCGCGTCCAACTTCGCGAACTCGAACGGCTTGTCGACGTGGGCGTCGGCTCCGTACAGCGGCGACGTCATCTCGTTCAACGACTCTCCGATGCCCGTCAACATGATCACGCCGGTGTGCGCGAGCGAGACGGCTTCGCGGATTTTGCGACAGACCTCCCAGCCGCTCATACCCGGCATCATCACGTCCAAGATCACCAGGTGCGGCAGGTGCTCGTGCGCGAGCTCCCAGGCTTGGTCACCGTCCGAAGCTTCGAGCACGGCGTAGCCTCCCGAACGGAGGTGGCTCGACAGCATAGCCACGGTGCTCGGCTCGTCATCGGCAATCAAGACTACGATCTTGGAAGTATTGGGCATTCGCGAAGCTCCAGTCACATCGCCATCTCAGTCCAGCTGGCTCCATACGGTCAAGGCCGACGGCCGATAGGGCCGTTTCTCGGCCTGGTTGGCGCTCGCGCCGCCGACCGCGCAGCGCCGCCGCGTCCCGAAAACGTCACCGAAACGAGCCAGCCGCGGCGTTGACGGTCCTGTCAGGCGTCGATACGGACATCACATGCAGTGGTCACTTCGACTCGCGCTCTGCGGATTGCTCGCGCTCGGTTGTCAGAATCAGCCGCTCGACGTCGCGCAGGTGGAGCTCGAGCGCATGCAAGGCAAGTGGTTCGAAATCGCCACGTTGCCGCGGCCGAGCCAAGCCGGCTGCACCGGCACCACCGCCGAGTACCAACTCGAATCGAAGACCGAGCTCTTGGTCGTCAACGAATGCCACGAAGGCGACCTCGAAGGCCCCGTCAAGCGTGTCGCAGCGCGCGCGGTCGCGGACGACGCCGCGACGCCGGCCAAGCTATCGCTCGATTTCGGCTTTGCCTACGGCGACTACTGGATCATCGAGGTCGGGGACGACTACGAATACGCGGTGGTCGGCCACCCGACGCGCGACTACTTGTGGATCCTCAGCCGCGAGCGCTCGCTCCCCAAACCAAAGCTCGACGGCGTCTTGGAGCGCGCACAATCGCGCGGATTTCCAGTCGGCATCTTGACGTACACCCGGCAGTGACGCCGCCCGGACGCGAGCCTCAGTAGTCCTGCGGGCTCACGCCGAGCGCTTTGAGAACGCGCGGCAGCTGCGGGCGCGGCACCGAAACGCGCGTCGGCATGCCGGCGCCGAGCCCCAGCAGCTCGACGAAGTTCTTACCGCTGTCGAAGCGCGCCGCCACGCTGACGTTCTCGCGATCGACGACCACGCTGACGGCTTCGCGCTCTTGCCCGAGCAAGAGCAGCAAGGTCTTGTCGACGCGATCGTAGCCTTCGCTGACGTCGACGATCGCTACGCCGGGCTCCAGCCGCCGGTAGGCCTGCGCCGCGCGACGCGTCTCGCGCTCGACCGGGATCAGCTCGGCGGCAGCTTCGTCGATGGGCTGCCACAGCGCGGGATCCGCCAAGCCGGTCGCCAGGTGACGGACGATCACCCCGAATAGGCCCTGATCGCGGAAGCGCGCTCGCAGAGCGCGGTCGATGCGCTCCGCCACCGGACTGGGCGTACCGATGCGCGTGTCGATGGCGCGCGCGTCGTCGTCGCACCCCGGGTACGACTCCACGCCCGCCCGAATCCACTTGGCTGCGCTGGCCAAGCCGTCGAAATCAGTGTGGCAAACGATGGTGTCGATGCGACCAGCGCGGGCCACCAGCTCGGGCGTGATCATCTCTGGGCAGGCGCCGTGCTCAGCCTTGGTGGCGAGCACGAAGCGCGAGTCGTCCTTGTAGAGCGCGTGCTCTTCGCTGTCGTGGTGGTCGACCCACATGCCGAGCCGGTCACCAAGGCCTTCGATCAGCGGCAGTGTGATCTTTTTGAACCCGCCGCCGGTACCGGCGCCGGCGAACGCGATGTCCAGCACCACCACGCGCCCGTCCAGGCTGCTCGCCTTGGGGAGCTTGCGCGGTGTACCAAAGGCCAGGTGCTGCATCGCGCGTCAGTGTTGTCGCGTACTTGCGCCAGAGCAAGGAAGACTCCGGCTATTTCTGAGGTACCATTGCCGGATGAGGTACGGCCTGCCCCTTCTGGCGTCGACGCTCCTCAGTTGTGCGCTCTTGGCCGGTGTCGCGACGCCCAGTCATGCCCTGCCGCCCGAGCCGGCGCCCAGTTGTGGACAAAAGGGTCGGGTGATTTTCGACAAGGACACCACCTTGGTCGACGCCTCTGGCCGCAAGCTTGCGCGCTTCAGCGGTGGAGAGTCCGCGGTTTCGCTGCTGGCGCCGCCTGCGGGCGGCAGCGATCTGGTGCGCATCGAAACGGGCACGGGCCGCGGCTCCTTTCGCCTGGCCGGGTTCGTCAAAGCTGCCGAGCTGCGCGTCTACGCCGGGTACAGCATACCGGTCGTGAGCGGGCACGTGTGGCTCGCGGCCGGCACGCGCGTCACGCCCGCCGGCACGAGCGGCGGCAAAGTGCGCATCGAGAAACAGCTGAGCACGCCCTTCAATCAACGCTTTACCGCGCTGGCAGACTGCAGCGCGCTCACCTTCTCGCCGCCCACGCCTCCCGGTTTCAGCATGCCGGGCGCGGCGCGCGTCTTCTTGATGAAGGTCGAGCTGCTCGATCTGTACAGCGAGGTGCCTCCCACCGGCTCGCCGATTCTCACGCTGCAGCGCGCCGCCCAGGTCGACAACGTGCGCTTCTTCAGCACCGAGCAACGGGGCGGCTACGTCCACGTGCAGTACCAGGGCGACGTGAGCATCAACGCTTGGGCCAAAGCCAGTGATCTCACGCCGCTGCCTCGCGGTGAGACGTCCGACTTGCCGCCCGGCAGCTACACCATGACGTCGCCGCCGCAGCTGCAGCTGCCCGAGCCACCGCGCGTGATCAAGACCACGCGGGAGCTACCGCTGCGCATCGCCGCAAAGGACGCCGAAGCGCCCATCGGCGTGATCGAGGCCGACACCGAGGTCTACGTGATGGACACCATCGCCGGTTGGGCCAAGGTGCTCCCCAAGAGCCTGCACGTTTTGCCGGCGGGCGACCTGTCGTTCTGGGTCAAGAGCGCCGACCTCGGCCTCTAGCGTGGACGCACGATAGCCCCGTGATATAGGGGCGCCGTGACCGACTCGCACACCGCCGCTCTCCAAAAAGCACTCGCGCTTCCGCTCACGGAAACCAATTTTCCGCGCTTGGGCAAGAAGTACGAGGGCAAGGTGCGCGACAACTACACGACCACCGACGGTCGCCGCGTCATCATCGCGACCGACCGCATCAGCGCCTTCGATCGCGTGCTCGGTACTTTGCCGCTCAAGGGCCAAGTGCTCGGCTTCGCGGCGGCATGGTGGTTCGAGAAGACGCGCCACATTGCGCCCAACCACGTGCTCAGCGTGCCGGATCCGAACGTGCTCGTCGCGCGCGAATGCCAGCTGGTACCGGTCGAAATGGTCGTGCGCGCGTACCTGACCGGCACGACGTCGACCAGCATTTGGGTGCACTACGAGCAGGGTAAGCGCGAGTTCTGCGGCCATCGCCTGCCCGACGGCATGAAGCAGCACCAGCGCCTGGCCGAGCCGATCTTGACGCCCAGCACCAAAGCCGCACACGGCGATCACGACGTGTCGGCCTCGCGCGAAGAAATCCTGCAAATCTCCGGCATGCCCACCGCCGATTTCGATCGCGCGGCCGAGCTGGCGATGGCGCTGTTCCGCGAAGGTCAGCGCGTGTGCGCCGAGCGCGGCCTCATCCTCGTCGACACCAAGTACGAGTTCGGCAAGACGCCCGAAGGCGAAATCATCCTCATCGACGAGATTCACACGCCCGATTCTTCACGCTTCTGGTTCCAGAACACCTACGAAGAGCGCTTCGCGGCCGGCCAGGATCCGGAGAGCTTCAGCAAAGAGTACGTGCGTCGCTACTTGGTCGAGCAAGGCTTCCGCGGCGACGGCCCGATCCCGCCGATTCCGGACGACGTGAAGGTCGAAGCCATGCGCCGCTACATCGAAGCCGTCGAGCGCATCACGGGCGTCAGCTTCGCGCCCAACGTCGAAGAGCCGAACCAGCGCATGACCCGGAACCTGCGCGCAGCCGGCTTCGACGCCTGAGCAAAGTCGTCGCGTCAGCCCTCGGCGTCAGCGCGCTCCGGCTCGCTGCTCGTCTCCGCTACGACCTTGGCTGATGGCACGGTCGCCGACGTCGGCGGCGGCGGCGCGCTCTTGCGCCAGCCAGGGCCGGGCCAAGCCGCGGTGGTGTCTTGCACTTGGCGCTCTGCCGCCGTGGCCGCGACGCGCTCGAGCCAGCGCTGTAGCTCGCCGCGCACCCAAGCTTGCTCGGGTGGCGGCGTATAAGAGCCACCGAGCAGGTGCGCCGCGAGCAGCTCGAAGAACACCGGCTCCCAACCGTCCGGGCGCCCCTGCTGCGTCGCCTGCTCGTCCACCAAGTGGAACGTCAGCCGCGCGAGGTTGCGGTAACGGACGCGCTGGCGCGGGTTGGCGAACTTCTCGGACACTCGGCTCAGATTCGCGGCAAAAATCGGCGAATCTTTGGTCGGAGGCTTGCGGCTTTCCAGCTTGATGTCGCGCCACAGCGCGCCGGCCAGCAAGAAGCAGCCGAACGCGACCACGATGCCGACACCAAACAGCAAGATGGCGTTGATGTTCGCGGCCGTCTCGTATTCTCGCGACAACGACTCGCCGTGAGGCTGCGTGACGCGCGCCACGTCGCCGACGCTCGCTGCGCGCGCGGGCATCTCGGTCACGACGTGCGAGAACAGCACCTCAGCGGCCGCGCTGCGGGTCGTCGGCGGCGTCTTGGGTACGGACTTGGGAGCGACGGCTGGCACGACGACCGGCGCAGCAGGCGCGGGCTCGCGCCCCGGGGGCAAAGCGTCACGCGACGCAGGCGCGGGCTCATTGCTCTTCTCCGCGGCGTCCAGCGTCTTGGCTTCGCCAGACTTGGTGGTCGCGTCAGCGTCGGCCGTCGCCTGGCTGTCGAGGTTCACGACCGCTTCGACCCAGCCCTGCACCCGCTCTGGATCCTGCCGCCAAACCAAGAACACCGTCAAAATGGCCGCGACGAACATGCCGGTGACGAACACCTGATCGAGCCGGCGCAAAGCACCAGCCAGCATGGAGCGCACGGCGTGACCAAGATCGAGCCCCGGCTTGGTTCGCTGCTGGACCTGTTGGCGCTCGAGCTGCTTGGCCTCCTTGGCTTCGAGCTCCTTTGAGGAGACAGGCGGCACGCTGACCGCGATGCCAACGAGCTTCTCCAAGAACTGGTCACCGAAATGCTGAGCGCGCTTGGAGCCGTCGCGCGCCATCTTGGCGATCAGCTTCTCGTAGCGTAGCTCGACGCAGCGTCGCACCGTGTCCGGGTCCATTCCCAAGACCACGAAGCAGAGCCGCGACTCCATCAGACGATTCAGCGACTCGAGCACGTTGGCGACGCGGTTCGGCGGGCAGCGATCCAAGTCGTCGACGAAGACGACCAGGTAGTTGTTCTTCGGCAAAGCGCCGATGACACGCTCGAACTCCTCGCTGAAGCGCTGCAAGAAGTCGATGCGCTCGCTGAACGACTTGTCGGCCGCGTCCGCGGGCTCTATCGAGAACAACCGCACCACCGGCGTGACGATCGACTTCCAGAACGGAATGATGCTGCCGATCAGCCCGTAAAGCGCGCGTTTATCCGAGGAAACCAGGTACCCGGCCAGCGACGGCAGAGCGAACGTGACCGCAGCCGCCGCCCAGTACCAGGTGCGACGCGAGCTGATCAGCGCGCTCACCAAGCTGCGTAGCCGCACGCGCGGCCCAGCCTGGCGCCGGAACTCGTGCACGATGTTCTGGAGCAGCGCCGGGCCTAGCTGCGACTCTTGATGGTGGCGCCAAGCGTTGAACCAAACGGTGACGTAGCGGCCGGTTTGCTGCAGCTCGTCGTTCAGCATGCGCATGACCGACGACTTTCCGCTGCCCCACTCGCCGTAGACGCCGACGGTGAGCGGCGGCGAGGTCGCCTCGTTGTCCAGGAAGTCGCGCAGGGCCTTGACCAGCGCGCGCTGGCCTTCGGTACCTGCGTCGAATTTCTCCTGCGGGGCGTCCGCGTCGAAGACCTGACCGACGACGTCTTGCTCTGCACCATCGGGGCTTCGCGGTGCAGCGTCGCGCTTCTCGCTACGTCGCTCCTTGAGCCAATCCTTGTAGGCGCCGTACCCCAAGTAGCAGAGGCCGAGCGCCGCCACGGGCGTCAGCAGCAGGGCCAGCCAACCGAAAGGCCACCCTGGAGGCGAGCTCAGCCTGAAGGCGCCAAATCGGCTGGAGATGCCGACCAAATTGCCAGAGCCGTCGCAAGCGATGGCTTGAATCAGGGCCGGCTGATCTTGCAGCTCTTCGAAATCGGAGCCAAGGGCCGCGTAGACCAAGCGCCCGGCGTTGAGCGCGTAGGCGTGGCGGGGGTCGCAGTGCTCGATGGCGTCGGGCCGAAAGGCTTGAGTCTTCTGCAGCTTCGGTTTGCCCTCGAGCGAGTACGTCGCGACGCTCTTGTCGCCCCCCGCGTAGATCACCGTGTCGAAGGCGCGCAGCAGGCGCAGGGCGCCCAACCCCGGCGCGAGACCGAGCGCTTGCGACATGGGTGCCGTCGGCGCATCCCGAAACCAACGGGCGACTTTGCCGTCGGCCTCAGCGAGCCAGTAGCTGTTACCGTCAGGCGAAAGCGCCACGGGACCGGGAAACTCACCGCGCGCGACTGTCTGGCAGGTGAGCGCCGCTCTGCCCGCTTTGGCGTCGCACCACACGGCCCGATCCGGCAACACCAAGGCGACGCTGCCGCCCGCCGCGTCGAAGCCTCGCGGCACGTCGTTCTGGCCTTGCTCGAGCCAGGCGCGGTGGATCCGCACCTTCGCCGCCGCGTCCCACGCCTGGACGTAGCCTTGCTCGACGAAATACCAAAAATCGCCCGCGGCGTGCGCGACCGCGTGCACGCCGACGGGCCCCGGGACCACGGGCTTTTGGCTGGCGTCGAGCGCCGGCTGGAACAGCGGCGCGGGCAGCGAGCCCAGGTCGATCAACGTGCGATTCGAGCCGGCGCCGAGCCTCGCGGGCAGCGGTGGCAGAGACAACGCTTCGAGGCGAAATCCGCCGCCTGCGCCGTTCTTGGTCGAGTGGTCGGCGAGCGCAACGGCGTTGTCCACGTGGTTGGCCGCCGACGGCTCGAACCAAGTGGGCAGTGTGCCACCGAGCGCCAGGTCGCCGCGAGGATGACGATTCAGCGGGAGGTCCAGGAGACTCGTGGCGTACGCCGTGAGCTCACCACCGCCGACCGCGACAAGCTCGAGGCTGCCGTTGCGATCCAAGTCGCCCAACGACGCCGTCAACACCTCACGCTGCTCGAGCTGAAACGTCCGCCCCGCTTTGCGATCGCGCGGGCGGTAGCTGAGCAGACCGCCGCTCGACAGGCCGAGCTCCGACCACGCATCGTCGGCGTTCTTGCCGCGCAAGGTGAACACGAACGGCTCAGTGGACGCTGGCGCGCCCCAGGGGCTGGCCTTGAGCGCCTCGCATGGCTCGCTCGTCAGGCCAAATTCACAGCGCAGCGACAGCTCCAAGCCGTCAGTGGAGGCGCTGACGGCTGGACCACTGATGATCCATTGGGAGACGTCGGCGTTCCCGGGCCTCCCGAGCGCGACGCGCGGGGCGGCCTTGAAGGCCGGCAGCAGCTCGATTTGGCTGCCGACCGCGTCGTCATCGAAGAAGAGCAGCGCGCCGGAGACGCCCGCGCCGAGGGCAGCCTCCGCGCGCTCACACCACACCAGCTCACCCTGGCTCTCGTCTCGACCCAACCGATAGATTCGCCCGCGCGTCTCCGCAGCGCACTTGGGCAACTCGACTTCTTCGCGGACCGCGCCGGTCTCCGGATCGAGGCGCACGAGCTGCAGGTTGTCGGCGCTGGAGACAGCCAAAACCTCGACCTCGAGCGCTTGACCATCACCGACGACGTGGACCGTCGGCAGGCTGCGCAGCGGCCGCTCGAAGTCGCGCACCCAATCGAAGGCGCCGTCGAGCCCGAGCTTGACGACCTTGTGCCCCTTCTCACCCTCTAGCGTGTAGTACACGGCGTCGCCCACCAAGGCGACGCCGGCCGCCGTGTAACCCTCTGGGGTAGCGGCCGTCAGTACCTCACGCGGCGGACCGTCGGACAGCTCCAGCACCCGCACGCCGCCGTTGATCTTGGACTTGGCGTCGGCGCTCTCGGCAACCACCACCAAGTTGCCGCGCACCGCGACCTGCGAGTCCGCCGCCACGTTGCCCGGCAGCTTCACGCGCAGGATTGGCTGCAGCGAGGCCGCTGGAGCGGGCGGCTCCGTCTCGCGCGGCTTCCCGTCCGCTGGCCTCGGCTTGAGCTGCTCGGGCGGAGAGACTTCAGCCGGAGAGGCGCCGGGCGCGACGGCGCTCGCTACTCCCGACAGCGTGAGCACGCCGCACAAGACCAACCCCAGCGCGCTGCCCGCACGGTTCGACGCCATTGTTCATCCTCAAGCTCAGGCTCGTAGGCCGAAATGGTAATTTTGTCACCAGCAAGCGGGGCAAAAACCCGCTGCAAACGCGGCGGCTATCCGGGCGGGCGCTTGGACGCGCGCTCGAGGTTGTTCAGACGCGCCAGCACCTCGGAGTGCAGGTGGTCGAACTTCTCGTGCAAGTGCGCGATCTCGAGCTCGGCCTTCAAGTTGACGTCGTACTCGATGTCGTTGCGCACGCGATCGCGCGCAACCTGGCGGCTCTGACTGAGCAGCACGAAGACCGACAGAATGATGGCTTCTAGCGACACGCACATCGTCAAAAGGCCGTAGGGGAACGGATCGAACGGCCCCCAAATGCGGCTCAATGGGCCCGAGTTGAACACGATCCACAAAAAGAAGATGCCGATGTGGATGAACAAGAAGTCGAGGCTGCCGCTGAACTCGGAGATCCAGTCGGCGATCTTCATCACCTTGCTGCGCTTGTCCTCGGTCTCTTCGTTCACGTTACGCGAGGCCGTGTGACGCAGTTTCTCGTTCGTTTCGCGCAGCCGTCGACCGGTGGCTGACAGCAGCTCCATCGCGGCGCCAGGCTGCAGTCGGATCAGCTCCGCCAAATCTTCGCGATCGACCTCGACGGCTTCGACGTCTTCCGTCGCCAACGCCGACGCCGTGCGGGCCCCGCCGTCCAGCAGCGAAATTTCGCCGAAGAAATGACCCGGCGTAGCGGTCTCGAGCACGATGCGCTCACCCGTGTCGTTCTTGAAGAAAATTTCTACGGCGCCAGAGCTGACCACGTACAGCGAGTCCCCTGGATCGCCGCGGTTGAAGATCGGTGTGCCCGCCGCGAACTTCACGGTCTCGACGCGCTCGGCCAGCGTGGCGCGCTCCTTTTCGTCCAAAAGCGAAAAGATCGGAACCTCGGTCAAAAGTCGCGGATCGGCGCCCATGTGCGTGCGAGTCTCCGTTGCCCGAATCGGCCGCGCAAGCTCAATTCATTGCACGAACGGCCCGCAATGCTGCTTGGCCCAGCACGTGTACTGATTTTGGTCCGGGCATTGCGCGGCCGTGCTGCAGGCGCAGCGGTCGATCTTCACGCAGTCGCCGTAGCAGTTGCCGGCGTCGTTGAGGCTCGGCACCTCGCCCGCGCCGCACGCGGGCGCCAAGCGCTTGCACATGATCTTCGACGGATCGCAGTCGACGAGGTCACCCGAGGTGCCAGCTTCATTGCCCGCGCCTGCTTGTGTGTCAGGTTGACCGCCGCTGCCTGGACCGCCAGCGTTCACGCCACCGGCCGCGCTGCCGCCGTGCGAGGTACTGCCGCTCGCGCTGCCGCCTTGGGAGCCGCCGGCGTTGTTCGCGCCCGCCTTCGCGTCTTCGCCCGCCTTGCCTGTGGAGGTGCCGGCGTTGCCGGTGCTAGAGCCACCGTTGGCGGTGCCAGCCGCGTCGCCGTTGGGTCCGTCATCCGTACTGGAGCCGCAACCCACTGCGAGCCCAACAGCCGTTCCGAGCAAGACCAAGCCAAAATCAAGCGCGCGCATTGCTTGATTGTAGCCCAAGGGGTTTCGCCCCAGGCAGGATGGTTTCTGCTGCGCTAGGCTCCTTTCATGCCCGAAGCCGTCTACATCGTCTCCGCAGCTCGTACCCCGATCGGAGCCTATTTAGGGTCACTCGCCAGCTTGCCAGCGCCCCGCCTCGGCGCCGTCGCCATCAAGAGCGCGCTCGAGCGCGCGGGCGTGGCGGCCGAGCAAGTGGGTGAAGTGTTCATCGGCAACGTGCTCTCGGCTGGCATTGGCCAGGCTCCGGCGCGCCAGGCTGCCATCTTTGCCGGGGTACCTCACGCAGTGCCGGCCACCACGGTGAGCAAGGTGTGCGGCTCCGGACTGCAAGCCGTGGTGTTTGGTGTGAAGACGCTTGCCCTGGGCGACGCCGAGATTGCCGTCACGGGCGGCATGGAGTCGATGTCCAACGTGCCGTACTACCTGCGCGAAGCTCGCTCGGGCTACCGCATGGGCGACGGCAAGCTGATCGACGGCATGATCTTCGACGGCTTGTGGGATCCGTATAACGACTTTCACATGGGCCAGGCCGGCGAGCTGTGCGCCAAGGAGTACGGTCTCACGCGCGAGCTGCAGGACGAGTTTGCCAAGCAGAGCTACGCGCGGGCCAAGGCGGCGCAAGAGAGCGGCGCTTTCGCCAAGGAAATCGCCCCAGTTTCGATCGCCCAAAAGAAGGGCGACCCAATTCTGGTGAGCGAGGACGAAGAGCCGGGCAAGGGCGATCCGAGCAAGTTCGCGAAGCTGCGCCCCGCTTTCACGAGCGACGGAACCATCACCGCAGCCAACGCCTCCAGCATCAACGACGGCGCCGCCGCTTTGGTGCTCGCCAGCGAAAGCGCCGTCAAGCGCCAAGGCTTGAAGCCGCTGGCGCGCATCGTCGGTTACGGCAGCGCCGCACAAGCGCCGGAGTGGTTCACGACCGCGCCCGCCAAAGCCATCGAAGGCACGCTCAAGAAGCTCGGCCTCGGAGTGAACGACATCGATCTGTGGGAGATCAACGAAGCCTTTTCGTGCGTCACCATGGCGTGCAGCAAGCTGGCCGGCATCGACCCAGCGAAGGTCAACGTGCGCGGTGGCGCGGTCGCGCTCGGCCACCCCATTGGCGCCTCCGGCGCGCGCATTTTGGTCACCCTGCTCGGCGCCATGCACGAAGGCAGCGCCAAGCGCGGCTTGGCCACGCTGTGCATCGGCGGAGGCGAAGCCGTCGCGGTCGTCGTAGAGCGCTGTTGAGCCCGTAGGCTCGCTACGCAGCCAGCAAGCGCTGCGCGGCGGGCCGAATGACTTCAAGCAGGCCCTGCTCGGCTGCGCGCTGCAGCTCGGCTACGTCGACGTTCGAACGCAGCGCCAGCTCTTCGAGATCGAGCCGCGGACAGGGCGCGTCGAACGCCGCGTGAACGGCCACCGTAACGGCTGGGCCGCCGACTTTCAGCGCCCAGGCGACGATGCGGAACGAGAGCACCGCGTGCGTCGCTTCTTCGGCCGCAATGCGCTGCAGCGCTGCGCGAACGTCCGGCTCGGGTGCCAAGTCCGCCGCGACTTGCGCCACGTGCGCACCGAGCGTCTCCGCCAGGCAGCCTTCGCGAACCGCGGCAGAAGCCAGCTCGGCCAAGCCGATGCCCACGGCTACGTCACGCGGAAACGGAAAAGGACCGGGCGAGAGCTTGGCGGCGCCAAAGCGCTCGGCGAGCGCCCAGCACTGCTCGGCGTGCCCCACCTCGTCCAGGGCGGCTTGTTGAGCGCCGCGCAGCAGATCGGTCGGTGCGCCAAGCGCCAACAGCTGCAGCGTGAGGCGCGCAAACGCAGCCACCGAAGCGTGCTCGCCAGCGCCAGCGTGCGCCCAAGCGGCTGCACGTGCGGCTTCCGAAGCCAAGACTTGTGGCGCGTCGCTGCGCAGAGGAGCGCACAGGTCGACGCCGTCTTCGAAGTAAGGGCGGCCAATCACGCACTCGCCGTTGGTCTCGTCGACCACGTCGGCCTTGTAGCAACAAGCCGGCGTCGGCTCGGCCGTGCCCTGCGTGTTCAGATCCTCGCGCGTCACCGGACCCCTCACATCGCTGATCTCGAAGTCTCCACACTTGCCGGGCAAGAACAGATCGCTCGTGCTCACCTCTCCCGGAGCCGGGCACGTTGCCTGGTCGGCAGGAACCAGCTTGCACACCTTCTCTTCGGTCGCCCCGTCACACGCCGTCAGCGCGGCAAGAATAGAAAGCAAAAGCGGACTCTGGCGCATCCTCGACCCTCCAGTCCTGCAGTGATGACACCGGACGGGTGTGGGTCAAGCGCCAGCCGGGATCGCGACGCGTCGCGGACCCGGGTTCAATTCCCGGCGCCTCCACCCTGTTTCCTGAATTAACTCGCGGTGTTCTGATCCGCCGAGTGTTCCGTTGCCGTCAGGTTGCCGTTGCCGTGCACGCTCATGCCAGCGATTGGCGTTTCGAGCAGTCCGATCGCTCGCTCCGTTTCGCCCTTGGCCAGGTGCATGTAGCCGAGCGTCGTCTGCAGGTCCTCGTGACCGGCAAGGTGCCGGATGGATAGCGCTGGGGCGCCCTTCATGGCGAGGTGGCTGCAGAATGTGTGGCGCAAAATGTGGATCGCACCCGTCGCCCGTAGATTTGCCCGTCGCTGAGCCTGGGCCATCCATTTCTGGAGGACCTTGGCGGTGACAGACGAACCTCCGTCCGCGTAGAGCACGCGGTCACCTCGGAGATGGCGGAACGCAGCCAAGGCTTTCTGCAGGCGCTGAGTCATCGGGACCACCCGAACCTTCATACCCTTGGTTGCCGTGACCTCGCTCTTCCACTCCGAACGCTCGATCGTGAGCTGGCCACGCCGGAGATCTACGTCCGACCACTCGAGCGCCATGATCTCGCCGCGCCTGAGCCCGGCGTCGCCGCCGAGCAGCACGGCGACATGGATGCGCGAATCGATCTTGTGAGCCGCATCCACCAGCCACTGGTATTCGTCGAAGTCGTAGAACTTTGCGCGTCGCTTGTCCCGCTTCAGCAAAGCGAACCGATGCGGAATGAACGGGATGACCCGCCAGCGCACGGCCGCCTTCAACGCCGAATTCATCACAGAAGCCGTGTTGTTGTAAGTCGAGGTGGAAAGCTCGATCATCTGCTTCTTGAGTCGATCTTCGTCGGCTGGCGAAAGCGTATCCAGGCGACGGGTTCCGAAAATGGGCACCAAGTAGCGGCGAAACACGGACTCTTTCGCTTCGATGCCGCTCGGTTTCTGTTTGTTGGCTCTGCACCAGTCGTCGATGAAGCGTTGCTGAAACTGTTCGACGGTCGGTGCCGCTCGCTGCTCCTCTCTCCCAAACGTGCCGCCGAGCAAGGCCGAGCGAAGCTCGCGCTCGTAGTGCTCGGCTCCGCGCTGAGTCTGCACGGGCGAAACTTTTCGCACGCGCTCGCGCTTGCCGTCGGGGTGTTGAAAGTTAACGTCCACAATCCAGTACTTCCGAACCGCGCCCGTCACCGGGTCGCGGCGTTCTTCGCGCCTCACACTCATTTGAGCCTCTTCGAGTGCGAAACGCGACCTTGACCTGACGCCAGCCACTCTATCACCGCCGCGCGCAATATGCGGTACGAGCTTCCGACGCGGCGCGCGCCCGGGATTTCACCGCGTGAAAGCGCGTCGTAGACTGTCTTGCGATTGAGGCGTAGGAGAGAAGCGAGCTCGTCGACGGTGAGGACGGGAGCCACGGGCGCTACGCCGGGGTCCGATGAGCGCACATCCTCGCGGGCACCGTTCAGCGTCGCCGGGTCAGTCGGTGCCCGCACGCCGCCGCCGCCCGACGCGTTCGCGCCCGAAGGCGGCTGTTTGCGGCAGGCCAAGCGCGGGCCTGGATCCGGTACGACGTGACGCGGCGCGCCGTCGAAATGCCGCGACTGCGACGACTACGACGCGGAGGCTATCCCTTCGTGCCGCCCAAACTCGAGCTGATGCCGTGGTGCACACGCGCCACCGGCCGATATGACGGCGCACGTCGGCACCGCCGAAAACCACTTCGACATTGCTGGCCCTGCCTTCCCTCT
>DATAKF010000044.1:0-3227 GCA_036261775.1 Polyangiaceae bacterium | reverse complement strand
GCCGGCGATTTGGGAGGGGTCGACCGCCCGCAGCCACCGAAGGCGGCGAGGACGGGCGGGGGTGGGCATCAAACCGGAGTCATTGACACGCCGAGCCGCCCGCGCAGCCTACTTTTTCACCACCCTGTTAGGGGTTAGTCGAACCAGGGTTGAGGGATCGAGGGCGTCGCTGCTCGCGAGGGGCCGACGCTTCGTCGCGAGCGCTGCCGCGCGGGCCGACGCTGGGCGTGAGGGACGATCTCCGCACGCCGACGCCCTCACTCTCCCCTTGAACCCTCCGCCGACTAACCCCTAACCCCTCACTCCTAACCCCTAATCGAACGCGTCAGCTGCCACAAATCCCGCAGCACCCCCGGCATCCGCCGCCAAAGGCCAACAGAAGGCGGCCGCTTCTCCAAAATGCGCACGGGGATCTCGACCACGCGAATCGGCGAGCGGTAGGCGCGGAGCACGAGCTCGCTGGCGAAGACGTCGCGTTCGACTTGGCAGGCGTCCACCAGCGGCTGAACGAGCGCGCGGCGAAAGGCTTTGAGGCCGTGGGTGTCGGTGCCGCGGAAGTCGAATAGGGCGCGCAGGACGCCCGTGTAGAGCATGCTCGCGCCGTGGCGGAACAGCGGGCGCGCGTCACGGGCGCCGCCGATCAGCTTGGAGCCGATGACGAAATCGGCGCGGCCTTGGCGCAAGAGCTCCAGCGCCTGCAGATGGAAGTCCACATCGCAGAGGTCGATCTCTTCGCAGATGATCAGGTCGCCGCGGGCTTTGGCGATGCCGTGGCGGAGTGCGTGGCCGTAGTTGGGCTTCGGGCTCTGTTCGAGCCGCAGCTCGGGATAGCGCCCGCACAGCTCGCGCGCGATGTCGGCGGTGCGATCGCTGGAGCCGTTCTCGGCGAGGATCAGCTCGTAGGTGAGGTCATGGGGCGCCAGGCGCTCGCGCAGGTCGACCACCGCCGCGTGTAGAATCGCCTCCTCGTTGTAGACCGGGATCACGAACGAGACTTCGGGCGCGCTGGTCATGGCGCGCTTCCGAGCAGCGCCACGGCATCACGAGCAGCCTGCTGGCCCATGAGCAGAGCGTCCTCCATCGACGAATAGTTCCAGGCGCCGTAGCGGCCGCTGCTGATGATGCGCTGCTCGGCCAAGAACGGCTCGATGACGTCGAGCGCCGCGCGATAGTGGTGATCGTAGATGACGTAGGCGCAGTCGATGGTGCGCAGCCGCCAGAACTCCACGTCGCCCTCGCTCTTGAGTAGCCCCAGCTCCTTCAACCCGGGCAAGACGCCTTCCAAGGCGCGCTCGGGGTTCGGCGCCCGGCGATCGGCCAGCTCGACGTACAGGCTGGATTTGCCGGGCGGCGCCAGCTTGTCGCTGAAGTGCGAGTAGCAGCCAACGCGGTAGAAGGGATACTTGTCTTCCGGAACGTAGACCCAGTGATACGGGTTCGGGTTCGGGACGCTGAGCGCGAGATCGAAGTAGTGCAGGTGCGTGGAGCGGAGCTGGCTGGCAGCCGCTGCAACCGCTTCGGGCACGTGCGACAGCAGCCGCAGCAACGTGGGCAGCGGGATGGTGCTGACCAGCACGTCGAACGGTACCTCTTCGTCGTCGAACACCAGCGAGCGCGCCGCTAGATCGATGCGCGATGGCGCGCGAGAGAGCTCGACCGCGGTGCGCGACGCCAGCGCGTCCGAAAAGCTGCCGATGCCTAGCTCCGGGTACCAAAAATTCGCGTTGTAGCCGAGCTCGGGAGCGTTGGCGCCGACGGCGCCGCGCAGCACGTCGTCGAGCCGAGGTAGCGGCACGAATCGCTGGCACCACTCGCTCGTCACCTCACGGGGCGGTACTCCCCACAGCCGCGCGTTGTACGGCAACATGAAGTGCTGGCTGATGCCAGCGCCGAAATGCAGCAAACAGAACTCTTCGAAGTTCTTTGGCGTGGGCTTCTCGGTCGCGAAATGCGCCTGGATGAAGCCCGCCAAGCACTCGTAGGCGACGCTTGGCGGCAGCCCGAGGGTGTTGGCTTGAAACGGGTAGCGCGTGTACACGCCGTGCGAAAATACGGCGCTCTTGCGCTGCAGCTTGCGGTACTGCGCGGCGGGCAAAAGGTCGGCCGCCAACGCTTGCATCTCGGGCGTGCGCAGGTGCAGCAGGTGCCCGGTGCGATCGAAGCGAAAGCCGCGCTCGCTGTGCGTGATTGCGTGACCGCCCGCGACGGCTTCGCGCTCGAACAAGCGATGCCGCACGTTGCCATTCGACAGCTGGAGGCTCGCCGATAGCCCCGTGAGGCCTCCGCCCAAGATGACGATCGGGCTACGCGCAGCGCTCATGCGTCAATGAGCCGAGTTCCAATCGCGGCCGTGGCCGACCGAGACGTCGAGCGGCACCGACAGCGGGTAGGCGGTCTCCATGGCGGCCTTGAGCTTGCGCTCGGCTTCCGGCACTTCCGCGTCCGGAACTTCGAACACCAGCTCGTCGTGAACGGACAGCACCATGCGCGCGCCAGGCGTCGGCGGCTCGCGCAGCGCCAGCATGGCCAGCTTCAGGATGTCTGCGGCCGTGCCTTGAATCGGCATGTTCATGGCGATGCGCTCGGCCGCCAGACGCTCGGCGCGGTTGGCGCTGCGAATGTTGGGCAGCAAGCGATGACGACCGAGCAAGCTGCGCACCGCCTCGCCTGCGCGCGCCCGCTCCAGCGTGGCCGTCATGAAGGCGCGGACGCCCTGATAGCGCCTGAAATAGGCGGCAATGAAGTTCGACGCCTCCGCGCGCGGAATGCCGAGCACCTTCGACAGGCCGCTGTCACCCTGGCCGTAGATCACGCCGAAGTTGACGGCCTTGGCGCGCGTGCGCATCTCTCGCGTCAGCTCCTCGGCCTTCACCTCGAAGATTTCCATCGCGGTGCGCTGGTGCACGTCCTCGCCGGTGCGGAACGACTCGCACAGCACAGGATCTTGCGACAGGTGCGCGAGCACGCGCAGCTCGATCTGGGAGTAGTCGGCGCTGACCAGCTGGTAGCCGGCTGGCGCCACGAAGGCCGCGCGGATGCGTCGCCCCAGCTCGGTGCGGATCGGAATGTTCTGTACGTTCGGATCGGTCGATGAGAGCCGACCCGTGGCTGCGACCGCTTGCTCCCACGAGCTATGCACGCGGCCTGTCTTGGGATCTTGCAGCAGAGGCAGCGCGTCGATGTACGTGCCTTTGAGCTTGGAGACCTGGCGTAGCTCTAGGATGACC
>DATAKF010000033.1:0-36125 GCA_036261775.1 Polyangiaceae bacterium | reverse complement strand
ACGCGTGACGATGCTTCCGCCCGCTGGCCTGGGCGAAATGCACCTGCCGACGGTAACACGCCTGAAACCTGCGCAAGCGAGCAGTCCGACCCCGTGCCGTTCCGGTTACACTGCTCGGCCCCGGAGGACATGCGATGGAGCTGGAACGATCGGTAGGTCTGCGCACGGACGGAACGGTTGCGATGTTGGATCGGCGCACCGCCATCCGCGCCATCGCGCTCAAGCTCGCGGCGCTCGGTCACTCGGTGCCCGACAGCGTCGGTGACCAAGAGGTGCTCGACCTCGCTCGCGACCTGTTTGCGCGCTATCGCGAACAGACTCGGCTCTTGAGTGACCACTTGTGTCCGGCCGACCAGCGCATTCAAGCGTTCTTGGATCAACAGCTCGGCGGGCTCGGTCTGGCCAAGCCGGTAAAGCTGCCCAACGTCACGTTCATCCTCGACCGCTACGGCTTGGCGCGCGAGCTCTCGCTGCCCATCGACTCCGACGTTTGGCACAACGATTTGGTGTCGAGCTACCGCCTCGATAACGGCGTGCTCCACAATCCCATCAACGATCGGCGCACCACGCAGGGCGTGTTCCACGTCGCCGACGCGGGCCTCCCGGTGCCCGCCGACAAGCTGGCGGTGCCGCCCATCGCCTACGCCAACATGTTGCGAGAGGCTCTGAATCCACCCGCAGCGATGAAGCGGCTGCCGTTCACCGCCAACTGGGACGAGCCTGTCGAGACCTTGGTGTCGCTGTCGCTGCGCCCGCTGGTGTGTCCCGCGGTGCCCGGGCACTCCGCCGAAAAGCGCATGGAGATTCGCTTTTTTGCCCCCGGCGGCTTGGTCTCCAACCTCGATTTCGTCGAGAACATCTTCGGCAACGCGGGCGATCCGTTCTTGCCCGAAAACGACGCCGGCCTGGACGTCGACCATTGGACTGGCCACACCGGCTGCGTGATCTTGGCGCCGCACCTGACGCGCCTGAAGAAGAAGGACCTGGGCCTGCCGCACATTTCGCAGGCCACCGAGGCGCAGCGCAAGAACGGCATGTGCTGGGCCAAAGACGACGAGCTTTACAACAACGGCGGCGCCTTCAAGATCACGCTGCGCTCGATCGACGGCTTGATGGTCACCATCTTGGCCGACAACTACTTTGGCTACTGTAAGAAGGAAGTAAAAACCCAGATCAGCTTCAGCGCCAACCTGTTCGGCTTGGCCGAAGAAGAGCACGCGGGCGGCGCGTTGGCGTTTTCTACCTACAGCTTGGGCGATCGCTTCATGGGCGACGCGCGCCGTGAGAGCTCCGAGCACCGCTTCAGCGAGGTGGTCGAGCTCCTGGGCGACGCCATCGACGTCCACGACTCGGGCTACGCCACCGACAAGCAGTACCCCGACATCCACTACGTGCCGGAAGACGCGGAGATCGACCTCAAGAAGCAAGACTTGAAGTGGATGGCCAAGGACGAAGAGCAACACCTGAAGGTGCTGCCCGGTCATCAGTACATCTTGCCGAACGGCTACAAAGTGCGCATGGCCAAGCACCCGGCCGCGCCCAGCTGGCGTTTGATCGGCACGGCGCCGGAAGGCACCTTCTGTCACAAGCCGTGCACGGTCTCGGGCGGCGGCAAGTCGGAGATCAGCAAGAGCCTGATCGACGCGGTCTTGTACGGCCCCGTCTACACCGGAAACTTCGAAGAGGACATGAGCCTCGTCGAAGGCATCTTCAAGAAAGACTTCAAGGACGCGCTCTTGCCAGAGCTGCGCCAAGGCAACGGCCGCGCGCGGCCGATCTTGTCGGCGGAGCGCTCGCTCGGCTCGGTGATCAAGCTGCTCACGCCTAGCCCCGAGTTCACGCAGGAGCACAACGCCTGGCTCGCCAGCATTCCCAACTACGTGCGCGCGCTGGTGTTCGTGATCAAGCGCTTTCACCGCGCGGACAACGGCGAGTGGCGCAGTCATTTCTCCGTCGACATCGTCAACGGCGCGCCCGGGCACGAGCTCAAGCACGACGGCCGCAAGCTAGTCGGCAGCTACCTGCGCGTTGGCTTCGAGCCGAACGGCGCCTGGCGGACCTACAAGCTGCGCCAAGACTTCGTGGCTGCCGACAAAGTGCAGATGGAGGACGACATCTCGGCGTCGGTCGTCGTGCCCGCGACCGCTCTGCTCGGCTTGCCGCGCGAATACGAGGGTCACCCCAGCCTCAAGCTCGTCCAAAACTGCGAGTGGCGGCTGTTTCAGCGCCCCGACGACGCCATTCACCCGGGCTTCGACAAACAGACCGAAGACGACATGTCGCGCGACGGCTTGTTCTGCTCCAACTTCCAGCCGCTCGACTCGAGCGACGCGCGCGACATGGTGCAAGACGTCGCGCTGCACGACGCTTTCACGGAGCCGATGCGCAAGCACGTCGAGAAAAACTCCGAGCGCGCCGACGACGGCAACTTCATCTGCTCGGCCAAGCCGCGCATCGTGGGCGGCAAGCCCAGCAAGAACCCGCGCTACCTGCAGGTTCGGCCCGACGTCACGCGCAAGCGCGAAAAGTACATCGCATACATGGGCGCGCGGCTCTACCGCCGTCTGCCCATCGAGCAGACGCTGGTCTTCCCCGTGATCAGCGTGCTCAGCGGCCGCCGCAACAACCCGCCCGACGACGGCATTCGCCCGCTCTGCGTGTACGGCCCCATCCACTACCAAGAGCTGCCCGAGCTGTTCATGGACTACGTGTGCTCGCTCACCGGAAAATCTCCGAGCACCACCGGGGCCGGCTCCGAAGGCGCGCTCACCAAGGGCCCGTTCAACGCGCTGTGCGCCACCGCAGACCTGAACAACGCGCTGGTCTCCATGCTGCTCACCGGCTACGCCGGCTTCAGCTCGGCGGCGGGCTACATCGGCCCGGACGGCCGCGTCGATCACGACGTCAGCCTGCTCATCCCCGAGATTTGGTGCCGCATGTTCCCCGCCGAGCGCGACCCGCAGCGCATGATCGACGAAGGCCACCTCGAAAAGCTGAACGACTACGAGGTCAACGGTCAAAAGGTGCTGGCCAGCCGCCTCGGCTACCGCATCACCAGCAAGTTCGTGCACACCTTCTTCGGCCGCGTCTTCGACAACCCCGTGTCGGTGTTCTCAGAGGGCATCCTCAAGCCCGAAACGCAGGACGAAGCCGTGTTCGCCGATGGCGTTTGCAACATCGTCGAAGCGCAGGAGCGCGTCGCCCGTGCCTACTTCGAAGACAACAGCATCGAAGACGCCTGCCCGCCCCTGCGCGCGCTCTTGCACGTGATGGCCTACGGCCACTGGGAGGGCAAAGACGCCAGCCACCCCGACTTCCGCGCGCTCTTCACGCGCGAAGCTCTGCTCCAAAGCGAGTGGTACAAGGAACGCCTACGCGTCAAACAAGCCCGCGACGTCGCGCTTTGGCAACGCCACGTTCAGCGCCTGAACGAGTTCCTGGCGCTGCCCAGCCACCACGACGAAGCTGGCCGCCTCGGCATCCGCGAGCGCCTCACACGCGCCAAAGCCGAGCTCGAGCGCGTCAGCTCCAGCGAGTACCTGACCGAGCTCCAGGGTACCATCGGGGCCGACCCCATCCACGGGGGCCTGGAAGCGACCCGACAGCTCCGCGCTCCTGGCGGTCAGCAACAGGTCGCAGCCTTCACGAATTGATCAGCGCGCGTACTCTGCCGAAGGGGCTGCCGCAACGCAGCCCTCCTCGCAGAAACTTCTGTGGCGTCCTCGGGCCTCGCTGCTCGCCCGCCCTAGCCGGGCTTCAAGGCTAGGTGCTCCGAGTGGGCGTGGCGAGGCCGCGGCTGAGGTGATCGACGCGGGCGCAGAGCGTGGGAATGCGGTGGGGGCCGTGCATGTCCTGAACGTGATGGGCGGCTTCGGTGTCGAGCATTCCCAGCGCTGTGACGAAGAGCGGCTTTTGGCTCGCGCCGCGCACGACGCGCACCGCGAACTCGCTGCCGGAAAAGCTACGCTTTGCGATCCCGACGACGGCAAGGCGCTTGCCGAGGCGCTCGAACAGGTGGGCGCCGAGCCCCGGACGCCCCTCGGCGTCGAGCACCACATAGCCGTCGACCACCACGATGCTCGGTTCGGCGGGAGCTCGTTCCAAGACGCTGAGAATGGCCGGTAATTCGCGCTCGAAGAAGTGGCCGGGGCGATACTCGGCCACCTCAGTCACGTCGATGGTCCATTCGTCGTGCGGGGTGGCGTCGGTCCAGCTCGCCGCCGTGACACACGCGGCTCGCGCTCGATCGCCGGCGTAATGCACGTCGACGAAAGCGATCGAGCCGGTAGCTACCGTCACGCTCCCGTCCTACCACGGGGCCAGCGAGGCTGAATCGGCAGGGCGACGGCTCTGGCGGCGCTCCAGCTTTCTGGCTCCTACAGAGTCGGCGGAAGCAAGTCACTTTCACTGAGGGTGTACGACGTCGGCGGGTAGACGAAGTCGCTCTCCTCGTTCTCGCGGCGCCTCATCTGCAGGAGCTCGCGACGTTCGTCTTCGCTGGCGAGTGACAACGGCACGTCGTGTGGGAGGATGGGACGACCGTCGATGAAGCGCAAAAGCGTCTTCGACGTTCGAAACGTGATCCCGAACCACTCATTTTCGGGCGCCGGCGAGCGCAGCGTGATCGCGTGCGTGAAGCGCCGGTTGGTGTCGACTGAGAATGCGACGACGCTACCGTGCTCGAGCGGAACCTCGAACGCGGAGCCAGTCGCCTTCGGGTGAATCACCAACCGGCGCGACGGCAGCTCCGGCTCGCGATAGCAGGAGTAGACGGCGATCCAGGAGCCGTCTGCCAAGTCTTGGGCTTGGTCGGAGTGGCGCTTCATCTTCGCGTAGGCGCTGGTGTAGTGCTCTACGAGCGCGTTGTTGAATGGCTGCGGCAGGAGGCCAGTTCGACGAATCGCCTGCGCGAGTCGGGCGTGGACGGGACGGAACAGCTGCGCGGCAACCCGGTACTGCGTGGTGGTTCGGACGATCGGGACGCCGCTCGCGTCAGGCTCGACCAGGACTGCGCCGCGCCGACCCTTCGTGACGTCGTCGAGCTGCACGGAGGCTATCAGGTCCTCGAAGGAGGGCGCGGCCGTGAGCGGGCGCCACGAGCGGAAGTCGCTTGTCACGCTTTGGGATCCGGGGCTCTGTAGTCGCCTTCGTTCATGCTGAATCGGAAGCGGTCGCCGTAGTCGATGAGGGCGTCGGAGCGGTTCTCGGCCGCATACAGCTCGCGGAGCGCGTCCACACCCGACGGCGTCGGTGGCTCGAGTCGCACGCGCTGTCCGTCCAGCTCGATAAAAGTGCTGCCCTGCGCGTGAACGGCCTGAGTCTTCGAGCAGCGCACGACGTACCCAAGCCGAGTGGGGAGCATGTGCGCGTCGAGCACCGACGCCTGAATCTCGTGCGTGTACAGCCGGTTGGTCGACAGCGGCATGAAGAACACCGAGCCCGGATAGAGGGTCAGCGAGAGCTCGAGGGGCAGCCCCGCCTGCTGCCGCGCCGGATCTTTCAGGCGGAAATGCAGCCGCGTGAGGCCGCTTCTTCTCTTGTAGCCGTAGTCGAACGCATCGTCGGGTAGCGGCGTCAGCGCGCCCAGCCCGTCGTAGAACGTGCAAAAGGCCATGATGCCGTCGACCGGCATGTCTTTGGTCTTGTCGGCGTGCGCCGAGATCCGGGCTTTGGTCTGCTTGAGGCCGACCGTCGTGCTCGGGTAGCGCTGCGCCAGCGCGTGATTGAGCGGCGCGGCTCCGCGAAAGATCACGTCGGCCTCCTCGTTCAGCGCGTTCACGATCAGCCGATCCGTCGCGCAGAAGTTCTCCGTCGGGCCGGACAGATTCGTCGAACAGCGCAGCAGATGGAAGCGGAGCTCGTCACCCTGCTGGCTGACAGGGGTCAGATAGATGCCGGTGCGATGCGCCTTGGAGGGCTTCGACGACTCGGTGAGGCTCTGGAAAGTGTGCTCCGAGGTGATGCGACGAAAGAAGTCTGCGTCGTCGAAGAAGCGCCGGTAATACACGCCAACGTTACCCATGCGTACCGGCACACGGCCAAGGTGAACCGACGGGGCCGTGTCGTAGTTGCTCGCAAGGCCCTCGACTGCAAAGACGCGTGCGGCGCCCTCCAAGCGTCCGCGAAGCCTCGCGACGTCACCCGTGAGGTACAGCGTCTTACCCGACACATCCGTGGGCAATGCGTCGACCACGGCACCAAAGAAGTCGAAGCCGAGGCGCTGATCGGACGAGGCGACCAAGAGATTGCGCTCGTCGACGAGAGTGGCCTCCGCCTTACCAGGTCCCATGGCTCGATCAGGTAGCACCGAGTCGTTCCGCCCGCTAACCCCGACTTCGCAGCCACTTGGCAGTCTGCTCCGCCGGGCGATGTGCGAGATTCTCGAGCAGCATCGTTTTGCCGACGCCACTCGTGGCAGGCACTGTTAATGGGAGGGCATGCGCACAGCTGTCGTGGTCTCGGGTTTCATCGGTGCGTTGGGCTGCGCTCACGGCGTGACGACGACCAAGGTCGACCACGAGACTTTCCGCATTCAGTGCTCGGAGGTGGGACTCGACAAGTGCTTGGCGGAGGCGGCGAGTAACGCTTGCGACAAGCGCGGCTACTTCGTGGCTCGAGGTATCAGCCAGGTAAATTTGCGAGGGCGTAGCGACGCGCCAGACGCTGCGTTGTCGAGCGAAGCGGTCGTGCGCTGCGCGCCGGCTAGTGGTTGGGGCGATCAGGCGAAAGAATTGATGAGCGGCGCGGGCTCGTCGACCGTCGCGCCCGCGCCGAGCGTTGCTCCCGCGCCGGCCGCTACGCCGGCGGTGTCTGCTGCGCCGGCCCCGACTCAGCCAAAGGCGCCCATCTGCGCCCCCGGCTCGACCCAGGCCTGCATCGGCACGGCGGCGTGCCAGGGCGGTCAAGCTTGCAACGCCGAGGGCTCCGGCTACGGGCCGTGCGACTGCGGGCCGGTCAGGGGCGAGTGACTCGCTGGAATGCGAACAGGAACGGTGTCGCGACCCACAGCAGCGCCCAAGCTCTGTCCACACGAAGAGCTTAGCGCAGGCTGCAGCTCCAGCGTAGTATCGGTAAGCGCATGAGAGCTTCGTTCCCGTTGATGCTTTCGCTGATGCTTGGTTGCTGCGTAGTCGGTTGCGGCGACGACGACAGCGGCGAAGGCAACACCTCGGGGACGGGCAACTCCACCGCTGGCAGCGGCGGCGGTAGCAGTGGCGGTAGCAGCACCGGTGGCGGCAGCCGCGACCGCTGCCACGACGGTTGCATCGCTACCCTGGCGGCCAAGTGCCCGGTGAGCCCGAAGGACCAAGCTACCTGCGAACGCGACTGTCACCTCCTCGAGACCGGCAACTGCGCCACCGAATACAAAGCCTTCCAAGACTGCGCCGTCGGAAAGCCCGTCACCTGCGACGCCATCGCGAGCTTCCCTGTCGTCGCCGCCTGCGAAACCCAGCAAGTCGCGTTCATGGCTTGCGCCGAGAAGTGAGCGCACGCCGAAGGCTGCGCTCACCCCCAGCCGTCGCGCGCTGAAGAAAGCGCGGCTACGCCGTAGCGCGCATGCTGTTCCCAGCGCGCACGTCGTCGGCAAACGACCGCAGCACCTCCGCGGTGGCTTCGAAGCCTATGCAGCCGTCGGTGATGCTTTGCCCGTATTTCAGCGTCGTCTTGTCGACCAGCTCTTGGCGGCCTTCGACCAGGTGACTCTCGAGCATCACGCCCAAGATGTGCTGCTCGCCGCCGCGGATTTGCGCGCCAACGTCCGCCAGCACCGCCGGCTGCCGCAACGGATCTTTGCCGCTGTTGTCGTGGCTGGCGTCGATCATCAAGCTGGCTCGCACCTTGGCCTTTTTCAGTGCCGCCACGGCTTTGGCGACCTCGATCGCGCCGTAGTTCGGCCCAGCGCCGCCGCCGCGCAGCACGATGTGACAATGAGGGTTGCCGGCCGTGCGCACCACGCCGACTCGGCCCGCGCCGTCGACGCCCAAGAAGCTGTGCTGCCGCGAAGCCGCGAGCATGGCGTTGATGGCGACGGTCAAACCGCCGTCGGTGCCGTTCTTGAAGCCGACCGGCATCGACAAGCCCGAGGCCATTTCCCGGTGCGTCTGACTCTCGGTGGTGCGCGCGCCAATCGCGGTCCAGCTCACCAAGTCGGCGATGTACTGGGGAATGATCGGGTCCAGCATCTCGGTCGCGGCCGGCAAACCCAGCTCGGCAATCTCGCGGAGCAAGCTGCGCGCCGCGCGAATCCCCGTCGGAATGTCGTACGTTCCGTCAAGGTGCGGGTCGTTGATGAGCCCCTTCCAGCCCACGGTGGTGCGCGGCTTTTCGAAGTAAACGCGCATCACGACGACGAGCGCGTCCTGCACGCGCTCGCGCAGCTCCAAGAGCCGAGCGGCGTAGTCCAACGCCGCCTTCGGATCGTGAATCGAGCAGGGGCCGACGATCACCAGCTTGCGCGGGTCACGGCCTTCCAGCACGTTTTGGATCTCTTGGCGCGCGCGGAACACGACGTCGGCGGCGCGATCGCTCAGCGGCAGCTCACGGGTGACGTCGTCGGGGCTGAGGAGGGCTGTGGTGTCCACGATTCGGAGGTCTTTGGTTTCGCGCATGGCAGGGGGGCTGGATGGGTGGTTCGAGTGGGGCCCAGAAACACGAAAGCCCCGAGTCGCTTGCGGCGACCGGGGCTTCTTTCGGGCCTTTCGTCGTTACTAACTAAAGGCTCGACCCTGTCGCCGCATCTTGTGCGGGCCAGTAGCCAAACCAAAAGTGACGACGAGAGAGCATGACGGGGATCAAGCTACACGATGCGCCTACGTCGCGCAAGCCGAGCGCCGACGACGCCGGCCAACACGGCCAGCAAGCTCGCGTATCCGCCGTCGGCGGTGCCGAGCGGGGCGGAGCGGGTGTTCAGGCTGCAGCCCTTGGACTCCTTGGACGCCGGTTGGTCGTCGCCGCACTGCTGGGAAAAGCCGTGACGGTTCTCGCAGCTGGCCGTCGGTGCTTTGCGGCCGGGCGGATACACCGTGCAAATGCCGTCGATGTCGTCCTGCGACAGCGAGCGAAAATCGTCGCCGTCGATGCCCGGGTTGTAGACGGCTCGCATGGTCGCGGTGGGCTGATTCGAGTGCGACAAGCCCAAGAAATGCCCGGCTTCGTGCGTTATCACGCTCAGCAGGTCGTCGCCCTCGATCGGGTCGCCAATGCTCAGCTCGGCCCCGACGGCGTTCAGCTCCATGTCGGCGTCCCACAAGTCGCCGGTTTTGGTGTCAAAGCGCGTGGTCGTGATGCCGATGGCGTTCTCGGCTCCCATGAAGGGCCAAGTGTCCTCGCGGAAGATCACGATGTTGGCGTTGGCGGCGTCCGAGTTGTACTCGGAAATGCCGCACTCGATAGGGCCAAGCACGTTCACCTCGATGCTGGGCGTGCCGTTACCGCAGTCGGCCTGCATCCAGGCGCCAAAAGCCTGCTCCACGACAGCTCCCACGTCGTCGACCGTGAAACCGCTGCGCGGCGAGCCCATCTCTTGGATGCCAATCGTGACGCAGCTGCTGCGCCAGCTCAGGGCCTTGCCGGTGACGACGCATCTGTTGGCGTCGAATTGGCACATGGCCTTGGCCTTGCTCGGATCACAGGTGGTCGTGCGACAGAACGCGCGCGCGCCTGGCGCCGCCAAGAGCACCAACGCCAAGCTCCCAGCAGCCAGGCCGAGCTTCGACTTCGTGATGGGCGACGTCATGGCGCAACCAGTGCACGAATGCGGCTAGCAGCTGCCCCGAGCTCACTGCCGGTCAGCGCTTTCACGGCCGAGCTGTTGAAGTCCAGAATCTCCGGCAAATCTGGGCTGGACATCAGCTTCTGTACGGCCGCGCCGCGCAGCGGGTAGTGGCCCTGCGCCATGCCGTTCACGTAGTGCAAGCCGTCCGGGCCCTGCAGCAAGAATGTGACGCACGGCTCGCCCATCAGCAGCTGTGCTTGACCGTGCACGCGCTCACCCAGCGTGCCCACGCTGCCGCCCAGCGTTCGCACCAAAAGCTCTCGCTCGATGCCTTCGCCCTTGGCCAGCTTCTCTTCCACCCGCACGCGCGTATCGGTGACGATGCGCCGCCGACGCCCCAGGTCTTCGAAGTGCGACTCGGCGTCCAGCGCGGTGACGACCACGATGCGTCGCGAGCGCTGCACCAGCGCCGGCAACGTCAATGACCGAACGATGGTGGCGGCAGCAGTGCCGCCCCATGTGCTCGCCACCGCCCCAGCCGCAACCCCAACCAACAACCCGCGACGCGAAACCTGACCCATGCCCCAAGCTAGACAGAATCCGCGGCTTAGAGCCAGTCCTAAAAACCCGGACCGAGCCCAGCAAAGAGGCGCGAGCAGACCTAGGCGAGGAGCAACGACGGGATGCGACGCGGGTCTGCGGCTGGGCGACGGGAGGGATTTAGGATTGGCTCTTGGGTCCAGCCGTCAGCGCAAACCAGGCGCGCCCGGCTCATGAATCGTCCCGCCTCGCGCCGTGATCCTCTCTAGCGCCTTCTCCACCGGCACGTTGGGGCAGGTGTCGATCCACGCCTGCGCTTCGGGGCGCGCCCAGTGCACCGCGTTCCGCAGCACCTGACGCACGGACTCGTTGTAGTAGGTCGGGTAGGCCTCGTGCCCGGGGCGAAAGTAGAAGATCTTTCCATTGCCGCGGCGCCAGCAGCAGCCCGACCGAAAGACCTCGCCGCCTTCGAACCAGGAGATGAACACCTGCTCTTCGGGCGCCGGAATCGCGAACGGCTCCCCGTACATCTCCTCCATCTCGACTTCGAAGTGCGTCCCGAGCCCGCGCGCGATGCGGTGCCCCGGGTTGCACACCCAAAGCCGCTCCTTTTCGCCCGCTTCGCGCCACGTCAAAGAGCAGGTCGTGCCCAGCAGCCGCTTGAAAATCTTCGAGTAGTGCCCGCTGTGCAGCACGATCAGGCCCATTCCCTCCAGCACCCGCTTTTGCACGCGGTCGACGATCTCGTCCTCGACCTTGCCGTGCGCTGCGTGGCCCCACCAGCTGAGCACGTCGGTCTCGGCCAGCACGGCTTCGGTCAGGCCATGCTCGGGCTCCTGCAGCGTGGCGGTGCGGGTCACGATCTCGGCGTCCTCCGCCATGGCGGCCGCGATCGTCGCGTGCAGGCCTTGCGGGTACAGCGAGCGCACCAGCTCGCTTTTTTGCTCGTGAACGTTCTCACCCCAGACCGTGACGCGGATTGGCATCGGTTCCTCTTTAACTTGGCCGGTGGTACCATGCTTCGAGTGCCGTTGTAATGTCCGAGCTCACGCACGCGCAGCTGCTCCGCCGGCTCCTCGCGCTGTCTTGGCGCTACTGGCGAAAGTGCCTAGCGGTGTTCGGGTACCAGGTCGTGCTGCTCGGGCTGGGCGTCGCCGGCCTCGGCCTCTCTGGTCTGGCCATCGACGTGATTCGCCACGCGCTCGAGCCCGGCATGGCGGCGCCGCGTTGGCCGCTCGGCTTCACACCGCCTGCTTGGAGCACGCTGCATTTGCTGTGCTTGTTGGGAGGCCTGGTCCTCGCGGCAGCTGCCGCGAGAGCTCTGCTCAACTACGCATACTCCGTCGCGGCCGGAGAGCTCTTACAGATGAAGCTCGTGCCCGAGCTGCGCACCAGCGTCTTCAACAAGCTGCAGCGGCTCAGTTTCCGCTTCTTCGACCAAAACGCCTCCGGCTCCATCTTCAATCGGGTTACCGGCGACGTGCAGTCAGTGCGCTCCTTCGTGGATGGCGTGCTGCTCCAGGGCGCCATCATGCTGCTGTCGCTGGGCGTTTACCTGGCGTACATGCTGCGCACCCACGCGGTCTTGACGCTATCGTGCTTGGCACTGACACCGCTTTTGTGGCTGTTCACCAACCTGTTCGCGCGCTGGGTGGCGCCCGTGTACCGCAAGAATCGCGAGCTCTCGGATCGCATGGTGCTGGCCATGTCGGAGGGCGTGAGCGGCATTCAGGTGACCAAGGTGTTCGGCCGCGAGCAAGCCGAGCAGGCGCGCTTCGAAGCTCACAACGCCTTGGTGCGTGACCAGCAGACGTCCATCTTCGTGCGCGTCAGCCGCTTCGGCCCGACCATCGATTTCATCTCGCAGCTCAACATCGGCGTGCTGCTCTTGTACGGCGGCTCGCTGGTGGCGCGCCGCGCCATGACGCTCGGCGACCTGATCGTGTTCGCCGGGCTACTGCAGCAGTTCTCCGCGCAGGTCTCGAGCATGGCCGGCATCGTCAACACGCTGCAGCAAAGCCTGACCGGCGCGCGGCGCGTGTTCGAGGTGCTCGACGCGCCGCTCGAGGTCGAAGATCCGAAGCAGCCTGCGCGCCCGGCGCAGCTTTCGGGGCGTATTCGCTTCGAGCACGTCGAGTTCGGCTACGCCAAAGACCAACCCGTGCTGAGCGACCTGAGCTTCGAGATCGAGCCGGGCGCCTGCGTGGCCGTGCTCGGCGGCACCGGCTCCGGCAAGAGCACGCTGCTCAGCCTGATCCCTCGCTTTTACGACCCAACGGGCGGGCGAATCCTGCTCGACGACGTAGACCTGAGAGACTTCGGGCTCGACTACCTGCGCCGCAACATCGGCTTGGTGTTCCAAGAAAGTCTGCTGTTTCGCAGCAGCGTCGCGCAGAACATCGCCTTCGGCAATCCACAAGCCTCGCGCGAACAGATCGAGCACGCCGCCACGGTGGCGGGCGCGCACGAGTTCGTGATGCGGCTACCCGATGGCTACGACACCGTGCTCGAGGAAGGCGCCGTCAACCTGTCCGGTGGCCAGCGCCAACGCCTGGCCATCGCGCGCGCACTCCTGCTCGAGCCGAAGATCTTGCTGCTCGACGACCCCACCACGGCTGTGGACGCACAAACCGAGCACGAAGTGCTCGAAGCCATGGACGCCGCCATCGAAGGTCGAACGACGCTATTGGTCGCCAATCGCCTGTCCACGCTGCGGCGCGCCGATTGGATCTTGGTGATTGACGACGGCAAGATTGTGGAGCGCGGGACGCACCAAGAGCTGCTGAAGAACCGCGGCATTTACTACCGCGCGGCCAGCCTGCAGGCGGCGGATGAAGACAGCATCGTCTTGCTCGAAGCACTGGGGAGGCGGCTGTGAACGCGCGGGCGATGGGTCGTGACCGCGGACAGGCTGCCGTCGAAGCGGAAGCGGATCAGAAGCCGCTCGACTTTGGGATCATTCGGCGGATCTTTGCCTACACCAAGCCTTATGGGCGGCTGCGCAACGGCCTTTTGGGGCTGGTGGTCTTGCGCAGCTTGCAGTTGCCGCTCGTAACTTGGGCGATCGCGAAGGTGATCAGCGGACCGATCGCGGGGCATGACGTGCGGGGCACGGTCGTGGGTGTGGTGGGGTACTTGGCGCTCACTGGATTCACGTCGTTCTGCTTCGTGTACCGGCAGCGGTTTGCGCTCTTGCTGGGCGAGGCGGTGGTGCACGACTTGCGGGCGGAGGTGTACGCGCACCTGCTCACGCTGCCGATGAGCTTCTTCAAAAAGATTCAGATCGGCAAGCTGATCGGCCGCATTACCGCCGACGTCGACGCCGTGCGCGTGGGCGTGCAAGACGTCGCGTTCATCGGCATCGTGCAGCTTGGCAGCATGCTCGTCTCGTCGGCGCTCATGCTGTACTACGACTGGAAGCTGTTCTTGGTGGTGCTGGTCATGGCGCCGGTGCTGTGGACGCTGCTGCGGCACTTTCGGCGCAAGCTTTCGGCCGCCTACCGCGCGCAGCAGGAGAGCTTCAGCCGCGTGGCAGCGACGTTGGCCGAGTCAGTCTCGGGCATCCGTGAAATTCAAGGCTTCGTGCGCCAAGACCTGAACGGCGGCTTGTTCGAGCAGCTCATCTACGACCACTCCCGCTACAACATGATCTCGATGCAGCAGTCGGCCATCTTCTTGCCGATGCTGGAGTTCAACGGGCAGCTGTTCTTGTCGATCCTGCTCGTGGTCGGCGGCTACCAGGCGCTGGGCGGCGAGGTCGAGCTGCAGGCGCTGATTCAGTTCTTGTTCTTGTCGAACGCCTTCTTCGGCGCCATCTCGCCGCTGGGCAACCAGTACAACCAAGCGCTCACGGCCATGGCCGGAGCCGAGCGCGTGTTCGGCCTGCTCGACACGCCGCCCGACTGGACCGACGCGCCAGACGCGCGCGAGCTGCCGCGCATCGTCGGCCGCGTGGAGTTCAAGAACGTCAGCTTTGCCTACGAGCCGGGCCGGCGCGTGCTGAACGACCTCAGCTTTACGGCGCTGCCCGGACAGACGGTGGCGTTGGTGGGCTCGACCGGCAGCGGCAAGAGCTCCATCGTCAACCTGGTCGCCAAGCTTTACCTGGCGCAGCAAGGCGAAATCCTGATCGACGGCCAAGAAATCAAGTCGGTGACCGGTTTGTCGCTCCACCGGCAGATCGCCAGCGTCACCCAGGACAATTTCTTGTTCGCTGGCTCGGTGCTCGAGAATATTCGGCTGGCGCGTCCGTCTGCCCGTGATGACGAGGTGCGAGCAGCTGCTCAGGCCCTCGACATCAGTGACATCATCGAGGATTTGCCCCAGGGCTTTGCGACGGAAGTCGGGGAAAAGGGCGCCGGGCTGTCGCTCGGGCAGCGGCAGGTGGTGTGCTTCGTCCGCGCCATGCTGGCCGACCCGCGCGTGCTGATCTTGGACGAAGCTACCAGCTCGGTCGATACAGTAACCGAATCCCGTCTTCAGCATGCGCTGATGAAGCTATTGCAGGGCCGCACCAGCTTTGTCGTGGCGCACCGCCTCAGCACCATTCGTCACGCTGATTTGGTGCTGGTGCTCGATGACGGTCGCATCGTAGAGAGCGGAAATCACCGGCAACTGTTGGCGCTTGGAGGTCGCTACGCGCGCATGTACCAACAGTTCGCCAGCAGCACGGACTTAGGCGTGGCCACTTTGTAGAAATCGCGCATCGCGCGTCTTGACCAGAGACGGCCGAAACACGCCCAACACGGACTCCGGCGTAAGTTTCCAGCCTGGTGCAACGGACGCTGGCATCCCGTCGAGCAGTGGCGGAGTAAATTTTATGGTACCGGTTTCATAGCGCGCGTCGTTCTGACGGTGCTACAATCAGCCTGCGCTCGAAGCAGTACTGGTCCGCACCGGACTTGGCCTGCCGACACTCAACGGCACTTTCTGGAATCGGTTCCAGGTCGGATTCAACCCATGCAGCAAGACGTCCAAGGCAAGGTCGACAGCCGCGCAATGCGCGAGGTGAATCGTTCAATCGTGCTCGACATCATCCGCCGCGGCGGCAAGGTATCGAGGACGGATCTGGCCAAGCGCTCCGCGCTGACCAAACCCACGGTCTCCGCGATCGTGGACGATTTGATCGCCCGCGGCATCGTGCAAGAGGTCGGGTTCGGAAAGACGGTAGCGACCGGTGGCCGGCGCGCCCGCCTGCTCGAGTTCAACGATGCCTCGGCGGCTTACCTGGGCCTGCGCTTCGGTGTCCATACCACCACGGTCGCGGTGGCTGATGCGCGCGGCGAAGTGCGTGCCACGCGCGAGACCGCTGCCATCCCCGGCGACCCGCATGCCTCGGTGCGCTCGGCGCTCGAGCTTTTGGATGGCGCACTAGAAGAAGCCGGCCTGCCTCGCTCGCGACTGGCCTCGGTGGGTGTCACGGTGCCGGGCATGGTCGACACGCGCAGCGGCACCGTCGCTTTCGCACCCAACCTGGGCTGGAGCGACGTGCCGATTCGTAGCCTGCTGCAGCAAGCGCTCGAGCTGCCGGTCGTGGTGCACAACGTCACCAACGCTGGCGCCTTGGCTGAAGGGCGCATCGGCGCGGCCAAGGGCGCTCGCTCCTACGTCTGGGTCTACGTCGGGCACGGCGTGGGCGCCGGCATCGTCATCGACGGCCAACTGTTCTCTGGCACCAAGGGCTTCAGCGGCGAAATCGGCCACTGCCCCATCGTCGACGACGGCCCGCTCTGCAGCTGCGGTCTGCGCGGCTGCTTGGAGACGCTCGCTTCTGGCAAAGCCATCGAGCGGCTGGCCGCCGAGGCCGCGCGCGGCAGCGAGCCGACGCGACTGTCGGCCCACACCGCGCCGATCGACGCGGCGCTCGTGCTGGAAGCCGCTCGGGCCGGTGACGCCGTTTCGCAGCGCATCTTGCGTGGCGTTGGCGAGCACTTGGGCGTCGGCCTTTCGTACCTCATCAACGTGCTCGACCCCGAGCTGGTGGTTCTGGGCGGCCGGGTCATGGAAGCCGCCGATTTCATCCTCGAAGGTGCGCGTGCTTCAGTCGCTCGCCACACCTTGCGCGCCTCCAAGGTCGAGGTCGTGGCCAGCACGCTGGGCGACCGCGCCGGCCTGATGGGCTCGGTCATCGCCGCTACGGATCAAGCCGTGCGCTCGTACCGCATCGTCGCTACCGCAGAACGTATGGCGTGAGGCTCGGTGTGGGGCTGCTGCCCTGCAGCGAGTTCGTCACGAGCTCCTGGGATGCAACAGGAAGGCGCGAAGACACGAAGCCGAGGATTTGGGGGTTTCGAGACTCACGAAGCCGATCGTCGACTACGCAGTCTTCGCTCGACGCCTCAGGACTCGAACCCCAAAAACCTTCGCGTCTTCGCGAGTTCCTGTTGCATTCAAACTGCCCCGCGACGTTAGCGGCTGGCTTTGGTGGCAGTGGCTTTGGCCATCGGCGGTTCCGGTAGCAGACCCGGATCGGCTACAGCTGGGTCGAGCAAGGCCGGGTCGGCTTCGGGCAGGGGCGGGTCGAGCAGGGCTGGTGGCGTCTCGGCCACCTGCACGGCTTGCTCCAGTGCCTCGATGGACAGCCGGCCTTCGTGGGCCGTGAGGCGTTGGCCGGCTCGCAGCAGCACGCCGGTGGGCGCGGGCGGGCCGCTGACGACCAAGGTGCCCTCGTGCAGATCGACGCTGAGCGTGTCGTCGTAGCTGGACCAGTCCACGTCGAACTGGGTACCGGTGACCTGAATCACGAAGGGGCCGGCGTCGACGTACCAGGCGGCGCGTGGCAGGTGCGCCACGTTGAGGGCGGCGTGCCCGTTCTCGATGGCCAGGCGTGCGCCATGGGCGTCTACTGCCGCGATGCGGGCGCGGGCGCCGTCTTGAAGGTCGACGCGGGTGCCGTCTGAAAACGTCAACCGGGCGCCGCTCGGGCCGGTGCTGCGCACGTAGCCGCTGTCGCTGAGCAGGCCGCTTTGGACCTCGTAGGTCAGCCGGGTGCCGTTGCGCTGCTTCCAGGCGTAGGCGCCTCCGCCGGCGAGCGCGCCGGCCGTGGCCGCCACCAGCACGACCCGCCGCGCTTGGCGAGCTAGGCCCGGACGCCCCTGGCGCAACGCGGCTAGCAGGCGCTGCTTGCCTTGTTCGTGACGGTCACCATCCACGTGGCCGGAGACGTTTTCTCTGACCACTGCTTCGACGTCGGCCAGCGTGGGGGAGTCGGACTCCCCGAAGCTCACGGAGCGTCTCCCAAACTCGCTGCGGTGGCGTACGCGCTGAAAGCGGCGTCGCGGCTCACGGCGGCTTGCACGCGCGCGTTGGCACGGGCAAGCCGTCGTTTGGCGCTCGACAGCGATGCGTCCATGGCGGACGCGAGCTCGGTGATTTGCAGACCTTCGAAGTGGCGCAGCGTGAAGGCCAAGCGCGCCTCGGCGTCGAGCTCGTCCAGGATGCGGTAGAGCGACGACAGCGCGGTGCGGGTTGCGGGATCGCCACCTTGCGCGAAGTCGGACGAGTGCCACGGGCTCTGCAGGCGGAGCAGGCGACGTACGCGGTTGCGCTTCAGCTCGGCGCTGAGCACGCGCACGGTGACGGCGACGATGAACGGCTTGAGCTGCGCGGATTCGGGCAGACCGCCGAGCTGGCGTAGGGCGCGCAGGAAGACCTGTTGCACCAAGCCCTCGACCTCTGCCGTGGGGCCCAAGGTGCGCCGCAGCATGCGCCGAACCAGGGGTGAGAATCGGTCCCACAACACGCTGGTGGCGCGCGGGTCTCCGGAGCTGGCGGCCCGGGCCAACGTGGCGTCGTCTGCTTGTGCCAGCGTGGGGCTGGGCAGCGCGACCAGACGTGCGCGGCTTTGCTGGGGGCTCGAAACCATGTGCTCTACGGTTCTTAGTGGCCAGTGGACGCTGAAGCGGTTCAGCAATCGTGGTTCAAATTCATTTTTTTGTGGCGGGCGCCAGATATGTGCAAATCGCGCAAAAAAAAGTGACCTGAATTGTCGCGATTGTGGAAAGGCGGACACTCACCGTGCTCTGCCTACAACTTCGGATATGGGCTGGGGGCCCAAGAACCTTTCGATTTTCGTGATCCTTTTTCCCGTCCACTGCCACACAGGGGTTCGGGGGATGATGCGGGGAGAAATAGTGAAGGTATTGAGCCCCTCGACACCTTTTGTCGCATTCAGAGCGCAGCGTGTGGTTTCGACCGCGTGTCAGTCGTGAATACGAGGCTGTGAGCTGGCTGGCCATTCTGCTGTCACGCGACGAGCGCGGGGCTAAGCTGCTCGAGCAGCAACATGACCACGCGCACCGAGCACGACACTTTCGGACCCATCGAGGTGCCGGCGGAGCGGCTGTGGGGCGCGCAGACCGAGCGTAGCCGGCAGCACTTTCACATCTCCACCGAGCGCATGCCGACCGAGCTGGTTCGCGCGCTCGCATTGGTAAAGAAGGCCGCCGCGCTGACCAACGCCGAGCTGGGGCAGCTGGACGCCGCGAAGGCGGGCGCCATCGTGAGCGCGGCCGACGAGGTGCTGCGCGGCGAGCGTGACGAAGAGTTTCCGCTCTCGGTTTGGCAGACTGGCAGCGGCACGCAGACGAACATGAACGTCAACGAGGTGCTCGCCAATCGTGCCAGCGAGCTGCTGGGCGGTGGGCGCGGCGACGCTCGGCTCGTTCACCCGAACGACGACGTGAACCGTGGCCAGTCGTCCAACGACGTTTTTCCGACCGCCATGGCCGTTGCTGCCACGGTGGCGCTGCGGATTCGGGTGATACCGGCCATCTCGGCGCTGGCTCGCGCGATTGCGGAGAAAGCCGAAGCGTTCGCCGACGTGGTCAAGATCGGCCGCACCCATTTGATGGACGCAACGCCGCTGCGCTTCGGACAAGAGCTGAGCGGTTGGGCGGCGCAGCTGGACCAAGGCGTGGCGCACCTCCAAAGCGCGCTGCCGCATTTGGCAGAGCTCGCGCTGGGCGGCACCGCGGTGGGCACGGGCTTGAACGCGCATCCAGAGCTGGGGACGCGAGTGGCCGCGCGCCTGTCGCAGATCACCGGGCATGCGTTCGTGAGCGCGCCCAACAAATTCGAGGCGCTGTCGGCGCATGACGCGCTGGTGTTCGCTCACGGCGCGCTCAAAACACTCGCGGCGTCGCTGACCAAGATCGCCAACGACGTGCGCTGGCTGGCTTCTGGGCCACGCGCTGGTCTGGGGGAGATCCGAATTCCCGAGAACGAGCCAGGCAGCTCGATCATGCCTGGCAAAGTCAATCCGACCCAGTCGGAAGCGCTGTGCATGGCGTGCGCGCAGGTCTTGGGCAACGACGTAGCCATCAACCTTGGCGGCGCGTCGGGCAATTTTCAGCTGAACGTCTACAAGCCGCTCATCATTTACGGCTTTCTGCAGAGCGCGCGGCTGCTGGCCGACGGCGCAGACAGCTTTCGCGAGCATTGCGTGGCGGGCCTGGAACCGAACCCAGCCCGTATGCGTCAGCTGCTCGAGCAATCGCTCATGCTGGTGACCGCGCTCACGCCGCACATTGGCTACGACGCCGCCGCCAAGCTGGCGCATCACGCCCACCACCACGGCATGAGCCTGCGCGACGCGGCGCTGTCGCTCGGCGTCGTCAGCGCCGAAGACTTCGATCGCTGGGTGGTGCCGGACGACATGACTGGCCCGCGCGTTTGAGTTCGAATGCCTTGCGCCAGTCGCGGGCCTCAGGGCGCGATGGGCGCCGGCTTGAAGTTCTTGGTCCAGCCGGCGACGTCGACGTTGCCGTGGTTGGCGTGGGTGTCCAGGCCGCCCGTTTCGGCGGTCGCGTCGCCCTTGAGGAACTTCTTGATCATCGCGCGCAGCGGGGCGCCATACTCGGCCCGAACTGCGCAGTGATTCCCGTTCCCGCTGTTGCCGAGGTACCACAGCCCCTTGCTCCCCATCGCCTCGTAGACCTCGTTCGCGGCGGCGGCACCGAGGTAGTTCGCTTTGAAAGACAAGTGAGCGATGTGCGCGTTGTCCATCATCAGCAGGCCGCGCGGGGCGTACATGACCGCAACGTCGCTCATGTCGGCGGCTGCCACGCTCGCTGAGTAGGTCTTGGAGGGCGGACCGAACCAGGCGGCTTCGCTGTTGGCGCTGGCTACGGTCTGCCCGCCGAGAGTTGGCAAGGCTCGAAGCGGGGCGGGGCCGCCGGTGCCGGGCTCGAGCGGAAGGCCGAGGGCGATGCGCTGGTCGAACGCACCGATCACGAATGCGGCCTTTCCGAGGCGCGAGCAACCGTGCACCGCGATCTTCTTCGGATCGATCACGGTCGGGTTCTTCTCGAGCATGTCGAGAATGCGGCTCACGCCCCACGCCCACGCGACGAGCGCCCCCGTCTTCCCTTTGAAGTCCGGGTTGGCGTCGAAGTACTTGCCAGAGCTGTAGTTCCCGGAGGTTTCTGCGGCGATCGCGTTGTTGTCGTAGCTCAGCGTGGCTACGCCCTCGCTGCTCAGCACGTCCGCGTTGAGGCTATTGAACCCGCCGATCACGATCACCGCGGGGTAGGGCGCTGAGCCGCTGCCGGGTAGCTTGACGGTACCGCTGAAGGACGTCTTTCCGCCGGGGTTGTCGACCTGAACCGAGTAGGCCGTGTCGCTGACAGTGCCACTGACGGTACCGCCGAGCTTGCTCGGCGGTGGAGCTTTGGGTCCCAGAATTCGCTTCTCGACCTCCACGACGAGCTCACGGCGCCTGCAGCGCCAGTCGCTCATGTTCTTCACCTGCGTTCCGTCCCACTTGGTGAACGGACTCGGAAGGGTGGTTGCTGAAGCTCCGTTGGGACCACTTGCCGCGGTGGCCTCGCACTCGAGCCCGGTATCTTCCTGACTCGACACGGCCGGTCCGCCACCACCCGCACCGCCAGCAGGGCCGCTCCCACCGGTCGGCGTCCCGCCCGCCCCCCCTGGGGCACCTGCTCCGCCCGCGGAATTGTTGGTGCCGCCGGTCGTCGCGTTGGCGCCACCGGTCGGAGCTATCGCGCCGCCCGTTGAAGCGTTGCCCCCGCCGGTCGGAGGCGCACCACCCGTAGCCGTTCCCGCGCCGCCCGTCAGGCTGCCGCCCGAACCACCCGGGACCCCCGAGCCATCGCCGCCCGTGGGATCGTCCTGGGCGCTGCAAGCGGCGACTGCCGCCAGCGCGAGCGCGATCGAAGAAATTGCCAAGGTGGGTTCCAAAAGCTTCCGCATTGCGATCCTCGTTCGTTGCTGTTCGCTAGGTGAGAGCGCTCTTTTCACGCTCGCGCAGGCTGCTTAGAGCCGTGAGCCACTAGTTGAGCTTCGGCGTGGTCCACGTAATCCATTTCGTGAGGTCCGTGCTGGATGCGCTCTTTGCGATAGCCGTGTTAGTGCTGGTCTTGCCTAGGAGGAACTTGTCGACGAACGCCTCCAGAAACACGAGAGCTCTTCATCGATGCAGCCTGAAGGCGTGCCGTCCAAAGAGTTGGGGCGCCACTTCATTACGAGAGCAGTGGTTGTCGGCGAGCGAGTTCCGTCACGCAGATTCTGGGCGATGCTCGAATCTCGCTGCGCTCGAACGAGTAGGCTATTTCTGGGAAAGATCTACCCGGAGGGTGTGATTTTTCTCGCCCGTAGACGCTGTGGGATCGGCAATCCCGACTTGCGCCGCTCAGCGCTGAAAGTCGTACACCGCGCGAAGCCCCAGCACTTGCGTGATCTCGTCGAGCGCCGTGCGCGCTTCGTCGACTAGCTGAGGATCGGCCACGTCGCGGAGTGTCAGCTGCTCGCGGTAACGCTTGCGAATGATGGCTTCGAGCTCGCGCTCGCAGCGCTCGTCGAACAGCACGGAGCCGCCGAGTCGGCCGATCTCGGCTTCGGAAAGTGGCACTCGCAGTCTCAGGCAAGCCGGCCCGCCGCCGTTTTTCATCGAGCCGTTCACGTCCAAATAGTCGATGCCGGCGAGCGAGCACTCGGCGGCGACGCGCTCCAAGAAGCCGCGGGCAGGCGCGTTGCGCTGCGCTTCCAGGGGTGCCACCAGCTGCATTCTGCCTGATGGCAGACTCAAGAGTTGCGAGTTGAAGGGATACGCGGCGACCGCGTCGCTGAGCGGTAACTCGTGCTCGGTGGCGACCACCGCGCGAAACTCGCCGCCCAAGCGTTTGCGCAGTTCCATGAGCAAGGCTTCGTGCTCCACGAAAGCGTGCTCGTGGAGCATCAGCACGTGTGCGTTCCCGACCGCCAGCACGTCGGTGTGGAACGCGCCCGCGTCGATGCCTTGCGGGGCCTGTTGCCAGAGTAGGTGGGCCGTGCTCGCAAGCTGGCAGGCGCGCGCCACCGCGGCGCTGGCTGAGAAGCTCTGGCGCGCCGGGAACTTGTGCGTCGTCGTGACGCCCGAGCGCTTGCCCCATCCGAACAGGTGCTGCACGCCTGCGCTCGTGAAAAGGCGCGTGTGATTGGCGGCACCTTCGTCCGACAGCAAGTCCGTTGCCGGCAAGGGTGCGTGCACGACGAAGCACTCCGCATCGGCAAAGATGCGACCCAGCACGTGAGTCGTAGACTCGGCTTCGATGCTGCGGTGGAGCAGTGAGACCAGATTGGCGGGCACGAAATGCGTCTTGCCGTCTGCGCTGTCGCTCGCTGGCACGACCGTCGCGGCGTTGGCGGCCCACATGCTCGAGGCGCTGCTCGCGGCGTGCAGCAAGTCGGGCGCCTCGGCGAGCGCGCGCGACAGCACCACAACGTCGGCGCCCGTGAAACCGACGCGACGCAGTAGCGCGAGGCTCGGTCGCGGCTGTGGCGGGAGCACGGCCTGGGCAACGCCGAGCTCGCGCACGCGCCGCATTTTGGTCAGGCCTTCCAGCGCTGCTGCACGAGGGTTGCTCGCTTCGCCGGCGTGAGCCTGACTGGCAAGGTTACCCGGGCTCAAACCCGCGTAGTGGTGGGTGGGACCGACCAGCCCGTCGAACTGGAGCTCGCGCATCCAACACCCAGCATAGCGCCTTTTCGATGTTAGACTCGGCCCGCGATGCGCGAAGGGTCAATACGAGGCGGACGCATTTGGTGCGCCGCCATCCTGCTGGGGGTGTCGGTAGCGGCTTGCGGGTCGGCGCCGAACAACGATTTGTTCGACTCCGGCTCGGGCGGCACGGCCACTAGTAGCGCTGGAAAGTCCGGCGGCGGCAGCAAAGCCACCGGCGGCGGCAAGGCCACGGCCGGAAGCAACGCGACTGCCGGCAGCAAAGCTACGGGCGGCGCGTCGACCGGGGGCTCCGGCACAGCGGGTAGCGGGGCGGGTGGCTCGAAGGCGACGCCTGCGGACTGCAAAGCTGCCTGCACCAACGGTACCTGTATGGACGCGGTGTGTGTCATTACCTGCGACGCCGAACACCCTTGCCAAGAGAACGTGAAGTGCCCCAAGGGCGTGCCGTGTCAGGTGGCGTGCACCGCTCAGGGTTCGTGCTCCAGTGGTGTCGATTGCCAAGACGCCGAGAGTTGCAGCGTGGAATGTGGAGGCACCAGCAGCTGCGCCGGCAACGTCCTGTGCAGCGGCAGCTCCTGTGAGATTCGCTGCGCAGGGCAAGGCGCCTGCATGAGCGAGGTGCGGTGCGACGCGGACCAGTGCGATCTGCGCTGCAGGGGCACGGGCAGCTGTCCCGGTAAGGTTAGCTGCGGCGGAAACAGCAGCTCCTGCGTGGTCGAGTGCAGCGGCCAACCCTCGTGCCAAACCATGGTCGAGAGTTCCGCCAAGAACGAGACGCGCATTAGCTGCGCCGATGGAGCGTGCCCCAATCAGGTCAAATGCCAAGGGGCGAGCTGCACGGTGAGCTGTAACGGGCAGTCGTGCGGCGGCGGAGTCTGCTGCACGGCCGATGCCTGCATGGTTTCGGGCGTGGACGACACGTGCAATTAGAGTTGGGCAGCTGGCGCTCGGCCTAGCTGATATGAATTGAACAAATTCGTGATGGTTTCGAAATATCCCGGGCGGACGCGCGCGAGCTAGGCTTGCAGCATGCGCGCTGTAGTTCTGTCGGCTCTTCTGCTCGCGGGTTGCATCAGTGAAAAAGGCGCGGAAGCGCCCAGCTCGAGCTCGGGACCAAGTGGTCCGACGTCGAGTGGCACGACCGAGTCTGCCGCGCCGTCGGCGGCGGGCGTCGCGGTCAACACTGGCCCGAAGAAGATTGTTGGCTACTTCACCAATTGGTCGCAGTACCGCGGCGGTGGCTGCAAGTTCACCGCGGCCGACGTCAAGCCGGAGCTTTTGACCCACCTGAACTTCGCGTTCGCGAAGGTGGATCCGGGACCGGGCGGCAAGGCCAAGCCCAAGTTTGGCATCGCCGCTTACGACGAGAAGGATCTGGGCCCGAACGGTCAGTACGTTCAAATCAACGCGCTGAAGAAGAAGAACCCGAGCCTCAAGACGGGCATCTCGATCGGCGGCTGGAGCCACAACGAAGGTGAGATGGCGTGGCTGTTCACGACCATGGCCGAGAAGGCCGAGACGCGCGCCGACTTCATCAAGGCGACCATCGCCTACACGCGGCTCCACAGCTTCGACGGCATCGATCTGGATTGGGAGTATCCGGCAGATCCGACCCGTGGTGGTCGCTCCATCGACACCAACAACTTCACCGCGCTCTTGACCGAGTTCCGCACGGCCATCGACGCCGAAGCCAAGACCTCGGGCAAAGAGCCGCTGTTCCTCAGCATCGCGGCGCCCGCTGGCGTGGCGTTGCGCGGCCTAGACTTGACCAAGATTGCCGCGCCCCTCGATTGGATCAACCTGATGAGCTACGACTACGAGGGCGGCTGGTCGGCGGTCACGGGCCACAACGCGCCTGCCCCGCTGCGTGGCCCTGGCGTCCAAGGCAGCGTCTCCATCTACATGAACTTCGGCGTGCCGCCCGAGAAGATCGTGCTGGGCATGGCTACCTACGGTCGCTCGTTCGCTTCCGCCGAGAGCGCCTCTGTCGGCGCGCCCGCCAAGGGCAACGGCCCCAAGGGTCGCTGCACCGACGCGCCCGGCATGCTCTCGTACTTCGAGATCAAAGAGCTGATCGACGCCGGCAAGCTCAAGACGTCGTGGGACGACAACGCCCTGGTGCCCTACGGCTACGACCCGACCTCCAAGCTTTGGGTCAGCTACGACGACGAGCGCTCTTTCAACAAGAAGATGGACTTCATCGACCAGAAGGGACTGGGCGGTGCCATGTTCTGGGCACTCGACATGGACGACTTCAAGAACGGCTACCCGCTCGTCGGCGCCGTCGCCAAGCGGTACAAAAAGTAGCAAGCCCCTAGCTCGAGCTGGCGCGGGTCGAATCGACCAAGCGCCGCGTGGTTTGCCTCGGTTGCTAGGTTTTGCCTGAGGGCCTAGGCTCGCCGCGAATGCGCCGCTTTCTAGGCTTACTTGGGCTTGGCGCGGTGGCTTGCTTGGGCGGCAGCATCCTGGGCTGCGGCAAGCGCCAGGCAGCAGTCGTTTGCCACGTCTCTTACGGCGGAGAGGAGCAACGGCTGGTGTTTCCGGCGACGCACAGCCCGTACGCGGTGAAAGCGGTGGACGTGGCGGGGCGCTTTGCCTTCAAAGCCATCTATTTGCAGGAGCCCTTTCAGGCGCGCTCGATCCACCTGTACGCCTACGACCGCACTGGGACCGAAGACAGGCTGATCCAGGAGGGTAAATACGCGCCGCCCTTCGCAGAGCCGGCCGGTGCGGGCTACGGCTTCACCGGTCGCCAGCTCGTGTACTCGCGGGAGCAGCGAGAGCTCGAGTATTGGTGCGAGGTAGCGCGATGAGAGGCGTGACCCCTTGCTTCGCGCTCGCTCTTCTTGCGCTGGGTTGCAGCACGGGATCTGGCGAGCCCGTGACGCTCAGCTTCGTGGGTGACGTGTTGCTCGACTCGAAGGCGGGCAGGGCCATGGCGCGCGGGGAAGATCGGTTGGCGCAGGTTGCAGGCTTGCTGGACGCCGACTTCTCCATTGCCAACCTGGAATGTGCGGTGGCGACGAGCGGCGCGGCGGTCGACAAGGTCTACACGTTTCGCGCCGAGCCCAGCACGCTGCCTCGTCTGCACCAGTACTTCGACGCCGTTTCCGTGGCCAACAACCACTCGGGCGACTACGGGCCGCGAGCGTTTCAAGAGACGCTGGAGCACCTGCGCAAAGCGCAGCTGCCCTACTTTGGTGGCGGGCGCGAGCTCGCGGAGGCGCACGCTCCGCTGATGCTCAGGAAGCGCGGTGTCACGATCGCGCTGCTCGGCTACGATGACTTTCATCCGCGGTCGTTCGAAGCGTCGCCCGGCGCGCCCGGCGTCGCGTGGGCGGAGGAGCCACAAATGGTCTTCGACATTGCCCGGGCCCGCGCCACCGGGGCCGACGTCGTCTTGCCGTTCCTGCATTGGGGGTGGGAGAACGAGCCGGGCCCGAGCTCTCGTCAACGCGAGCTCGCCCGTTTGCTGATCGACGCTGGCGCCGACGCCGTGATCGGTGCGCACCCTCACGTGACGCAGGGCGCCGAAATGTACCGGGGTAAGCCCATCGTCTATAGCCTGGGCAATTTCGTCTTCGACCTGATCGACCAGCCAGAAAATGCGCTCGGCTGGCGGCTGCGCTTGGTCGTCGACCGGGGCGGCGTCGTCAGTTTTTCGACCGCCAGCGTGCGTATCGACGACGATGGAGCTCCGTTTCCAATGCTTGGCGGCGCGAGCCCGTGCGGCGCCCGGGGAGATAGCAGCGTTTCGAGCTGCCGGGGCCAAGCGCGCTAGCGCGGGACGCCGCCGTTCGCCCGGCCGCGCGTGGAGCTGTGCTAAGTCGAGGGCCTTGGCTCGTGATGCGCTCCGCTACTTTCTCGCGCTGTTTCGCGGCAGCGCGGGCGCGTTTTTGCGCCAATTCAGGGGCGAGGTCACGCTGGCGGACTTGCTGGCGCGCTGGGCCAAGCAACGGCCCGACGGGCTAGCGCTAGAAGTGGGCAGAGCTCGGCTCGACTACTCGGAGCTCTCGGCAGCCGCGCTTGGCGCTGCGCATTGCTTGCAGGCGTTGGGCGCTGGCTCTGGTGACGTGGTCGCGTTGATTGGCCAAAACTCCGTCGGCTATGTGGCGGCGCTCTTGGGTGGCGCGCGCAGCGGCGTCACGCTGGCGCTGGTGCATCCCGAGCTCGCGGGTGAGCACCTCGAACAAGCGTTGGCTTCGGCCGGAGCAAAGTTCGTGCTGTGCGAAGCCGAGCTGGCCGAGCGCGTTCGCCAGACGACGACGCTGCCGCTCGCCACGTTCGACCCGCACAGCGCGGCCCCCTTCGCGCTCGGCAAGCAAGACTGCGCCTTTGCGCCCGATCGCCGTAGCCGCGACTTTGCCTTGGTCTTCACCTCCGGCACGACTGGCTGGCCCAAAGCCTGTCGCTTGCCGCACTCGCGGGTGCTGGCCGCAGCCTGCTTGTTCGGCGCGCCGCTGTTCGACTTTCGGCGAGGCGACAAGCTGCTCTGCGCGTTGCCGCTCTTTCACGGCAGCCCGCTGATGTTGGGCTTGGGCGTGTGCTTGGTCACCGGTACGCCGCTGGTGCTCGAACGGCGCTTTTCGGCTTCGGAGTTCTTGAACGTCGCGGCTCGCTCTGGCGCCACGGCGCTTTTGTACGTGGGCGATTTGGGGCGCATGCTGCTGGCTACGCCCGAGAGCGCGCGCGACCGTGAGCACTCGCTACGAGTTGCGGTCGGCAACGGCATGGCCGAGAGCGTGTGGTCGCAGTTTCAAGCGCGCTTCGGCGTCGCCAGCGTGCGTGAGTTCTACGCCGCCACCGAGTCACCGGTCGGCATCTTCAATTTTTCGGGGCGCGTCGGCTCCGTCGGCAACTTGCCCTACGCTTGGATGTTCGGGCTCAAGCTGGCCAAGCTCGACGAGCAGGGCGAGCTCTTGCGCGACGCCCAAGGGCGCCTGGTCGAATGCGCGGTGGACGAGCCGGGTGAGCTTTTGGTGCGCGCGCGCCGCTCGGGGCTGGGCGTGTTTCACGGCTACGTCGATCAGGGCGCCACCGAAGCGCGCTTGGTGCGTGACGCCTTCGAGCCGGGTGACGCGCTGTTTCGCACCTTCGATCTGTTGCGCCGCGATCGCGACGGCTTTTACTATTTCGTGGAACGGCGCGGCGACAGCTACCGGTTCAAGGGTGAAAACGTGTCGGTGGCGGCGGTCGAGCGCGAGCTCGAAGCCCTGCCGGGCGTGCGCGGCGCGGCCGTCACGGGCGTCGCCATCGAGGGCTACGATGGACGTGTCGGTCTGGCAGTCGTTGCGAGCGAGCCGGGCTTCGACGTCACGAGCCTGCAAGCCTTGTCGACGCGCTTGCCGCGCACGGCGCTGCCGCGCTTCGTGCGGCTCGTACCCGAGTTGTCGCGCACGGCGTCGCTCAAGTTGAAGCGGCGCTCCTGGGCCGATGAAGGCGTGGATCCCGAGCGCGTGACGGCCGAGCTGTGGGCCTTGGTAGAGGGTAGCTACCGGCGACTCGACGCCGAGACTTATCGCGACATAGTGGCGGGCAAACTGCGACTCTGAGTCGGCTCTCTACCTCAAAGCGCCCTCCGTCTGGCACGGAGTTGCCACCATCGCCACGGGGGTGTGCGGGACTCGTTGCCAAAGCGTTGCGACCCTCAATGCCCTTGAAAGCTAGGCTTTGGGGTATGCAACTCCGAACCTCCAAGGCGCTCGCGCTGCTCGGTGGTGTGGCGACGCTCGCGCTGGGCAGCACGTTCATGCTTCGGCTCTCCGCGCCCAAGGCCCGCCAGCTGCAGGCTCCCTGTGCCCCGCGCTTGCTCGAGCTCGATCAGGCAGTGTGCGAGCCGATGGCAAGCCAACAAATGCGCGAACGACTGGCGCGGCTCGCCATGCACGCTCCCGACTGAGCCGCTACCCGCGCGTCGGCGCGGCGCGGGACCTAGTCTGCTCGCGGGCAGGCCATGCGATTTTGCCCGTGCAGTTGGCAGAAGCAGTCGCAGCCGTCCGGTAGGAAGCACGGATCGAGGCCGGGGGGCTCCCGGCAGTCGCACTCCAGCTTGGTCCTTTCGGCGCACATCTCCGCTTCCATTTCGCGCAGGCAGGTGGCGCAGCGCGGCCCGTTTTCACACCCGCCTTCGATGCTGTTGAACGAGGCGTAGATGGAGTGTTCGCCGTTGGGTATGCTTCCGCTGTAGTACTGACAGTAGCCTTCGCGCTCGATGTAACAAGTCTCGCAGCCGGGGTCGTCGGGCCCGCGACAGCCTTCGAGCGCTGCGGGCAGGATCCCGGTCGCGCACGCAGCTGGCGCGTTGAGGCCGCCCGCACTGGCGGGTGGTTTGCCGCCCGTGCTCCCGAGCATCCCGCCGGAGCCGGCCGGCGGCATGCCGAGCGTGCCAGCCGTCGCGGCTCCCCCGCTGCTCGCCTTGCCGGCGCTTCCGCCGTCGGGGGTGCGCTGGGTATTGCCGCCACAGGCCGTGGCTAGCGCCAAGGGCACTAGGACCAAGCTCACGAGGCCCATCCGACGGAATATCCCTACCAACCGCTGCATTCGTTCTCCCTCCGCGGCGAGCATGCCACAGCGCCCCAGTCTGCGCGACTCTGGTGGGATTCGAATTGTGGCAAGCTAGTCGGATCTTGACTCGCTGGCCCGCGCTCGTTGGCTTGGCAATGACCCTGCTGTTGCCCTTCGGTATGGGCTGCGGCTCCAAGTCGAAGCGCGGCGCCCTCGAGCCGTTGACGGCGCCTAGCTGGACCACCCAGCTCGAGGTGAAGGGCTTTGGTCCGGCGACGGTAGCGCTGCCGCTCGGTGCGAAGGCGCCGCGCCCCATCGTGGTGGTGTTGCATGGTGCGCGCGACCGCGCCGAGTGGCAGTGCGGCAGCTTTCGCGGCGTGCTGGGTGGCCATGTTTTCGTCCTGTGCCCACAAGGCCAGGTCGACGCCGCGCAGGGCGGGCTGTACGGGTTTGGTAGCTATGACGACGCCGCCGCCGAGCTCCGCGCAGGTCTCGCGGCCTTGAAGGCTCGCTTTGGTGCGCACGTGGCGCCGAGCCCGGTGCTGCTCGTCGGCTACGGTGAGGGCGCAGCGCTGGCGGCAGACTTGGCGCGGCAAGAGCCAGCGTTCTTTGCGCGCGTGGCGCTGGTCGCCGGCAACCCTGCGGCGCTCAGCCCGAGCGCTATCAAGATTTTCTCCGAGCGTGGCGGCAAGCGCGTGCTCTTTTTCTGTGGTGAAGCCGAGTGCGAAGCCAGCGGCGTGGAGCGCACGGTGCTCTTGACGCGCGCAGGCGTCGCGGCCAAGGCCGTGAAGGCCGACGTGGGTCCGTACCTGGATCAGCGCTTCACCGAGGCTTTGAAGCGGGAGGTGCCATGGCTGACCGAAGGCGACACGCGCTGGGTCCGTCAGCGCTAGCGCTGTTGGCGCTAGCGGTCGCGTGCCGGGCGCCGCAGTCGTCGCCCGCGCCGACGGCTTCGACGTCTGCAGCAACGGGAACGCTTCGCAGTGCGTCGCCTGGTGCGCCGAGCGAAGCGTCGCCGTCTGCTGCGCCTGTCGTATCGGCGGGGCCCGGCGCACCGCCAAGGCTTGCGCCGTTGTTCACGCCGACGCCGCTCGTCGTGCTCGCGGTGCCGGGCTTTCGCGACGCGGTCGTTTCGGTTCCACAAGGCGCGATCGAGAAGCGCGTCATCGCGCTGGCGTTGCACGGCAACTTCGATCGCCCCGAGTGGCAATGCGAAGTCTGGCGGCGAATCACGCAAGCAAGCGTGTTCGTGCTGTGCCCGCGTGGCATTCCGCGCGGCGACGTACCTCCGTCGCTCGACCGCTGGGAGTGGGGCTCCGTCGCGAAGACCAAAGCCGAGCTGGTCGCGGCCCTCGCGGCGCTGCGTGCCAGCTATCCCGACTATGTAGAGAGTGGCCCCGTCGTCTTCACTGGCTTCTCACTGGGCGCCATCTTGGGCGCGCGCCTGCTGCAAGATCCCGAGCTCGACATCGGAGCTGCGGTTTTGATCGAAGGCGGCTACGCCGGTTGGAGCGCCGCCAAGGTCAAAGCCTTGAAACCCCGGCTCGGCCGGGTCCTGTTTGGCTGCGGGCAGAGCGAGTGCCGGAACGCCTACCGCTACCAGCTGGAGCGCCTTTTCACCGCCGCAGGGGTCCCGGCTTCGATGGTGGCGGACGTGAAGGCGGGTCATACCTACGACGACCCGGTCGCCGCGCTGGTGCAGGCAGAATGGCCCGCCGTTGTGGCTTCACTAAAACGCTAGTAATAACAACGTGTTGCAGCTCAGTTTCCATTGAGCGCTAGAGAAAGTCGCACGCCGCCCGAATGGATGCTAGGAGGCGCGCCCCGGCGGGTTTGCAGTGACCCGCAGCTGACACACAAGGTGTCGGCGGGCCGGGACCCGCCGACCCACGCGACAGAGCCTAGACCCTCCTCCGAGGTTCTAGCTTGACTCCCAAAGCCTCCCGGCTACCCTCCCGGTCCCCCAAAGCACCTGGCCCCTATTTATGCCGACTATTCAGCAGCTCATTCGACAAGGACGCGAAGCGCTCATCACGCGCACTGCGTCGCCCGCGCTCCGTTCATGTCCTCAGAAGCGCGGCGTGTGCCTGCGCGTGTACACCGTGACGCCGAAGAAGCCGAACTCGGCTCTGCGCAAGGTGTGCCGCGTTCGCCTCACCAACAGCATGGAAGTCATCAGCTACATCCCGGGTGAGGGACACAACCTGCAGGAGCACAGCGTCGTCCTGATCCGCGGCGGCCGCGTGAAGGACTTGCCGGGTGTTCGTTACCACGTGGTGCGCGGCACGCTCGACGCCTCCGGCGCCTCGGGCCCCAGCAGCACCAACAAAGCCAACCGTAATCGCTCGCGCTCCAAGTACGGCGTGAAGCGTCCGAAGCAATAAGAGGAAGACGCAGATGCCCCGCCGCAGAGACGTACCGAAGCGCAAGATCATCCCGGACCCCAAGTACAAGGACAAGCTCGTGGCGAAGTTCACGAACTCCTTGATGCTGGGCGGCAAGAAGCCCACTGCCGAAGGCATCATCTACGGCGCGTTCGACATCATCTCGACCCGCTTCAAGGAAGACCCGCTGGAGATCTTCCGCAAGGCGCTCGACAACATCAAGCCGAAGCTGGAAGTGAAGAGCCGCCGCGTTGGTGGTGCCACGTACCAGGTTCCGGTCGAAGTTCGCCCCGAGCGTCGCGTGGCCCTGGCCATGCGCTGGCTCGTCACGTACTCGCGTGACCGCGGTGAGAAGACGATGCGTGAGCGCCTGGCGGCCGAGCTGGTCGACGCGGCGCAGCTTCGCGGCAACGCCGTGAAGAAGAAGGACGACACGCACAAGATGGCCGACGCCAACAAAGCGTTCGCCCACTACCGCTGGTAAGCCCCAGCCCTTGGACGTCTAGCCCTCGAAGGAGCTCGGTTCACGGAAGCATGCTGAAGACCACATAGGATCGGGTTGCGCGTAGACACGGCGCCAGCCGCTCGTCCCGCCCTCTGCTCGCAGAGGCGGCACTCGACGCACCCCGAACCCCTTCCGGCACGTACGGTTTCCCAAAATGGGGAAACCAGGGCTGGAGGGGGTTTCTTACGTCCTACGGTCCAAACGCAAAAAGCCCTTCCCCCGAACCAGAGAAACCCGACATGGCCGCCCGCGAAATCAGCCTCGAGCGCACCCGCAACATCGGGATCATGGCGCACATCGACGCGGGCAAGACCACGGTCACCGAGCGCGTCCTCTACTACACCGGCGTCACCCACAAGATCGGTGAGGTCCACGATGGCGCCGCCACGATGGACTACATGCCGCAGGAGCAAGAGCGCGGCATCACCATCACCAGCGCTGCCACCAACTGCTTCTGGGCGCCGCTGGTTGGCCCCAACGAGGGCAAGAAGCACCGCATCAACATCATCGACACGCCCGGCCACGTCGACTTCACGATCGAAGTCGAGCGCAGCCTGCGCGTGCTGGACGGCGCGGTCGCTGTGTTCGACGGCGGCAACGGCGTCGAGCCGCAGTCCGAGACCGTCTGGCGCCAAGCCGACAAGTACAACGTCCCGCGCATCGCCTTCGTCAACAAGCTCGACAAGATCGGCGCCGACTTCCAGATGAATCTGGACTCGATGCGCGAGCGCTTGGGCGTGCACCCGGTGCCCGTGCAGTGGCCCGTCGGCGAGGAAGACCAGCACAAGGGCATGGTCGACCTGATCAAGATGCAGGCCGCCATCTTCCAGGACGACTCGCTGGGCGCGAAATACACCTGGGAAAAGGTGCCCGCCGAGATCGAGGCCAAGTGCCTCGAGATGCGCGAGAAGCTGATCGAAGCCTGCGCCGATATCGACGAGTCGATCATGGAGAAGTTCCTCGAAGGCAAAGCCGACGAGGTCACTCCGGACCAGCTTTACGCCGCCATCCGCAAGGCGACCTGCAGCTTCAAGTTCGTGCCGGTGCTGTGTGGCTCGGCCTTCAAGAACAAGGGCGTGCAGCTGCTCCTCGACGCGGTCGTCAACTTCCTGCCGTCACCGCTCGACATCCCGCCGGTCAAGGGCGTCTCTCCCAAGGACGACACCAAGATCGAAGAGCGCAAGCCGGACGACAAGGCTCCCTTCGCCGCGCTGGCTTTCAAGATCCTGAACGATCCGTTCGTCGGCAACCTGACGTTCTTCCGCGTCTACTCGGGCACGCTCGCCAGCGGTACCAGCGTGATGAACACCGCGCGCGGCAAGCGCGAGCGCATCGGCCGCATCTTGCGCATGCACGCCAACAAGCGTGAAGAGCTCAAGGAGTGCGAGGCCGGCAACATCTACGCCGCCGTGGGTCTGCGCGACACGCGCACGGGTGACACGCTCAGCGACGAGAAGCACCCCATCTTGCTCGAGAAGATGGTGTTCCCGGAGCCGGTCATCTCGATCGCCATCGAGCCCCGCACCCAGGCCGACCTCGACAAACTGGGCATGAGCTTGCAAAAGCTCGCTCAAGAAGATCCCTCGTTCCGCACCTTCACCAACGAAGAGACTGGGCAGACCATCATCGCCGGCATGGGCGAGCTGCACCTTGAAATCCTGGTCGATCGCCTGAAGCGCGAGTTCAACGTCGAGGCCAACGTCGGCAAGCCCGAGGTCGCGTACCGCGAGGCCATCTCCAAGGCGACGAACGCCGAGGGCAAGTTCATCCGCCAGTCCGGCGGTCACGGCCAGTACGGGCACGTCAAGATCGAGATCGCTCCGGGCGAGCGCGGCTCGGGCTTCAAGTTCGAGAACGCGACCATCGGCGGCATCATCCCCAAAGAGTTCATCCCGTCGGTCGAAAAGGGCATCAAAGACGCCACGCTGCGCGGCGTGCTCGCCGGCTACCAGGTGATCGACGTGCACGTGAAGCTGCTCGACGGCAGCTTCCACGAGGTCGACTCGTCCGGCCCCGCCTTCGAGGTCGCTGGCTCGATGGCCTTCCAAGACGGCGCCAAGTCGGCCGGCATTCACCTGCTCGAGCCGGTCATGGCCATCGAGGTCGTGACGCCCGACGCCAACATGGGCGACGTCATCGGCGACCTCAACTCCCGCCGCGGCAAGATCATGGGCATGGCTCAGCGCGGCAAGAACACCCAAGTCATCACCGCGGAAGTGCCGCTGGCGACCATGTTCGGGTACGCGACGGACCTGCGCAGCAAGACGCAGGGCCGCGCCGTGTACACGATGCAGTTTGCCAAGTACGAAGCGGTTCCAACCGCAGTTCAAGAAGAAATTGTCGCGAGGGTTCGCGGTTAGCCCGCGAGCGCAAGCAAGCAACGCAGTAACGAGGGACTAGTCAAATGGCCAAAGAAAAATTCGTTCGTTCTAAGCCGCACGTCAACGTTGGGACGATCGGTCACATCGACCACGGTAAGACGACGCTCACCGCGTCGCTCGTGAAGGTCCAGTCCAAGAAGGGTCTCGCCAAAGAGATCAAGTACGCCGACATCGCCAAGGGCGGCATCGTGCGCGACGAGACCAAGACGGTCACGATCGCCGTGTCGCACGTGGAGTACGAGTCGGCCACGCGCCACTACGCGCACGTCGACTGCCCCGGCCACGCTGACTACATCAAGAACATGATCACGGGCGCCGCGCAGATGGACGGCGCGATCCTGGTCGTGTCGGCTCTCGACTCGGTGATGCCGCAGACGCGCGAGCACGTGCTCTTGGCCAAGCAGGTCGGTCTCAACCACATCGTCGTCGCGCTCAACAAGTGCGACGCGGTGGAAGACAAGGACATGCTCGAGCTGGTGGAGATGGAAGTCCGCGAGCTGCTGAGCAAGTACAAGTTCGACGGCGACAACGCCAAGGTGATTCAGGTCGCCGCTCTGCCCGCGCTGAACGGCGTGCCGGAGTGGGAGAAGAGCATCGAGAACCTGATCGCCGCTCTGGACAGCGAGATCCCGGAGCCGCAGCGCGAAGTCGACAAGCCGTTCCTGATGGCCGTCGAAGACGTGTTCTCGATCAAGGGCCGCGGCACGGTTGCCACGGGTCGTATCGAGCGCGGCATCATCAAGGTCAACGACGAGGTCGAGATCATCGGCTTCGACAAGCTGACGAAGTCGACGGTGACGGGCGTGGAGATGTTCCGCAAGCAGATGGACGAAGGCCAAGCTGGCGACAACGTCGGCTGCCTGCTGCGCGGCATCGAAAAAGAAGGCATCGAGCGCGGCCAGGTTCTGGCCAAGCCGGGCAGCATCAAGCCGCACAAGAAGTTCACCGGTGAGGTGTACGTCTTGAAGAAGGAAGAGGGCGGCCGTCACACGCCGTTCTTCACCAACTACCGCCCGCAGTTCTACGTCCGCACGACGGACGTGACCGGCTCGGTCATGCTGCCCGAAGGCATCAAGATGGTGATGCCGGGTGACAACATCACGGTCGAGGTGGAGCTCATCACCACCGTCGCCCT
>DATAKF010000025.1:0-22497 GCA_036261775.1 Polyangiaceae bacterium | reverse complement strand
AGTCCAAGCCCTCTGCGGCGCGCCCCTCTTCATACAGACTCAAGAGCAGGGCTCGCTCGGCGTCGAGCACGGGCCTTCGGTACGCGCGCCTGCCGAATTCTTCGATGAATTGCCTGACGCATGCGGACTCGTCAGCGGGTGAGGGCGAGCAGGGCAGCAGCTTGCTGGGGTCGGCCGCTGCGGCGAGCGCGGCCGCGGCGTCGGCCAGGCGAGACGCCCAGAGCGAATCGACGACCGGTGCCGTGGGGAACGGCGAGCGGCCGATGTGCTCGTCCGGTGGGAAGTCGTCCGCTGGGTGCGTCGCGTCGCCCAACAGATCCCGAACGGTGTTGTCGTATTCGAACCGTGTGAGACGACGCAGCGGCATCGGGCCAGCGCCGAGCGGCCCTCCCGGTGTCGAGCTGGGGCCGGCGCCTCCTGTGCCCGCGCCTGCTGACGTCAAACCTCCGCCCGGTGCTTGCCCGGAAGCCGGTGCCGGAGCGGAGCCATCGGGCTGAGTGATCGTCGCGGTACAGGCTGCGAGCACACTGAGCAGCACGACCGGGAGAAAGCGGCAGTATTCAGGCATAGGTGTTCCCGAGGATCCCGAGGTGCGAATCGCCGTCGATTCCTCACCCGCTCCGTCAGCTGATTGGAAGGTTCTCGAGATCAGTTCCCGCCCGCTGAAACCGAAGGTCACCCTTCGCAGTTGCGCCACTCACGCGGCGCACCCGCTACAGCGGATAGCCTGCCCACGTCCAAAGCAGCGCCTCGACGATCAGCGAGGCGCCGTAGTCGTTGCCGTGCCCAGCACCCTCACCGAAAACGTAGCGCCAGGCGTAGCCCTTGGCTGCTAGCGCGTCTGCCATGGCTTGGTTGCCAGCCGCAAAGCCCGCGTTGTCATTGCTGCCAGAGAATAGGTAGACGCGCAGCGGCTTGGGCGGCTCGGTCGCCTTGATGAGATTGGGGTAGGCGTCGGCTCCCGTTCCATCTTTGCAGCGCTTCACGAAGCTGCCGTTCAGCGTGGTGATGCGGCGAAATAGCTCGGGATGACGCCAGCCCAACGTGAAGGCAGCGGGCCCGCCGGAGCTCTTGCCCAACGCTGCGCGACCGTCTGGATCGCTGGTCAGGCTCAGCTCCGGAAAGCGCGCTTTCACTTCGGGGACGAGCTCGCTCAGGATGAAGCTCGAGTAGTCGTCGTCCAGACAGTCGTACTCGAGTGAGCGCTTGGGACCGTTGTCGGCCCGATTCACGAAGATGACGACCATGACCGGCAGCTTCTTCTGAAAGATCAGGTTTTCGACGACGATATCGGTCTTGAAAGCCCGCTGTTGCTCGTCACCATCCTGAACGACCATCAACGGCGCCGTGTTTCCTGCCACGTACTGAGCGGGAATCAGGACGTCGACGTTGCGGCTCGTGCCCGGAAACACCTGGCTAGTGTCGAAGACGAAGTGCTCGAGCCGCGCGCGTGGCACGCCAGGCTGCCGGGTCGCCTCCGGCGGGCTGGCGTAGGGGCCATGAACTATCTGTTTTCCGTCCGTGACGGGCGACACGACCAGTTTGCCGGTCGTGCCCGCGGCGCCCGACGCTCCGCCACCTGTCAGCGCACCGCCGACTCCACCGCCCGCGCCCGCACCGGCGCCAGCGCCCGGAGTGACCACGCTCAGGCCACCGCTGCCCGCTCCCGCACCGCCAACTCGTGATTGGGCGCCGCCAGCACCGACGCTCGTATCGGCGACATTGGCGGCTCCACTCGTCGCCGCGCTACCGCTCTCGCCCTGGTCACTCGCGGGGTGCACGCTCGCAGCGTCGCTTGGAGAGCAACTCAGAGCGGAGAGGCCAGAGAGCAGCCAGGCGCTGCCGCGCCAGTACCAGCGCCGTTGATCATTGCAGAGCACCAGCCTCAAGGTTCCCGGTACGCCGGGGCGAAGGTCAGCAAACGAGGGCCGCCCACTGACTTCGTTGGCGCCGACGATTGCTGACCCGAGCGCTTCCGAGCTGGGAACTAGGGGGCAGCATGAGCCACACGTCGCTGCGTTCGTGGAGCATCGCGGGGTTTGCCTGCCTGCTCGAGCTGTGCGCCTGCACCGGGAGCATTTCGAGTCCCGACGGCGTCAGCGGCCGCGCCGCAGGAGTCGCGGGCGAGGCGCCTTCATGGGGCGGCGGCGCCAGCGCCACGGTCAAGGTCAACGTGCCGGCCGGAATGCGCCGACTGTCCGCGAGTCAATATCGGACAACGGTCGTCGACCTGTTCGGGTCGACCATCAAGCTACCCACGGAGCTCGATCCGGACGACGGCCACGCTTCGTTCCCCTCGGTGGGCAGCTACCGCGTGACCACCAGTCCGTCGGGCGTGCTCAAGTACGAAGACGCAGCCTACCTGCTGAGCGAGCAGGTGCTGGCGGAGCCCGCGCTCAGCCAAAAGACGTTTGGCTGTGATCCGCAGCAGGGCTCATCGTGCGCGTCGAGCTTCGTCACGACCTTTGGACGCCGCGCGTGGCGTCGGCCCCTCACCGAGCAGGAGCTGGCCCGTTACGTCGGGCTGATCGCCGAGACGAGCAAGCTCTTGGGCTCGCCAGGAGCCGGCTTCGCGCGCGGACTAGCGGCGTTCTTGCAGAGTCCGCACTTTCTCTATCTGCCGGAAGTCGGAGAAACGAACGCTGGGCGCCTGCGTCTCACCAGTCACGAGCTGGCCAGCCGCCTCGCGTATCTCCTCACCGAGGGGCCACCGGACGCCGAGCTGGCTGCCGCCGCCGATCGCAACGAGCTGCAGGTGCCGTCGCAGCTGCAGGCACAGCTCCGGCGCCTGCTAGCGCTGCCCCAAGCTCGCCCCGCGCTGCACGGCTTCTTCACCGCCCTCCTGGGTCTTGCTGAGCTGGACGGGCTCACCAAGAACGTGGCGGTGTATCCGAAGGCCTCACCGACCTTGCTAACGGCCATGCGCGACGAAGCTCGCGCGCTCGTTGACGACAACGTGTTCGGCAAGCAGGGCGCAATGCTCGATCTACTCGACGCCAAGAGCTCCTTCCCTACACCGGAGCTAGCTGGCCTCTACGCTGGCGCGAGCGATCGCGCCGGCATCTTGACCAGCGCGGCGTGGCTCGCGATCCAGGCCAAGCCCAACCGCTCTTCGCCAACCCTCCGCGGCGTTTGGCTGCGGCAGCGCCTGCTGTGTCAGGACGTCCCGAGCCCTCCTGCGGACGTCAACAACGAGCTCGTTGTGCCAGCAGCCGGCGCGGGCACCCCGGGCGACGCCAACGGCAACGTGAGCACGACGACCCGTCAGGCCTTGGAAATGCATCGCAAGAATCCCAGCTGCGCGGCCTGCCATGCCTTTTTCGATCCTTTGGGAGTCGCGTTCGAGAACTTCGACGGTCTTGGCGCCTACCGAGCAAGCGAGAACGGCGCCGCGATCGACACGAGCGGCGACCTGGACGGCAAGCCGTTCGCCAACTCGCGCGAGCTGATAGCGCTCCTGAAGCAAGACCCGAGGGTCGGCGACTGCTTGGTGCAGCAGCTGTTCGAGTTCGTGAGCGGGCACGCCCAGCTGCCAGCCGCTCAGCAGGTAGTCGCACAGCTGGGGCCCGCGTTTTGGGCTCGGCCGGACTTCGTGGAGCTCCTGACCCAAATGGTGACCAGCAGCTGGTTCGCGTCACCCGCGGCTCCACTCTGAGGACATCCGATGAAGAAGCCATTGAGTCGAAGAACGTTGTTGCGCGGCATGGGTGCCGCGTCTTTGGTGGGAGTCGCCCTGCCCGCGCTCGAGGCAATGCTCGACCATCACGGGACGGCCTACGCCGCCGATGCTTCGCCTTTTCCCAAGCGCTTTGGCGTTTGGTACTACGGCTGCGGCCTCACTCGCAACGATCGCCAACTGGCGATTGATAGCTTTTTCCCCAAAACAGTGGGCTCGATGTGGGAGGTGCCACCGCTGCTCGAGCCGCTGACGGCTAGCCGCGACTACCTCACGATCGTAGGCGGCACCCACTGGACCATCGCCGAGAACACACCCCACCACGTGAGTCGCACGGCTCCCCTTTCGGGCAGCTACAATCTCGACAACGTAGGCAAGGGCATCGCCCAACCCGAGGCGGACCCGCTGAGCCCGTCGATCGATCGTCTGGTAGCAGACGCTTGGACTGGCCAGGCTCCCGTCGGGTCCGTCGAGATGGCTGTCTCGAGGGTCGGGAAGTACGAGGGGATGATCTCGTTCAAGCCGAAGCAGAGCTTTCCGAGTGAGTTCGATCCGGCCAACGTGTTTCGTCGCTTGTTCGCCAACGGCGTGCCGCCGGGTGCGAGCGCCGGCAGCATGCCGGTCGATGCCGAGTCGCTGGCAGACGCCGCCAACAAAGTCGCAGCGCGCAAGAGCGTGCTGGACGTCGTCAGCGCAGACGCGCAGGACCTGGCGGGCAAGCTGGGCAAGAGTGACGCTCAGCGCCTGGAAGCGCACATGGCCGGCATTCGCGATCTCGAACGCAGCCTCGACCAGCTACTGATGAACGGCTCGCTGCCAGCCGCGAGCAACAGCGCTTGCGCGCTGCCCACGGCACCGGGCGCGACCGAGTACGACAAGAACAAGGAGAACTTCGAGGGCGTGCACAAGGCCCACGCGGACTTACTGGTGATGGCCCTTGCCTGTGACCTCACGCGCGTGTTCAGCATGGAATTCACGGGCGCCCAGTGCAACACCAACATCTGGCCGAGCGGTTCGTCCAAGCCCTACCATGACGGCAGCCACACCGATTTGTCCGAAGAAGCCATGCTCAAGATGGCTGGGTTCTCGCTGAAGCAGTTTGGGTACCTCGTCGATCGCTTGCGAGCGACCCCGCAGGGCGCGAGCAACCTACTGGACAGCTGCGCCATCTACTGTGTGAACGAGTACCTCCACGGCGCTTCGCATTCGATGAAGAACGGTGACCACCCAATCCTGATCGCGGGCAAGGCCAACGGCGCGCTCCGAGCCGGGCAGTACGTCCGACCCGCCAGCACCGAGAATGGCTCGCGCGTGGGTTTGGCGCTGCTGCACGCGGTCGGCGTGATGGCGCCGAGCTTCGGAGCCGAAGCCGGTATGGCCACCGAGCCACTGCCGGGTTTGCTCACCTGAGCGCGGCGGCCGGGCGTGGGCCGTGCTTGGTGATGCGCGAAAGCTGAGCCGCGCTGGCCTCGGACGGTAACTGGAGGTTCGCCATGCGTTCGTCCGCGAGCTCGTCACCGCGCAGTTTGGCAAACCTCTTTCCTGGCTGCCCGGCGGGGTCGTGGCTCTGTCTACTGCTGGCCTGGCCGACGTTGGCGTGCGGCTCGCAGTTCACTGACCCCATCTTGAGCGAGCTTTCTCCGGCGCCGTCGGCGAGCAATCCTCCAGCGACCCAGTCGCCGGGAGCGGGCGGACAGCCAGCGGAGGCTCCGGCAAATCCCCCGGGCGGTTCACCGTCCCCGGCGTGTGTCGACACCTTCGTCGCGCGTTTCGACGGCTCCGTGTTCGCTTCGACGCCGCGCCTGATTCAAGACGATTTCACCATCGAAGCCTGGCTCGCGACGACCGTTTCGCCCTCCGGAAATGGTTTCGACGACGGCAGCGCTCTGGTCTTCGCCGACGTCGAAAAAGTCGGAACGGACGATTTCGGTTTGGCGCTGTTGAGCTCCCGCGTCGTCATGTCGATCGGAGCGCCCGACACCGCTGCCACCAGCACGAGCAGCGTCGCCACCGGCGAGTGGGCACACGTTGCCGTCACGCGCGCCAAAGCGACCGGCCTCGTGCTGATCTTCGTGAACGGCGTGCTGGAAGCCTCCGTGACGGCGAGCACCCGAAGGCTGGCCGGCAACCCGACGCTGAGCATTGGCGGGAGACCCGGCCGAAACTTGTACGTGGGGCTCTTGAGCGAGCTGCGCCTGTGGACGACGGTCAGGTCACAAGCCGAGCTCTTGGGCAGCATGCGACAACGCTTGACCGGAGAGGAAGCCGGCCTGGTGGGCTACTACCGGCTCGACGCAAGTGAGGGCACTAGCGCCGTCGACTCTTCGCCTAGCCATAACGACGCTGCTTTCACCGGCCCGGTTACCTGGGAGCAAGCGCCCGTGCCGCTGTGCGCGGCGCCTTGACGGTCGGCGACGCCGGCCATTCCAGCTCCAGCCCGACGGCGACGGTCGCGAGCGGGCGCCCCCAGTTCGTCACCTCGTGACCCGCAACGCGAATGACGGTCGTCGGGGAAGCCAACGCCAGCGCAAGCTCCGTGACGGCGTGCAGGCCGGCTGCCAATCGAAAGCGCGGCGCAACGCTCACGAAGGGGGCGAACGTGGCTACGCTGTCGATCGCCCCGCGGTAAGGCGCGTTCGGCTTGCCTTGCAAGCGCAGCCGTTCGTGTTCGATACCCAGCTTGCAACGCAGCAAGACCGGCGACGTTCGTGGACCAAGCTCGACCACGCCGCCGAGGCGAAACAGCGTGCCCCACAGCTCCACCGAGCCTTGCGGACTCGTGAGTCGGGCCGCGACCAAAGGCGCGAGCACGGCGGCTTCGAGACCAAAGCGCTGGAGCGGCATCCACGTGATGCTCGACTGCAGCTGGGCGCCCGGCCGCACATGCACGCTGTGCAGTAGCGCAGGTCCAAGCATGACCGCTAGGCGCCCGCGGCTTTGCGGTGGGGCTGCCTCGTGCGGTTCCGCGGCTTTGCCATTGGCAGGCACTCCCCGGGGGATCTCTGCGCGAGCGGCCAGTGGCAACAAGCTCGCGCGCAGTAGCTCCACGGCGCGGGTAGGAATGAGCTCTGCCGCCGATGGCTCCGGCGTAACGGCAGCGCTGAGCTTGAAGCTGACCGTTTTGCCGGTTTGCCCATTCAAAATGGTCATGTCGATGTCGGAAGCTGCCGTGCCCGCGACGTAGATGGCCGCCACGGCGCGCGCTGCAGCAGCCTCTTCGGGCAGAGTTGCCGCCGACGTCGACCCTGCGGTCACGAGCTTGACGGTCAGGCCCAGCGATTCAATCTCTTGCACCAGTCGTCGCGAGACCGGACCTGCGTGCGAGTCGACGAGCAGCACGACGGTTCTCGGACTGGTTTGTGCCGAGGTCGGCGCAGCAACGCTCAGCCAACCCGCGAGTAGGCACGGCGTGATGAACAGGCGACGCCACGTGGATCTACTAGCGCCCATCGAACCTGACGAGCTCGCAGACTACTCCGTTATCAGCGATCGCGCGAGATTCGCGTGCGGCCCGCGCGGATAGCGAGCCAGGTAGTCCCGGGCCGCTCGTTCGGCTGCGGACACCTCGCCAGCGTTGCGCAGAGCTTCGATGCGGCGACCGGAGGCCTCGCGCGCGAGCGGACCGTCCGGTTGCTCCAGCGCGCAAATCGCGAACCACTGCGCGGCCTGGCCATACGCGCGCTGCTGATCGAAAGCGACCTTGCCCAACGAAAACGCTGCGGCCGCGCGACGGGGGTCGCGAGGGTAACGTCGGCGTAGCGTCAACAGTGCTTCGGTGGCTCGATCCGAGCGCCCGGAAAGCCTCGCCCCGTCTCCCAACTGCAGCAGCTCCGAAGCTGTCGCCGAAGCGCAGACACCGCTAAACCCTTGGATCTCCGCCGCGCCGAAGGCCTGCCGAAGCTCTCCGTTCTCCGCGAAAGCTCGCCACGCCTCAGCCTCTTTCGCAGGTGCCTGCCGCGTGAACGTCGGGGTTTGGACCGCGGAAGCCCCGGGCGGCCCGGTCGACGACGCCACCGCGAGGGCAGCACCTGCGCTTGGAGCAGGGCTTGGTCGTTCGACGTCCGTTTTCACGTCGCTGGCCTCGCGCTCGGCGTTGACCAGCTCGAGTCGACCTCGTGCGACCCATGCCAGCAGCTTCTCACCGGCGCGCACCGGCCGCTCGCTTCCCACGACGGAGCCAGACACGACGACGCTCCCCTCGAGCACGGCGAGCGAGAAGGTTTGTAGAGCGGGATCCCAGGCGACGTCGAAGCGCGTGCCGGTGACGCGGATGGCGAACGGACCGGCGCTCAAGCGCCAGGCGCTTTGCGGACGGTGCACGACCCGTGCACGAAGTTGGCCGCTTTCCACGGAGATGTCGGCTCCCTGCGGCTTTACCCCGACCACACGCACCCGCGCCGACGACGAAGCTTGCAACACCGTGCCGTCCGAGAACTCGATGTTCAGGGGCCGAGTGCTGGGGGCTGCAATCCAAGCGTGCGCGACGCCGACCTTGCCATCGACCGTAAAAATGAGTGTGTCCGCGGTGGGCCAGAAGAGGAGCCAGCCGACGGCGAGCGCGACCAGCGCCAGCAGCGCGCCGACGATGCGCCCACGGCCCCGCTCGTTCGCCCAGCTCGACGCAGCCGTGGGGCGGGTGAGGAATCGACGCCGAGCGTCGGCGACGGCGCGAGCTCTGACCCCCTCGTCGTCGCTTAGCGCTAGCGCGACTTCCGCCGCGAACTCACCGAGCGGGGTTAGTGGCCGTGCCATCGCGAGTCTCCAGATCGGCGCCGGATGGATCTCACTGGAACGACAGCTTGAGCTCGGTGAGACAGAAGCTCCAGCTTGGCACGGCGGTGCCATCGACCAGAAAGTGGATGGAGGCGATCTTGGTACCGTCGATGCTGGGTGGCACCGCGATCGAGGCCGCGCCAGCCGGAATGGGAGCGGTACCGAGTGTCTTGTCCGCGGCATCGTGGAAGCCAACGACTACGCCGCTCGGCAAGTTGCCCTTCCAATTGACACCCGTGATCTTCAATCCGGGGTTACACGCGCTGAACGCAAAGCTCGAGCCTGTCGCGGTCGAGAGGTTCCGGCTGGCCACGAACGCCTGCATTTGTGGCCACTTCGACACGTCTAGGCCATTCAAGGCGCACGTGCTGAAACCGAGGGCGCCCGTGGCGCCGGGGCACCCTTTGCCGGCAAAGCAGATTGGTTTCGCCTTGTTGAGCGTCATGCCGCAACTGGGCGCGGCCGGGTACTGATAGTCGAACCAAGCCCCAATCACCATTGGGCTGCTGATCACGGCTGCGTTGACATCGAACCCAGGGATCCAACCGTCGGCGTGCGTGACCGCAACGAGATCCAAGGTCATGCCGGGCATTCCCGTTCCTGCGGCTCCGCTGTTCCCAGCCGCACCAGCTGCCGCGTGAGCACCTCCAGTTGGGCTGGCGCCGCCGTTGCCGATGCTAGCACCGCCGCCCGCCCCACCCACGCCGCCGCTACTGGCGCCACCGATACCAACCGCGCCACCACTCGGCAGTGAGGGGCTGCCGCTCGCACTCGGATTGCCGCTTGCGGTTCCCGCGCTGCCACCCGAGCTGGCTGCGCGCCCCGCACCAGCCTCCGCGACGGCGGCGCCGTCGGCTTCCGTCGCGCAGTTGACGGCAGACAGCCCAAACAGACCCATGGGCACGAGGGTAAGGCCACGGACATAACGCTTCAGCATCAGCTCGGCTCGAGAACGTCGGATGGCGCTCTGCCCCCTCCCAGTTCCCGCTGAGGCGCGGCTCGGTTCACGTACTTGCATTCGACGCCCTGAGAGCCCCATCGAGTCGCCTGCTCCGCGTTCATGCCGGCGCACAGCCGCGAAAGAAAATAGCGGAGCCGCCTCGATGGCAGCCGGGAACTCCTTCTGCCGGATGAGCAACCTGAGCAACCTGCGCTCGCTCCTGGCTACGGTCCTGATGTCGAGCGCCGTGACGACGGCTTGTGGTTCGGACGGTTCTCCTAACCCGGGTATAATCGCCGACCGTGGCGGCGTCGCGGGAGCACCACTGCCCGGCGCGAGCGGGTCCGGCGCTCAGGCAAGCGCGGGCGCAAGCACTGGCGCGGCCTCCGGCACCGCCGGCTCCTCATTGGCGGGCTCGGGCGCCGCGGGCGCGAACGGTAGCGGCGGCGCAGGTGGTTCAGATGGTTCAGGTGGTGCAGCTGCTGCAGGCGGTTCAGGTGCTGCAGGTAGCGCAGGTGCTGGCCCGGGAACGGGCGAGCAATTCCCACTGCTTGGCGTCTTGCCGTTGTTTACGGCCGCCGACGTTCCGGTGCGCGGGCCCCAAGAGTCGGACGACATTCCGCCCAAGTGGCCCGTGCCCGCGACACTGCCAACGCTCACGGGCAAAGGTCTCGCGCAGCACCCGATGATCTACTTCGGCGAGAGCTACCGCCGTATCCAAGTCGTCATAGATGGCAAATTGGCCTGGCACTACGACACCGAAGACACTTGGGAAATCGACGACATCTGGATGCTCTCGAACGGCAACGTGCTGCACGCGCACATGAGCTACGTCGAGGAGCTAACGCCGAAAAAAACCGTGGTATGGCGGTACAACGTGCCGGCTGGGCACGAGGTTCACACCGCACAACCGATCGGCCTGGACAAAGTATTGTTCGTCGAGAGCCAGGCGCCGCGGGCTCGCGTCAAGCTCTACAACAAGGTCACCAAAACCTTCGAAATCGACCAAGAAATCGACGCCGGCGCCAAAGTCCACACGCAGTGCCGTCGCTTCCGCATGACCGCCAAAGGCACGTATGTCGCCGCGTACTTGGGCGCGGGCCGGGTGGTGGAGTTGGACGCGAGCTTCAAAGAGATCTGGTCCTACGAAGTCGGAAGCCCCTGGTCCGCCGTTCCACTCAAGAATGGCAACGTCTTGATTCAAAGCGAAGGGGCGGCCACGGCGATGGAGGTGAACAAGCAGAAAGAAATCGTGTGGCAAGTCGCCAAGGCCGACATCACGTTGCCGCCCGGCACGCAGATGGGCAACACGCAGACGTGCGAGCGCTTGTTCACTGGCAACACCGTCGTCTTCGGAAACGGCGGTATGAACCCCAAGAACATTCAGGCTTTCGAGGTCACGCCAACCAAAGAAGTCGTCTGGTTCCTGCAAGACTGGCGGAACCTCGGCGACGCAACGTCTGCGCAGTTTCTGGATGAGCCAGGGTATCCCGAGGTCCCGGGCGACACCAATCACTGAGCCGCAGGCGAGCTTTACGTCCGAGTTGGTGACTAACAAAGCCGAGCTGCGGCGAGCGCGGCTGGGGACTGCTATTCGGACATGCGTTCGAGCTCGAACCTACAGACTCGGGGTTCAGGCAACACACTTGACCAATCCGTGGCAACTACCCGGATCGGGCGCGGTGCGTTCGATGGCGACCTGAGGGCATTGGTGGACGGTCTTCGCGCCGGAGAAGCGGGCGCGAAGGCGATCTTCTTCGAACGCTACGTGAAGCTCGTCGAGCGCATCGTCACCAGCGTGTTGGGTTTCGACGCCGAGCTCGCGGATGTTTTGCAGGAAGTCTTCGCTGCGGCGCTCGCGTCGATCCACAACCTGAAGGAGCCGGCAGCGCTCAATGCCTGGCTTTCTCGCGTGGCCGCCTGCACTGCGCGCAAGGTATTGCGAGGACGCAAGCGCCGCTCGTGGCTGCGCGCGTTCGTGGATGCTACCGAAGAAGAGCGCCACGAGCCCTTGGGTAACCCGCTGGATGTCGAAGGGCGCCGGGCTTTGCGCGCGGTCTACGCGGTGCTGGACGAGCTGACGGCCGACGAGCGCATCGCCTTCGCGCTGCGTTTCATCGATGCAATGGAGCTCGAGGAGGTTGCCGACGTCTGCGGTGTTTCTTGCTCCACGATCAAGCGTCGGCTGGAGCGCGCGGAGCGGCGCTTCTTTGCCCACGCGCGGCGGCACCCCGAGCTCGCAGCGCGCGTACCTTTGCTCAGCCCCCGGCGCGCGCCTAGTTGAAGCACGGGCGATAGCTGAGCCGCGCTGAACCCCGGTGGGAACTGTGGGGTACGGGTCCTTCGTGTGCCGATCGCGCAACGAGGAATGAAAACGATGAAGCACCTCGCGTTGGCTCTGACGATTACGTTGCTCGCAGGCTGCTCGAGCGAAGCCGCCGACGTTTCCGCAAGCGCCGGAGCGAGCGGCGGCGCTGGTGCTCCGAATCAGGAAGCAGCGAGGCCTGACCCAACGCCTCAGGGTGGCAGTGTCGGCGGCAGCGGCGCACCATCGATGACCGCCGGCCAGGCTGGAAGCGGCCCCGACAATCAAGGCGGCGCGAGCGGGGGGCCAGCGAGCAGCGGCGGAGCGACGAGCCAGGGCGGCGAGGCAGGCGCAGGCGGTTCGGTCGCTGGCGGAGCCGGCGGCAGCAGCTCGCTGGCGCGGTGGCCAGGTTGCAAGCCCATCTTCGACGGCAAGACATTCGATGGCTGGGAATCGACCAAGGGCTGGTCGATCGTCGACGGCGCGCTCCACAGCTTGGGCGAAGGTCGCGGGCAGATCGCTACCGTCAAAGACTACAAAGAATTTCGCTGGATCTTCAGCATGCGCCACAAGCCGGGCAACCATAAGCCGTGCGTCTTGGTCTGGGGACACAGCCACACGGGCGACGCGTTCGGCGGCTCGATCCAGATCCAAGCGCCGTCGTGCGGAGGTTGGGACTACCGCGCCGGCCACAACGACGGCATCGACGTCGAATGTCCGGCGCAGCCACCCATCGACATGTCGAAGTGGACGCAGTGCGAGCTGCTGGCTCGTGGCAGCGGCAAGTTGCGCATGGCTTGTTGCCAGCTCGAAGGCAACGGCGAGAAGACCTGTAAAGGGGTCGAGAACATGGTCTTCGATGACCCGACCGCGCCAACGCTCGGCCCCATCGGCTATCAGATGCACAACGCGGGTCTGTTCGACGAGTTCAAAGACATCTGCATCGAGGAAGACCCGCCCCTGGACGAGCTGATCACGACTCGGTGAGCCAGGAGTCTGCGGATGTTCGAGGAAATATCATGAAATCAAGCGAGTCGTCTTTGTGTCTCGGTTGGGTCGTGCTTGCAGTCGTGGCTTGCTCTTCGCCGGACGCAACGGACGCTGCGGTGCAGCCGGGCCCGACGGCGACGGGTGGCAGCGGCGGCGTGGCGGGCGCCGCTGGAGGCTCCGCTGGTGCTCCGAACAGCTCGGGCGCGGGCGGCACTGCCGGCTCCAACACGACCGGCGCTTCGGGCGCGGCGGGAGTAGCTTCGGGCGGCGTGGGTGGTGTGGGCGTGGCTGGCGGAGGCACGTCCAGCGGCGGTAGCGGCGCGGGTGGCAACGCTGGCAGTGGCGGCGCGGGGCCAGCCAATGCGGGCAAGCTGACCATCATGGTCGACGGCATCCAGATGGGCGACAGGCTTTGTTTCAGACCCGAGGCGAGCAACAGCGGCGGCAATCACTCGCCCAAAATCGATTGGATCGACGTGCCCCCAGGTACCCAAAGCTTGGCCCTGACCATGTACGACCAAACCAACAAGACGCCTCATCGCATCGTGTGCAACCTGCCTCCCACCCTGATGGGTCAACCGGCGGACATCAAGGCCATGCTGCCCGATGGGGCTCAAGCCTCCACCGGACACAGCAAACCCGGCAACGCCTGGTACGGCCCAGGCGCGGGCGGCAATGCTCACGCCTACGAGATTGCCATCTGGGCCTTGGCGACGCCCACGCTCGAGGGCGGCTGCAACGTCTCCGGTGCTGACGCGACGCGCGCGGTGTACGACAAGTTGAAGTCCGCACCGCCCACGCTGGTGTTGGCGTCCGACGCCAAAGTTCTTTGGGGCAACGTGGACGGCAAGTGCACACCCTGAGCGCTCCCCCGAACTGCCGCCACTACGACTCGGCGCTGCGCGTCTTTTCCGCCGCTTCCTTCACTTCCGCCGCTTCCTTCACTTCCGCATCTTCCGCGCTCGCTTCGGCGTCGGTCTGCTCAGCGCTAGCCGCATCGGCGACGCGCAGTTGATGCCGCGCGGGCGATCGACTCTCTTCCGCGATGCGAACGCGCTCTCGCTGCAGGCGCTTGGCTGAGACACCAGCGCCGAGCGCAAACGCCGCGTGCCCGCTGAGCGCGAGGCCCCAAAACACGGCAGAGAAGAGGAACCACCACTCGCCCGGGGTCGTGAGAGCGTTGACGGCGAATAGCAGCCCGTTGATCAGCGCAAAGACTGCGGCGTGTGCGGCCAGCCAGCGCCGGCGTGTCGAAGTGATACGATTCTTGGCTTCGGCGCTGCGGCGCGCCTCGAGCACGTCGTGCGCCGCGCGCTCGAGCGCGTCTGCCGACACCCCGATTTGCTCGCCAATCCCCAGCAAATCGGCGTGCGAAAGGTCCCCCTTCGCGCCACCCTGCTGTTCCAGCGCGCGCTGAACGATCGCTTGAATGTCTTCATCGCTGTAGCTACGCGGATCGGGCATGGCGGACGTAGCTTAGCCGTATCTGGTGGCGTGGCGAGCTATCCGGCTTGCTTCGTGAATGTTCGCCGCTAGTCTACGCGCTCATGTTGCGGCGCACTTGGCTCGGACTCGTGTCGCTTGGCGCGCTCGCAGGTTGCGGCAGCGCAGAAGCCCCCGTCGAGCGGCCTGCGCCACCGGCTGGTGGAGCGCCCGCGCAAGAGCTGCCACTCGCTGGAGCGCCGATGCAGGAGCTTCCGCTCGCCGGAGCGTCGGGGCAAGAGCTGCCGGTCGCAGGCGCACCGAATGAAGGTGAAGTCGGCGCTTGCCACGCTGGTGCTGCGCGCTTCGAAGGTCCGCAAACTTTGATGGTAGCGGGCAAGGAGCGCCAGTACTTGGTGCAGCTGCCGCCCGATTACGATCCGAGCCGGCGCTACCCGGTGCTGTTCGGTCTGCACGGCGCGGGAGGGAGCGGTCCGTCGTACGTGAACGCATTTCCGTTGCGCGCGCTTTGGCAAGACCGCGCCATCTTGGTCTTTCCGTCAGCGCTCTTCTACGAGGTCGACGGTCGCACCACGTGGCGCTTTCCGACGGATGAGAACCTGGCGTTCTTCGACGCCATGGTCGCGGAGCTCGACGCCAAGCTGTGCGTCGATCGCGCGCGCGTCTTCGCGTCTGGCTTCAGCTCCGGCGGGTTCTTCTCCAACACGCTCGGCTGCCGACGCGGCGACGTAGTGCGCGCGATCGTACCCGTCGCGGGTGGTGATCGCGACTTCAACGACGCCTGCGCAGGGCACGTCGCCGTGCTCGTCATCAGCAGCCCGCTCGACTCGACCGATCCTACGGGCGGGCCTGCCGGCATCTCGCACCACGAGCGCGGCATCCGCGCGCGCGACTACTTCCGCGATCGTAACGGCTGCAGCGACGTGTTCGAGCCGATCGGCCCCAGCGGCTGCGGGCAATACAAAGACTGTCGAGCCGGCGCCGAAGTCGCGTATTGCGAGCACGGCTTGGGCCACGCCTGGCCCAGCGAGCTGCACGCCACCGCGTCCGAGTTTTTGGGTCGCTACTGAGGCGCGTCAGCCCCCGAGATACGACATCTCGAGCTTGCGCTTGGGCATGACCAATTGTTGACGCTGCTCGGAGTAGCGATCGGCGCGGTTCTCCCAAACGCGGCGGAGGAGCGCGGCGATTTCGTCGTCGGTTTTGCCAGCGCGCAGCGGGCCGCGCAGGTCGGTTCCCGTGGTGGCGAACAAGCACGTGTAGAGCTGTCCGTCGGCGGACAGGCGCAGGCGCGAGCAATCGCCGCAGAACGGCTGCGTCATGCTGGCGATCACGCCGATCTCGCCCCCGCCGTCCCGGTAGCGGTAGCGCGACGCCACGTCGTTGGGCAGCGCGCGCTCTACGGCTTCGAGTGGTAGCTCGCGATCGATGAGCGCGACGATTTCGGCCGCGCTCATCACCTGCTCGGGCCGCCAGCCGTTGGTCGAGCCTACGTCCATGTACTCGATGAAGCGCAGCACGTGGCCGCTGCCGTGGAAGCGTCGCGCGAGCGGCAAGATCTCGCTCTCGTTCAGGCCACGGCGCACCACGCAGTTGATCTTGAGTCGCGTGAAACCAGCCTGCACCGCGCTGTCGATTCCCGCCAGCACGTCGGCTGCGTCGTAGTCCGCGTCGGTGACGGCCGCGAACACCTCCGGGTCGAGCGCGTCCAAGCTCACCGTCAAGCGGCTGAGGCCGGCGCGAGCCAGCGCCTCCGCGAACTGCGGGAGCAGCACGCCATTGGTGGTGAGCGCAACCGGCGCCGCGCCGGGCCGGGCCAGTTGCGCGACCAGCTCGGCCAGATCCTTGCGCAGCAGCGGTTCCCCGCCGGTCAACCTGACCTTGCGCAGCGTTCCGCCCAGAATGCCGACCACCCGAGCCACCTCTTCGAAGCTCAAGAGCTCCGCGCGCGGCAAAAAGGCGTGGTCCTTACCGAAGCGCTCCCGCGGCATGCAGTACCGGCAGCGGAAATTGCAGCGATCGGTCACGCTGACGCGCAAATCTCCGAGCGGCCGGCCGAGACTATCGACCAAGCCCTCCAGGGACGAAGGGGTGGCAGGCGGGACCATCTGAGCTCGAGACCCAAGCGAGTTAGCACGTAACTCGAGGCTTCGCCGCGTGTAGCCGGACTGTTTCCTAGTCGTTCCCATTCGGATCTGAGTTTCCGGTTCGTTTCGCGACTTTTCTCCTCGGTTTCGGAACGCGATCTGGAGCCGATCTTGGCGCAAATTTCACCAATCCCAAGGGTGAATCAGCGTTGACCGAAATGTGCGCGAAGGTCATTACTCGAGGAGTCGACTTCGCGCTCCGAGCGTCAACCGGCACTCAGCCGAAGCCGACATAAACCGAGTCTCGAGTGACTCGCTAAGGTTAGCGATGAGTAGTGAACGACTGCTCGCCGATCGGCGTATTCTTTTGTTCGGTCCCTCGGACCTCGACAGCGTGGCGCGCATCTTGCGCGACATGGGCGGGGACGTGCAGCGCTTCGAGCTGGCGGCGTCCGGTTCGACGCGCTCGCTCGAGTCGTGGTTGTCCGAGCTGATGGAAGGCGCCTTCGACGACATCCTGTTCCTCACCGGACAGGGCGTGCGAGTGCTGGTCGAGTTCGCGCTCCAGCGCGGACGCGAAGACGACGTGCAGCGCGCCTTGTCGCGCGCCCGCATCGCGGCGGCTGGTCCGAAGACGCGCGCCGCCCTGGCCGAGATTGGCCTGCGCCCAGCCATCGTGGGCGACGAGCCCAACGGCCCGACCCTGCTCGAGGCGCTGTCGGCAGCTTCTTTCTCGGGTCGCACGCTCGGCGTCGCCGCCCTTTCTTGTGACCCGCGCCTGGTCGCCGCGGTCACGGCGCGCGGCGCCAACGTGCGGGTGCTGGGTGGAGACGACGCGCCGGACAGCCGTCCTCGCGCGCTGCTTGCTCGCATCCTGGGCCGCGACTTCGACAGCATCGCCTTTGGTTCGTCGCGCGAGATTGACGGCTTGTTCGACTCCGCTGCGCCTTCGCAGCGCGCCGAGCTGGCTCACGCGCTTCGACGCAGCAACCCCGTAGCGTTGGGTCAAGCCGTGGCGCGCGCGCTCAACGAGCGCGGCGTGCCGCCCGCCACCGTCGTCGATCGCGCCAGCTTGGTGCGAACGCGGGGCATCGATTTTCAGGGTGTGTTTGGAGCCGGGACCGCGAAATCAGGAGACGGAATGTCGAGTGCCAAGGCAGAGAAGGGTCGTCGCAAGAGCTTAGTCGTCATCGGCAACGGCATGGTCAGCTACAAGCTGTGCGAGCTGCTCAGCGAGTACGATCAAGGCGACAGCTTCGATATCAGCGTGTTCTGCGAAGAACCCCGGCCAGCCTACGATCGCGTCAAGCTGACCAGCTTCTTCGAGAAAGAAAGCGCCGACGAGCTGCTCTTGGCCGGCGCCGATTGGTACAAGGAGCGCAAGATTCGCCTGCTGCTCGGCGAGCGCGCGGTGCGCGTCGATCGCGGTCGTCGCGCCGTGTTGTCGTCCAGCGGTGAGTGGATTCGTTTCGACAACGTCGTGCTGGCCACCGGCTCGGCGCCGTTCGTGCCGCCGATCCCGGGCGTGCAGAAGCCCGGCGTGTTCGTTTACCGCACGATCGAAGACTTGGTCGCGATCCGCGAGTACGCCAAGACCGCCAAGGTCGGCGCCGTGCTCGGCGGAGGCCTCCTCGGCCTGGAAGCCGCCAAGGCCGTGCACGACCTCGGGTTGACCACGCACGTCGTCGAGTTTGCGCCGCGCCTGATGCCACGTCAGCTGGACGCCGCCGGCGGCCGCTTGCTGCAGAAGAGCGTCGAAGCGCTGGGCGTGAAGGTTCACACCTCGCGCGCCGCTACCAGCATCTTGGGCGACGAGCGCGCCGAAGGTCTGATGTTCAAGGACGGCGAGACGCTCGAGTGCGACCTGATCGTGATCTCGGCGGGCATTCGGCCGCGCGACGAGCTAGCGCGCGAAGCCGCGCTGGCGCTGGGTGAGCGTGGCGGCATCTTGGTCGACGACCAGCTGCGCACCAGCGACCAAGACATCTTCGCCATCGGCGAGTGCGCGCTGCACCAGGGCACGCTGTACGGCTTGGTGGCGCCCGGCTACCAAATGGCCGAGGTCTGCGCCCGCACGCTGACTGGTACCGAAGCCAAGTTCGCCGCCACCGACCAATCCGCCAAGCTGAAGCTGCTCGGCACCGACGTGGCGAGCTTTGGTGACCCTTTTGCCGAGGCCAACGGCGAGCGCACCATCTCGTACGAAGATCTGGTCAAGGGCGTCTACAAGAAGCTCGTGGTTAGCGCCGACCGCACGCACTTGGTCGGCGGCATCTTGGTGGGTGACGCGGCCGAGTACGCGACCCTGACCCAGCTCTTGCGCAGCAACGAGCCGCTGCCGGCGGCGCCCGAAGAGCTGCTGTTCGGCGCCCGCGAAGGCAAGAGCAAGCTGACGCTGTCCGACAGCGCGCAAATCTGCTCGTGCAACAACGTCACCAAGGGCCAGGTTTGCAAGGCGGTTCGCTCCGGCATCTGCAACCTGTCCGACCTGAAGAAGTCGACCAAGGCCGGCACTGGCTGCGGCGGCTGCATGGGACTGGTGACCGACGTGCTGAACGCCGAGCTTGCGGCTGCAGGCAAGGCCGTCAAGAAGGAGCTGTGCGAGCACTTCGCGTTCAGTCGCCAGGAGCTGTACCAAATCGTGCGCGTCAAGAAGCAGCGCTCGTTCAAGGAGCTGCTGGAGACGCACGGCCAAGGCCACGGCTGCGAGATCTGCAAACCCGCCGTGGCGTCGATCCTCGCCAGCGTGCACAACGACATGATTCTGCAGCACGACACGCTGCAGGACTCGAACGACCGCTACCTAGCCAACCTGCAGCGCACCGGCCTGTACTCGGTGGTGCCGCGCATTCCGGCTGGGGAAATCACGCCAGAAAAGCTGATCGTGATCGGGCAAATTGCCCAGAAGTACAAGCTCTACACCAAGATTACGGGTGGCCAGCGCATCGACATGTTCGGCGCGCGCGTCGAGCAGCTGCCGGAAATTTGGGATGAGCTGGTGGCGGCTGGCTTCGAGAGCGGCCACGCCTACGGCAAGGCTCTGCGCACGGTCAAGAGCTGCGTCGGCAGCAGCTGGTGCCGCTTTGGCGTGCAAGACTCGGTCAGCTTCGCGATTCGCGTCGAGGAACGCTACAAAGGCATCCGCGCGCCGCACAAACTGAAGAGCGCGGTCAGCGGCTGCACCCGTGAGTGCGCCGAAGCGCAGAGCAAAGACTTTGGCCTGATCGCCACCGAGAAGGGCTGGAACCTGTACGTGTGCGGCAACGGCGGCATCAAGCCACGCCACGCCGACCTGTTCGCCTCGGATCTGACCGAAGAGCAGGCGCTCAAGTACGTCGACCGCTTCTTGATGTTCTACATCCGCACCGCGGACCGGCTGACCCGCACGTCGACGTGGCTCGACAAGATGGACGGCGGCATCCAGCAGCTGCGCGAGGTCATCATCGACGACAAGCTCGGCATCTGCGAGGAGCTCGAGCGCGACATGCAGTACCTGGTCGACACCTACAAGTGCGAGTGGGCCGAGACCATCAAGGACCCGCAGCGGCGCGCGAAATTCCGGCATTTTGCCAACACCAACGAGGCCGACAACACCATCGAGCTGGTCGACGAGCGCGGTCAAAAGCGCCCGGCTGACTGGCAGAAGACGCCCGTCGCCCCTGCGATTCGTGACCGTCGCCACCTGCCGCTCATCACCACGCAGTGGGTGAAGGTGGCGAACGTCGGCGAGGTGCCCGCCGAAGGCGGCATCGCCATCAAGTACGGCCAAGCGCAGATCGCGCTCTACAACTTTGCGTCGCGCGGCGAGTGGTACGCCTGCCAGAACCAGTGCCCGCACATGTCGGACATGGTCTTGGCGCGTGGCCTGATCGGCGACGAGAAGGGCCAGCCCAAGGTCGCCTGCCCGCAGCACAAGAAGACGTTCTCGCTCAAGACCGGTGAATGCTTGAGCGGCGATCAGCTCAAGGTGCGCACTTTCCCCGTCAAGCTGGACGGGGAAGCGATTTACCTCGAGCTGCCCAGCGAAGCCGAGATCGAGAAGCTGATGCCGGTGAAGCGCTGCGACTTGCACGAAGACGCTGCGTCTGCGGCTGAGTGATTCCTGTTCTGAAAAAGCTACGGAAGATCCCATGAAAGCAGACAAGATCCGCCTGTTTAGTTTCAACACGCCTCAGATGCGCGCCTTCCACATGACGTGGGTCGCGTTCTTTCTGTGCTTTTTCGGCTGGTTTGGCCTCGCGCCGCTGATGCCGCTGGTGCGTGCCGACCTGCACCTTACGTCCGCGCAGGTCGCCAACAGCGTGATCGCCTCGGTGGGGGGTACGATCTTCGCCCGTTTGCTCGTCGGCTACCTGTGCGACAAGTACGGACCACGCCGCGTGTACGCCGGCCTGCTCGCGCTCGGCGCGCTGCCCATCATGGGCGTAGGGCTAGTGCACGACTACACGAGCTTCTTGATCTGTCGCGTGCTGATCGGCCTGATTGGCGCGTCGTTCGTGATCACGCAGTATCACACCTCTGCCATGTTCGCGCCGAACGTGGTCGGCACCGCCAACGCCACCACGGCTGGCTGGGGCAACTTGGGCGGCGGCGTCACGCAGATGGTGATGCCCGTGGTCGTCATGGGTTTGGTTGGTTTTGGCATCGTCGAGGGCCAAGCTTGGCGCTACGCGATGATCTTGCCTGGCGTGCTGCTCTTGATCATGTCGGTGCTGTACCTGCGGTTCACGCAGGACTCGCCGGAGAGCAAGGATGCCAAGGCAGTTACGGGGAAGTCGAAGGGGTCTCTGCTTACGGCTGCGCGTGATGCGCGGGTGTGGGCGCTGTTCGTGGGCTACGGCGCGTGCTTTGGCGTGGAAATCATCATCCACAACATCGCCGCCAGCTACTTCCATGATCGCTTTCAGTTGGGGCTGAAAGCGGCTGGCATGCTGGCGGGTAGCTTCGGTGTGCTGGCGATCTTCGCTCGGTCGCTCGGGGGTTACCTGGGCGACCGAGCGGGGCGCCGCTTCGGCCTGGACGGCCGCGGCCGCTTCTTGACCGCCATGCTGCTGCTCGAGGGCCTGGGCCTGATCGTGTTCTCACGCATGGGCTCGGTCGTGCCGGCCGCCATCGCGCTGGTGACGTTCGGCTTGTTCGTGCACATCGCGGCCGGCGCCACTTACTCGGTGGTGCCGTTCATCAAGCCGAACGGCGTGGGCGCGGTGGCGGGCATCGTCGGTGCCGGTGGCAACGTGGGTGCAGTGATGGCCGGCATGTTGTTCCGGGGCAATGCGCAGAGCACCCAGACTGGCCTGCTCTGGCTCGGCGGCGCGGTGCTGGTCTCGGCTGCGCTGGCGGCGACGGTTCGCTTTGGTCGCGCCGAAGCCGAGCTGGAAGGCCCCGTCTCGACTCCCGAGGCATTGCCCGCCGAATGACCGTCCAAGCGACTGCCCTGCTCGAGACGAGCGAAAGCAAGCCACCGCGCGTGCGCTTGCCGCTCGTCAGCCAGTTCCTGGAGCTCCAGCAAGATCTGACGGCAGTCGAGCGCTTTGCTCGCCGGCACGACGCCGACGAGCTGGACAGCGATCGCCTCTACAAAGACCTGATTCCGCTGGCCAAGCCCGCCAAGGGCCAGCAGTACGCCTTTCAGGTCGACCTGGACGCGTGCACGGGCTGCAAAGCGTGCGTCACTGCGTGCCATCGGCTCAACGGGCTCGACGACGACGAGGCGGAAACCTGGCGCAGCGTGGGCTTGCTCCACGGCGGCACGGCGAACGAGCCGGTGCAGCAGACCGTTACCACCGCGTGCCACCACTGCGTCGACCCGGCGTGCATGAAGGGCTGTCCGGTCAACGCCTACGAAAAGGACCCGGTCACCGGCATCGTGCGCCACTTGGACGACCAGTGCATTGGTTGCCAGTACTGCACGTTGACCTGTCCCTACGAGGTCCCGCAGTTCAGCAAGCGTCGCGGCATCGTGCGCAAGTGCGACATGTGCAGCGATCGCCTGGCCGAGGGCGAGGCGCCCGCGTGCGTGCAAGCCTGCCCGAACGAAGCCATCTCGATCCGCATCGTCGAGACGCAGCACTTGCTCGAGCAGGCGCAGACCGAGGGCCTGTTGCCCGGCACGCCCGAGTCGGGCATCACGGTGCCGTCCACGCAGTACAAGACCCGCAAGGTGATGCCCAAGAACCTGTTGCCCGGCGATTTTTACGCCGTGCGCGCCGGTCACAACCACACGCCGCTGGTCGTGATGCTGGTCTTGACGCAGCTCTCGGCGGGGGCGTTTTGGGTCGATTTC
>DATAKF010000015.1:0-42330 GCA_036261775.1 Polyangiaceae bacterium | reverse complement strand
GATGTTCTTGTCGAAATGCAGCAGCAAGAGCCCGTCACCCGCGATGGTGCTGAAGCGACCGTCGCTCTTCACGTTCGACCAGAAGAAGCTCTCCTTCGAGTTGGCAGGGTTGGTGTAGCGGTAGCCGGCACCGTTCACCTTCGCGCTGTAGATGGCGTTGGTGTCTTTGGTCACGTCGACGAGCGGAATCCAGCCCTGATCGGCGCGGTACAGGTCGTTGATGCCGACGGGGTTCTTTTGGCTGCTCCCGTTGCCCATGATGCAGTAATTGCCGAAGCCATACAGGTCGGGCCAACCGAACAACATGTGCCCGACCTCGTGGGCAAACGTGTAGAGGCCCAAGCTGGTGCCCAGGTTGGTCATCATGTAGCGCGACACCGTGACGCCATCGCGCTTCTGGTTCGAGCCGCTCGCGTGCGGCCACAGCCCCTGCCCCCACGTCTCGGCCTCGCCCGCGTACACGATACTGATGGCGTCGGTCTTACCGTCGCCGTCGTTGTCGTACTTGGAGAAGTCGACCAGAGGATCGAAGTAATCCATGATCTCGAGGAACAGCTCGTCGGAGCCGGAATAGCCGTTACCTGATTCGTAGTGCGCCTTGGTCTGCTTGGCGCGATAGAAGCCGAAAATCTCGTTCTGAAAGTCGACCATGCCGTTCGACTCGTCCGAAAAATAGTCGCGCACCGAGCCGTTGAGGCCGCCCTGGCTGTAGCCCTTCGAGTTGAGCCACGCGTCAATCTCCGCCTTGGTGAACGCAGGCGTCGCGTCGCTGAAGTCGATCAGCAGCGTGAGGCCGTAGACAGTGCCGCTCGGGTGCGGGTAGAGGCCGGTGTTGAGCGCCGCGAAGGCCGCCCCGTGCCGCGGCGCCGGTTGCGGTTCTTCAGGCCAAGCGTCGACGATCTTACCGTCGACGACGATCAAGCCCTGGGCGGGCGGCGCAAGCGCTAGGCCCCCGAGCACGGCAGCCAACCCGACGACGAAGCTCCGACGACTCATGTGAACAGGGTCGCTCAGGGGCAGAGAAATGGATCACAAATCTTTCCAAATTCCCTATATGGGATCGTTACCGCAAGACTACAGCTGGCCGAATAGGGAAAGACCCGCCCCACCTGGAATCGGTGCCGGAAGCACGACCCAGTCCGCGCGCGCGGCCTCTCCGCCGCCGAGCGGCACCGTGGTGTCGTGCGGCAGGTTGCACAGGTGAAGGCGCTGCAGAACACCGCAAAAATCGACCGCTTCGCTGAGCAGCATGCTGACCGCAAATGCGCCACCCGCGGTGGCCATCTCACTTCCGCGCACACGCCCGAGATCCACGCCGTGCAGCGCCGGCACCGCTAGGCCCATCGAAAGGCCCAGCGTGGTGCCGACCCAAATGTCGGTTCGGTAGTGACGACCGGCGCGCACACGCAGCTGGGCCGTCATGCCCGCCATCAAGAACTCCAAACCCCACACCACGTGCCTCGCCGGCAAATCGTCGGTGCGCGCCGCGTACAGCAGCGAGCCCGCCATGGCCGACGTGAAGGCCGAGCTGGAATGAGCCGAATAGAACGAAGCGTGCGCGTCCGCGCTCTGCTGCTCGGCAAAGTAGACGATGCGCGGGTCCTTCGAGTGCGTGTAGGGCCGCGGGCGGCGCACGATCAGCTTGGCGGTGTCCGCGAGCAGCATGCTAAACGCGTGCGACTCGGCGTAGATCAAGCCCGCGTTGGCCATGCTGCTGTTGAAGCCCTGCGACATCTGCAGGAACAGCGGCGCAGTCATGGTCACCAGCAAGAGCTTGTCGCTCAGGTGCGCCGAGGCATCGCTGAAGTTGACGCGCACGGCGTCATCGGGTCCAAAGCTCTTGAGATCGTAACCGGGCCCGAGCCGCGGCAGCACCAGCTCCACTACCCCGATGCCTGCCGTGGCGCCCAGCGTGAGGCCTCCATGCAAGTAGTAGTAGTTGGGCGTGCGCACTTCGCTGAGCGGATGCGTCTCCACCGCCTGCGCGGTCCGAGCGGTGCCGCCCAAAACCACTACCGCTAACGCAGCAGCGCAGACCCAGGCCCGAAGCATCTCGAGCAGGCTAGCAGCGAGCGTTAGCTAGAGCGACAAACCGATGGGCGCTGACTAGACGGCTCTTTTTCCGAGCAGGCTCACGCCGAACAGCAGGAGCCCGAACAGCACGTGAACCACGTGATCTGCTGGGCGCAGCGCGAAAAGCCGAGCCGGAAACACCCCGGTGAGCCCCGCCACCGCCTGATACAAATCGATCAGCCCGAACGTCAGGTTGAAGGCAATGGCGGGCGCGGCCAGCCGACTCCGGAGCAGCAGCAGCCCGACCGCGCCGGCGATCAGGTGAAAGACGTTGTAGGCGGGCGCGCCGCTCATCAGCGATAGATGCGCCGGCACTACGAAACCGAGCACTCCCGCCAGCAGCAGCAGCGGCGCAAACAAGGTCAGCAGCTGCACGTTGCGCGTCGCCCAAGAGGGTCCCACCGAGCTCACCGAGTCGAGCATGCCGGAAAATACGCTCCGGAGGCGGCTCCGGATCATCACCCCCCCAAAAGCCCGCGAAAGGCGAGGCGGTAGCCACGACCGTACAGCTGGCCCGCCGCCAGGCTGACAGCTGGCCGGTCGGCGTCAGACTGGCTGGGGCCCCCAACGGTTACTGGTGGTTCGATCCGACCCATGCGACATCGTCCCCATTTGCGACCTGTTGCTCCACCGAGCACAGCGTCGCGCCTGAACGGACTCGTACAGCCGAGACGGCAGTTCGCTACGTGCCTGATGACCCGCGAGAGTGATTGTGCGACATCAGAGCGTCGACGGAGACATGTGCAGGCGATGCAGCGACTTTTGCTTGGAGTAAGCCTCGCGGTTCTACCGCTGAGCTGTGGTTTCGACAGCCCGGCCGTGGATTCGCCCCCTTCCGCTGGCAGCGGCGGCAGTAGCTCGGCCGGTACCCCCAGCACGAGCGCCGGCATGCCCGGCACGAGCGGCACGACCATGACTGCTGGTCAGGCCACAGGGACGGGCGGCAGCATTGTCACCCCTCAGGGTGGTAGTGCGGGCCAAGCTGGCTCAGGCAGCGCGGGCGGTAGCAGTGCTGGTGGCGGCAGCGCGGGCAACGCCGCAAGCGGCGGCAGCGCTGGTGGCACAGGTGGTGGTGGTGGAACCTCCGCCGTCGACACGCACTTCAAGCTGGCCTGGCGCGACGACTTCGATTCCTTCAACGACGCGCGCTGGTCCAAGCAGACGCACACCTTCGCCGAGAATCTTGCCCGCTTCAGCGCCGGCAACGTGGTGGTCGAAGGCGGCTTCCTCAAGCTCAAAGTCACCAACGTGCAAAACGGCGACAAGGCCTACTCGGCCGCAGAAGTGGCCACGAAAGAGAAGTTCACGTACGGGCGCTTCGCCGGGCGCATCAAGTTCTGCGCCGGTAGCGGCGTGGTCTCGTCGCTGTTCACTTACAAGACCGAGAACGTGAACACCTCCTGGCAAGAGATCGACATCGAGCACCTGGGCAACCTGCCCAAGTCGATGCAGTACAACTTGATCTCGGGCACCTTGGCCAACCGCGTCTACCAACCCAAGGTCGTGACCTTTCAGTGGGGACCGCCGCTCGAGTTCCACGACTACGTGATCGAGTGGCGCCCCGACGGCGTCACGTTCTTCGTCGATGGCGTCCAAACGCACAAAGACGTTCAAGCTTCGATCAAGGACGCGGCGACTCTGCACATGAACGCCTGGCCGACCGACACGTCGGTCACGACCTTTGCCGGCCCGTTCGACCCCAGCGCCATCCCGTGCGAGGCGCAGTACGACTGGGTCGAGGCGTACACCTACACGCCGTAGGGCGCGGCTTCAAAGCTCGGCGCGCTCGCGCGTCAGGCGAGTGCGGCTTCGATTCGTGCCAGCTCCTCCGGCGTGAAATCGAGCCGTTTCAGCGCCCCGACGGCGTCATCGATCTGTTCCATGCGGCTCGCGCCGATGAGCGCCGAGGTCATGCCGGGGTGGCGCAGCACCCAAGCCAGCGCCAGCTGCGGCAGGGTTTGACCACGCGACTCCGCGATGGCGCCCAGCTTGCGCACCCGTGCAAGCTTGTCTTCCGTCACGTGCTCGGGGCGCAAGAAGCCGCTCGGCTTGCCGGCGCGCGAGTCCGCCGGAATGCCCTGCAGGTACTTGCTCGTCAGCATGCCTTGGGCCAGCGGCGAAAACGCGATGCAGCCCACGCCTTGCTCGTCGAGCACGCTCAAAAGCTCGGGCTCGATCCAGCGGTTGAACATGTTGTAGGCCGGCTGATGAACGAGGCACGGCGTGCCCAGCTGCCGAAGCAGCTCCGCCGCGCGCTTGGCGAGCGGCGCCGGGTAGTTCGAGATGCCGACGTACAGCGCCTTGCCCGAGCGCACGATGTGATCGAGCGCGCCCATCGACTCTTCCAGCGGCGTCTCGGGATCGGGGCGGTGGTGGTAGAAAATGTCCACGTAGTCGAGCCCCAGCCGGCGCAGGCTCTGATCCAAGCTGCTGACCAAGTATTTGCGCGAGCCAAAGTCGCCGTAGGGTCCGGGCCACATGCCATAGCCAGCCTTCGTCGAGATCACCAGCTCGTCGCGGTACGGCGCCAAATCACTCTTCAGCACTTGGCTCAAGCTGATCTCGGCTGAGCCGGGCGGCGGCCCGTAGTTGTTGGCCAAGTCGAAATGGGTGATGCCGAGATCGAAGGCGCCGAGCAGCATCTTGCGACCGCTGGCGAGCTGATCGACGCCGCCGAAGTTGTGCCAAAGCCCGAGCGAGATCGGCGGCAGCATCAGGCCGCTCTTGCCGGCGCGGCGGTACGGCATGTTCTGGTAGCGAGACTCGGCAGCGGCGTACGGCATGCCGCCACGCTAGTGCAGCGCAAATGAGATAGAGGCAACTTTTTGTGCGGCGCTGCACTAGCGCCGAGCGCGCGCTTTCAGAGCCACAAAATCTGCGGCACGAGCTGCTCGGCTTCGGCCTGAATCTCGTCCAGCTTGGCCTCGCTGATGCCCAGCTCGCCGCGCGCGATCTCGAAATCCAAATCCGTGACGGCGTCTCCGGCGATGGCAATGCCTTGCGAATCGGCGGGGCCGACCACATCGGCGCCGAACGAGCGGCTCAGCCGATCGGCGACGCAAATGGCGGCCGCCACTTTGGAAAATTCGCCGGTGTGCAGGTGATGATGATGCCCCACGACGTCGGCCATGCCGGAGGGCAGGCCCCAGAGCGTCGCCAAAATGCCGGACGCGCGCTCGTGCAGGGCGTCCACGTCGGTCCACAGCTGCTCGAGCGGCGGGCTCTCGGCGCCTTCGAAATGCGTGACAGCGAACAGCAGCCCCGCAAAGCCGGCGTCGTGCAGCAGCGCGCAGATGAAGGCGTGGTCGCCGTCGATGCGCACCTTGTTGCAGACGATGCGCGAGATGTAAGCCGTGACGGTGCTGTGGCGCTGCACCTGCGCCACGGTCTCCGCGTACTCGTCCAGATCGAACACGCCGCTGCGCAGCGCGACCTCGAACACCATGTCACGCACGACCTTGAAGCCGAGCCGAACCACGGCTTCTTTGAGCGTCGTGATGCTGCTGCGCCCCGAGTAGATGGGCGAGCTGACCAGGCGCATCACGCTGCCGGCGAGCATTTCGTCTTGCTCCAGCAAGCGCACGACCTCGCTGGCGCGCGCGTCCGTGCGATTCGACAGTGCGAGCAGCTCCATCGCCACGCTGGGCAACGGCGGAGGCCGGTAAGACGGATCCTCGAAGACCGAGATCAGCCTCTCGCGCAGGGCTGTCGTGATCAGCGACTCACTCACCAGCTCGAGCCTAGCACCCCCGGCCAGAACACCGCCCAGTTAGAAAATGGGCGAACGCGCGCGCTCGTGCCGCTCGCCCCGCTCGGCCCGATGGCTCGCGACACGCGGCTGGGGCTGCGGGCGCTCATCGGCCCACGGGTCCACGATCTCGATCGTCGACGGGACCCAGCGCGGCTTTTGTGTGGGAACGACGACCTGAGCCTTGGCCCAAGGATCCACCAGCAGCTCGACCACCGGCGGCGACCATTTTGGCGCCTCCACGCTGGGAAACGCCGCCGCGGACGGCCGCGGAGCCTCGCCAGTGCGCACAAGCGGCACGCCGACCTGACCGCCAAGCCCTGAAGCGGGCATGGCGCGCAGCGGTGGGATCGGGGCGGCCGCCGGCGCCGGTGCCTTACGCCACGGCTCGACGATCAAACCCTGCTGCGCCAGAGCCACGCCGCCCACCAGCATGGCTCCAACGAGTGCTCGAAAGAAGGTTCGCCCCAAGGTGGTGTTCAGTATAGCTCAAACTACTCCGCGCAGTAGAGCAGCGCGATGCTGCTCTGCGCCGGGGCACCGCCGGTAAAGCGGATACGGCGGGGGGCCGCGCCCACGCAATCTTGAGCCAGGCTCGCTTTGCCGGCGTGGGCCTCACCCGTGACCGCGTTGAGGTAGCAGAAACCAGGCACATCCGGGGCCTGGTCTTCGTTTTGGCAGGCCGTCAGCTCTGCGCCATCGAGCTGGGTGAGCTCGCACAGACACAGCGCGTCGCACGACATGCCGGGCCCGCAGTAGCCGACGGACGCCAGCTCCTCCAAAACCGGCGCGACCGCAGTGGCCGGAACATTGGAGAGCCCTTGCGCGGCGGGGCACGAGCAGCTCGCAGAGCTGGAGGCGGTGATGACGCTGCAAGCGGTCCGGCCATTGGCATCGGCCTCGGCGTCGCGATTCAAGCAGCTGCGACCAATCTGTTTGGCGACGCGCCCAGCCAGCGCGTCCATGGCCGGCCGATAGCCGTAGCTGTCCGACTGCAAGTCGGCGCTCTTTGCGCACGTGGACGCCACGATGCCATGACCACCGATGCCCTTGAGCACCGCGAGCTCTCGCAAGCCGGGATACGCTTTGCCAAAGTACTGATTGGTGGAAGCAGGGCCGCCACCTGGCGGCTGACACAGCGGTCGGTTGAAGTTGGCGTCCTCCGCAAAGCAGTCACAGGCCTTGCCGGCGTCGAACGCCGCCTGATCGCAGACGATCGGATTCGGCAGCGCGAAGGTGCACGCAAACTGCAAGTCGCGAGCACTCTGATTGACTTGTTCGTGACCATTGATGCCGTTGGCGCGCGGGTTCGTGGAGCTGGACGCGACCAGTTTCTCGATCGGCACGACGGGGTTGGCTTGCGCCAGGCCCAGCGTGGTCCGATCCAGCGGCGTTTCGACCATGAACGGGTCGAGCGGCAAGACCGGCGGGCTCGCCGCCGGGTTGCCCAAGATGATGTCCCAGCGCTCTTCCGAGAGCTGACCGTCTTCGCTCAGGAACTTGAGGCCCGGCTTGGTCAGGCTGTCTGCCGTGGCCACGTCTTGCCACGGCACGCCGACGATCCCGAGCAGCAGCACCTGTTCGGGGCTGCGCGGCGGCACGCCTGGCTTGCTGGCGTAGATGGGGTTGGCCACGAGCGTGTTGTCGGAGCGGCGCCGCACCTGCGCGGCCGTCAGCGCGTCGATGTAGCGCTGAACCGGGTAGAGCAAGTCGAAGCCAAATCGGCGCTTCTGCTCGAAGCAGCGCAGGTTCAGGTCGTCTTCAACTTGGGGCAAGTTGTTGCCCTTGGCGCATTCCGTGTCGCTCGTGATCGCCGGGCAGCCGTTGCGCGGCGTCGTTTCGGCGCAGGACTGACAGCAGTTGTCGTTCGGATTCGTGAGACAGGCCGAGGTGGAGCGGTACATCGGCGCCGAGCGCGCGATCAGCCAGCCGTAGCCTTCGTCTTGAATGGAGCAGTCGTTTTCGTCCGACAGCATCACGATGCCCAGCACCGAGTCGGGACGCAGGAACGCAGCGCGCTGCGCCAAGACCTGCTCGCTCGTGCCCTGCACGACGGCCAGGCTGCTGCCCTGCGGCACCACGACGGCAGCCGGTGGCTCGGGATCGACCAAAAAGCGGTACCAACCTTCGAGCGACGCCTCGTAGCCGCAGCCTTTGTCGCCTGCGGCTTGCACGGTCTGCGCAAGACCGGCGGCAAACACCGCCGCATCGTTGAGACCGGGGGGCGTCAACGCTTGCTTGGGATCCCAAACCAAGAAGCCGGATTGGTTCCAGCTCGGCAAGTTCGGTCGAATGATGCCCAAAAGCTGGCCGTGATCGTCGTCCTCGGCGGACACGCATACGTCCTTGGCGCCAGCGGCGCCGTGCGCGCCCAGGCTGGACGTGACGACGGCGGCGTGAATGTCGTTGAAGGGCAAGAACTCGGGCTGCGAGCCCGCCGGGCACACGCCACCGGGAGTCGCTTGCTGGCCCGTCGCGGTGCCTTGCTCGTCCAAGCAACGCGGCTGCACCAGGCGATTGACCAAGTGCTGCATGGCGTCTGCCAGCAAGTGCTGCTTGTCGCCCATCGAGATCGAGTTGTCGATCATCATGAGCAGGTCGAGCTTGTTCGGCACCTTGTCGCGCACCAGCTCCACCTGCTCGCGAGGAACGACGGGACCTTCGCCGCCGCCGTCACCACCCGCAGCGCTGTCGGAGCCAGCGCTGCCGCCGCTGCCGGCGCTACTGCCGCCAGTGCTCGAGCCGGCGGTCTCGGCGCCGGCTGCGTTGTCGGAACCGGCAGAGCTCGCTGCGCCAGAGCCTGCAGAGCCTGCAGTTGCGGCGCCGCTACTGCCAGCGTTGCTGTGTCCGGTTTTGCCGTTGTTGCCCGTATTTCCGCACGCGACGGCGAACGCGAACGCAAATAGTGTAAGCCCCGAAGCCCTCAGTTTCCCAATCACGGCGTCGAGACTAACACGCCGCTTCGCCGCAGCCAGCCCGCTATTTGCTGAGCAAGAGCAACACCACGACTGCTGCCAGCACCACCAGCGTGACAATCACGCCCGGTCGCAATCCCGATTTGGGTGCGCTCTTGTGCGCAACGGTCTCCTTCTGTTTCAGCTCGACTGAAGAGGAAGGAGTCTTTTTCTCGCTGTGGTTCTCGGTCTGTTTCGCGGCCCCTGCGCGCTTGGGGCGCGCTGCTTTCGCTGCAGATCGCGCGGCGTTCCTGCGCTTCTGCTCTTCGAGGCGTTCGCTGCGAGCCAGAGCTTCGGCCTCGGTTTGACGGAGGCGAGCGGCAGCTTCTTCACGCGCTTCGGCGGCGCGCTGCGCTTTCTTCTCTTCCTTACGCTGCTGCTTGGCGAGCGCCTCCTGAGCGCGCAGCTTACGGGCGTGCTCGCGCTGGTGCTTCTTGGTCGGTTCGGCCGGGCGCGGCATCAACACCGGGTTATTGCTCACCGCCGTCGCGGTGGTCTTGGCGCGACGCTGGCGGTGTGGGCGGCGCTTGCCCGGCGCGTGTTGGGGCGCGCCTTCCGGCACGTCGTCCCAGCCGCTGTCGACCTCCTCGGTGGCGGGCGCCATGGACGGCGTAGCCGCGCTCGCACTCACCGGCCCGCTCGTGGGCGGCGGCAAGCTATCCCAGGCTTGATCCACTTCGTCTTCGCCCGGCTGCGACGGCTCTTCGTCGTCCCAACCCGCGTCCAAGCTCTGCGATTCGTCTTCGGTCGCGCTCATGCTCACTCTTCCTCTTGGCGCAGTAACGTGGGCGTCGCCCCCGCCGGCGCTTCCCACTGCTCGGCGTGCAGGGGATCGACATGCGGCCCGGCGTGACCCAGCGGCAAGATGCAACGCAGCGACAGGCGCTGCCGAGCAACGTTGGTCGCGGTGCCATCGGGCGTCAGCGTCACCAGCAGGGTCGCCTTCGCCCCGCATGCAGGCTTGGTCGTCTCGGTATCGTCGGTCATCGCAAGAAGCCTCGCAGTGCGTCGTTCAGCGTTTTCTCGGCCCGCAGGCGGCGGTCGCCCTCGGCCTTCTGTACCGCGCGAACCAGCTGCCGCAAATGAGTGCGATCAGCCCGCGGAAATTCCGCGACGAAAGCCTCTACGCCCGGGGTCCCCTCGCCCACCAGGCGCAGCGTCCACGACAGGCTGCGGTCCGAAAGCTCGTCGGAAGGGGCGGCGCCCAGACCAGGCACGACGCCCGTTTCCAACAACGTATCCAGCTGCCCGCGCAGCTTCACCCAGTCTTGCTCGCGCAGCAGCGCCCGCACCTGCCGCAGCTGCCGGTTCTTGGCGCCCGACGCCGGAATCGCTTTCCCGTCACCGATCGCGTCCACCAGCTCTTCGGGCAACCCCAGCTGCCCCACCTTCTTGGCGGACAAGCCGCACAAGTCCGACGCCAGGCGCGCCAGCGCGTCTTCCTTCACGCGCTCCGCACGCCGCGCGTCCGAGCGCGAATCCCCCACGATTTCTTCTGCTTCCTTCCGCGGGTCAACGATTCGAGAATTACTCATGGGGCCAGCCGGGGCCGATTGTGACACGGCGCGCCGAATCGCGCAGATCCGCGATCTTTACGGCAAATTCGGCAGACTTGGCCGCCCGCGTGGACTAAGGTAGCCACGGACTTACGGCTCGAGCTGCAGTAACCGAAGCCGCCAATGGCCCCCTCCGCGACCGTTTACAAGCTCAGCATCACCCTCTCGGATGTCGAGCGGGGCGTCTATGAGCGGCTCGACTTGCGGGTTGCGAGGCATCCGTCGGAGAGCGCGCGGTACTTTTGGCAGCGCACGTTGGCATACTGCTTGTCCTACGAGGAGGGCATCGCCTTCAGCAAGGGGGGGCTGAGCGACAGTGACGAGCCCCCAGTCTCCATCGTCGATCCGACTGGTATCCTGATGGCTTGGATCGACGTCGGGTCGCCATCGGCAGAGCGGCTGCACCGCGCTTCGAAGGCCGCGCGGCGCGTTGCTTTGTTCAGCGCCACCGAGCTCGCGCTGCTCGAGCGCGAAGCGGCGTCGCGCAAGATCCACGCGCTGGAAGACATTCAGGTCTTTCTGCTGCAGCCGAGCTTTCTCGACGCGCTCGAGGTCCATCTAGAAAAGCACTTGGAGCTCGAGCTGGTGCGCAGCAGCGGTGTCCTTTACGTCACCATGCCAAAGGGCATCGTCGAAGGGCCCATCACCGAAACGCGCCTGTCTTCGTAACGGCATCGTGTAGGGCAAAGGCGCTCAACGTGCGCCGGGCACCTCGCTATTTCGACTCTGCGGACCGGTAACGGTTCCACGAGCCGCGTGCATCGGTTAAGAAATAGACATGCATGCACTGAACGGGCTCAGGTGCAGGTTCGCGGCTGCGTGTGCGGTCGCGGCAGCGTTGACCGCGTGTGGAACCGACTCGTCCCCGTCCAGTAGCAATGCCCACGCGGGCAGCACGCAGTCGGGCGCTGGCAACGGTCCGGGCCCGGGTAACGGCGGCAGCGGCCCTGGCAACCTCACGACCGCGTCTGCCAGCGTCGCAAGGCGGCTCACGCGCATGGAGCTCTCGAACGTCGTCCGCGACGCGCTGGGCGACGACACCAACGCGCCCGCCAAATTCTTGAACGACGACGTGTTCCGCCCCTTCGACAACGACTACACGGTGCAAGAAGCGTCCAGCGCCCTGATCGAGTCGCTCGAAGCCGCCGCGGACGACGTGGCAGCGCGCGCGGTCCTGCCCGCCAATCGCACCAAGATCGTGCCGTGTACCCCAACGGGTCCTGGCGACGCAGCTTGCCTGCGGAGCACCATCGAGAGCGTCGGCCTCAAGCTGTACAGGCGCCCGCTCAGCGATGAGCAAGTGGCCGCGTACATGACGCTGCAAAGCTTCGCGACCGAAGTGAACGCCGAGGTGCCGCACGACTTCTACACCGCCGTGAATCTCGTCCTGCGCAGCATGCTGCAAGATCCCGAGGTGCTGTATCGCATCGAGACCGGCACGCCGACGGGCGAGCCCGGCATTTTCAAGCTCGACAGCTACGAGGTGGCGTCGCGCTTGTCGTTCTTGCTTTGGGGTAGCGGCCCCGACGACGCGCTGTTGGCCAGCGCCAAAGATGGCGAATTGCTCGACGCCGCTTCGCGCGGGCAAGCCGCAGCGCGTCTGTTGGCCAGTCCGCTCGCGCGCGCCCAGCTCGAGCGGTTTCACGCGATGTGGCTCGGCTACCGAGCTATTCCGGCTAGCGCCGAGCTGGCTTCGGCCTTCAACCTGGAAACGAGCAAGCTGCTCGGCAAAGTCGTGTTCGACGAGCCGTCGAGCTACCTGGACCTTTTCACGTCGAACCAAACGTACGTCAACGGGCTGCTCGCCACGCAGTATGGCCTCATGGCGCCTGCCGGCGGCGAAGGTTGGGTCAGCTACGCTGACGACAAGCGCGCTGGCATCCTCTCGCACGGCAGCGTGCTGGCCGCCTTCAGCAAGTTCAGCGACACCAGCCCGACTCAGCGCGGCATCTTCGTGCAGACGCGCCTGCTCTGTAACAAAATCGGCAATCCGCCGGCCAACGTGAACGTCGATCAGCCGCCGGCAGCTCCCGACAAGGTCTGCAAGATCGATCGCTACGACGCGCACCGCACGCTCGCCAGCTGTGCCAGCTGTCATGACCAGCTCGACCCCATCGGCTACGGGCTCGAAAACTACGACATTGCCGGGCGCTACCGCACCCACGACGACGCCAACGAAGAGTGCATTTTGCCCGACAAGGGCGAGCTGCCCGGCCACGGCGAGTTCAGCGGTCCGGGCCAGCTCGCGCGCCTGCTCGTCGACAGCGGGCAGCTCGAAGCCTGCTTCATGCAACAGCTGATGACCTACGCGGTCGGTCGCGAGCTGCGGGCTGAAGAGGGCGACGCCCAAGCCGCGCTGCTCGCCAGCTTCAAAGCCGACGGCTACGGCCTGCAACAGCTGCTGACTCACTACACAACCGACGATCGCTTCGCGCTCCGTCAAGAGGAGGTGGCGCCGTGAAGAAATTCATCCTGCCCAGGCGCACGCTGCTGCGAGGGCTCGGCGGCGTTGCAGTCGGCCTGCCGGTGCTCGAGTGCATGCTGAACGGCAACGGTGACGCGCTCGCCCAAAGCGGCGCGTTGCCCAAGCGCTACGCCATCGTGTTCGCCGGTCAATCCATCGGCGGCGACGGCTGGGACGAAGACAAGTTTCAAGTCGCCGGTACGCGCAAGACCGAAACGGGTCACTTCATAGCCGACACCGCTGCAGGCGCCGGCTACGCCGTCACCACCCCGCTCAAACCGCTCGAAAAGCTGGCGCTGATGGGCGATTTCAGCATGGTCAGCAACCTGCGCATTCCGTGGAATGCCAACTCGGTCGAAGGCGCGGACGTGCCGGACAGCGGCGCTTTCCGCGATTTCCACGGCGGCGGTGCGGGTCCCCTCCTGTGCGGCACGCGCTCCCAGGCCGCCAGCTTCAGGGCCGCCAGCATCACCAGCGACCAAATCGTGGCTGGCCTGAACAAGACCACGCTCGGCTCGCTCGTGCTGCGCGCGCAGCCCAGCTGGTACCTCTCGGGCTCCGAGTTCGCCGGCCGCCAGTACATCTCGTACGGCGAAGGTGGCAAAGCCATCGAAGCCCAAACCAACCCGAGCATCGTGTACCACTCGCTGTTCGATTCCTTCACGCCCAAGGACGACAGCCAGCAAGCGCAGCACGACTTCGACCTGCGCGCGCGCAAGAGCGTGCTCTCGCTCATCACCGACAAGCGCGAGCGCATCTTGAGCAAGCTCGGCGCAGCCGACAAAGCGCGCCTCAGCGCCCACTTCGACGAAATTCGCGATCTCGAGATGCGCATCGCGGCCGCGCCGCCCAACACGGGCGAGCAATGCCAGAAACCAGTCGCCCCCGCCGACGATCTGCCGCTCGGCGAAAACAACGCCGGCTCCGGCTCCGACACCATCGGCACCAACACCGGCTACAGCGACGAAGACACACGCGCGCGCCTGCTGGCCGATCTCATCCACATGGCGTTCATCTGCGACATCACGCGCGTTGCGACGCTGCAGATCACCGTCTTTCAGTCGCACATGAACGTGTTCAAAATCTCGACCGATTTCGGCATGCCCATCCGCGCCGATCTCCACGAATGCGGCCACAACGGTGACGAAACCACGCGCGGCCAGCTGCCCGTCAGCATGTGCCTTGGCTGGCACATTGGTCACTACGCCTACCTGATGGACAAGCTCAAGAAGACGCCCGAAGGCGCCGGCACCGCGCTCGACAACTCGTCGCTGGTCTTCATGCCCGAAGCCGGCCACGGCATTCAGCTCAACGACGGTGTCAGCAACTTCCAAACCCACTCGGTCGACCGCATGGTCCTGCTCGTCGGCGGCCGCGCCGGCGGTCTCGCCCCCGGCCGCCACATCATCGCCCCCGACGGCACCCACCCCGGCAACGTCCTCATCAGCGCGATGCAAGCCGCCGGCTACACCAGCGACACCTTCGGCCAAGTCACCGGCGGCAAGTTCGCCGAAGTCTTCGGCTAGCTCGTCCGGCACGCTCTCGGCGCCCAGCAGGCTCTCGTCCCGCACGCTCTCGGCGCCCCGCAGGCTCTCGTCCCGCAGGCTCTCGTCCCGCAGGCTCTCGTCCGGCACGTTCTCGTCCCGCAGGCTCTCGTCCGGCACGCTCTCGTCCGGCGGGCCGCTCACCGCAGCAAAGCCCGCTCCCCCTTTCCGAAACCGCCTTATTGACCACTATTAGGTGATGCTCTGCGTCTTGAGCATTCTGCAGGAGCGCGCGAGCTGCGAGCGCACGCTTAGTCACTAATATTGGGTAATTCACTCCTCGCCAGCAGGCCCCTCCCTGCCACGGGGGCGTTGACGCGCGTGCGGGGCGGTTGACGCGCGCGCAGGGCGGTTGACGCGCGCGCAGGCTTTCGCGCCAGCGACTTCGTCGAGCGTGGGGGTTGGACGGCTGAGGTGAGAGCCTAGTTGCCCGCGTAACCGCGCCACGCCCACGACAACGCTTCGGCGATCGTGGCGTCTTGGACCTGGCCGGCGCAGTGGCCCACGCCTTTTCCGAAGACGTAACGGTAGTGGTAGCTCTTGGCCTTGAGGGCAGCGGCGGTGCGCTGATTGGCGACGATCCAATCGTGATGATCGGCTTCGGGCCGACCTTTGCCGTTGTCGTTTTCGTTGACGTTCAAGAAGATGCGCAGCGGCTTGTTGGGGGTGGTGGTTTCGATGAGCTTCTTGTCAGAGTGATACTCCCAGGCGCCGAACGGAAAGAGCGCTACCTCGGCCGTTTGCGCGTGGTTCTGCTGGTCCACGAAGGTGCCCGAATACGTGATGATGCGGCGCCACAGGTCGGGAACGAACCAGCCCATGCTGAGCGCGGCGGCGCCGCCGGAGCTGCAGCCGAAAGCCCCGCGACCCTCCGGGTTTCTCGTGAATTTGAGGCCCGGGTAGGCGGCCTTGATCTGCGCGTTGGCGACGACGGCAGGCAGCACCTCGGTGTCGATGAAGCGCGAGTAGCGATCCGACATGGTGTCGTACTCGAGGCCGCGCTCGGAGCCTTGGCCATCGGCGCCGTCGCGATCACTGCCGTTTTGCACCGCGACGGCGACGAAGGGCGGCAGCTTCTTCAGCGGGTCGGTCGAGATGGTGAGGTTGTCGAGCGCGCGAGAGATGCTGTCGATAGGTCCCGGGCCGTCTTGAATGACCAAGACGGCGGCTTCGTCCCCATCTTTGTACAGGGCAGGAACGTAGACGGTGATGCTGCGGTTCCAGACCTGCTTGTTTGCCGGCTTGCTGAGCGTGGCGTCGTCACCTTTGTAGATGGCGCTGTCGGCCGAGCTCATGCTGAACGAGAACTTCTTTCCCTTGGGCTTCTGTTGATCCGTCAGGTTCGGATCTTTGGTGTAGGTGGGGCCGACTTCGAAGTCTCCATCACCCTCGGGGCTTACGTCGGGCGTAGTGCCACCAGAGCCTGCGGCGCCGCCTGCCGAGCCGCCGGCGGTGCCCCCGCTCGCGCCGCCTGCGCTGCTGCCGCTCGTGCTCGAGCTGCCAGCGGCGTCACTGCCGCCGCTGCTCGTGCCAGCCGCAGCATTGCCTGCGGCGGTGCCGCCGATGGCGCTGCCGGCCGTCGTGCCGCCATTGGTGACCGAGGTAGTCCCCGCGGTGGCCATGTCGGTGGGGGCTTCGTCGCTCGAACAAGCCCCGAGCCCGGCTCCCATGGCGCCAAGCGCCAGAGCGCCTGAGAAGAACCATGCGGATTGAGCCGAGCGTCGCGACGAAATGACCATGGAGATTGAGTGCCCGAGGTGGCCAAAACCGTGGGCTGGTGTCCGTGAAAAAGCCTGACGCGCCAAATCTCGGAGTGCGTAGTAGTGTAACTTTCATGCCTCAACGTTCGTCGGCAGCTAGGCTCGGTGTCGCACTCTCAGTGGCGGGGATGGGTGCGCTATGCGCGGGCTTCAAGCTGAGCGCGCTGTCGCTGTTCGGCGCCGGCATCAAGCTGCTCGAGAAGGACTGGCGCGCCCGCCACCCCGAGTTCACCGGCAACGCGGCGGAGCGCTGGCAGGAGTCGTTGTCCTTCTATCGAGAGACGCACCAGCACGGCACGAACCGCACGCTGCATTTGATCGGCATTCCGCTGATCGTCGGAGGTGCGGCGGGGCTGTTTGCCTCCAAGCCCCTGAGCCCCATCACCGGCGCGCTGTGGGCCGGCTCGCTCGGCGCCTTCGCGGCTGGCTGGGCGCTCAACTTGGTCGGCCACGCGGTCTACGAGAAGCGCGCGCCAGCCTTCAGTGACGACGGCCTTTCCTTCATCGCGGGGCCGGTTTGGGACCTCCAGACCATGCTTCAAGGCCGGCGAACCGGTTGAAATGGGCCAAAATCCCCGGAATTGAAGGACGGCTTCCCCTTCAGGGGAAAGCGGAATAGGTTCCGCGCCTGGGTTCGGGCAGAAAGCCCGGCTTCCTAAGGGAGAATAGAAGAATGTCAGCCAAACGAGGCCGAAGCCTTTCGTCGAAGGTCTTGGCGGTGTTGCTCCTCGCGAGCGTCCCGCTCTTGAACAATTGCGGCAAGTTGCCCGGTGCCCCCAAGATCCCGGGCGCCCCCGATCTGCCCGGCGGCTGCCCCGCCGACATCGCTGACGCTGCGGCCATCATGAACGCCAACTTCGGCCTCCAGGGCGAGCTCGAAGGCAAGGTCAAGGCGGCACTGGCCGCTGGCGCCGACGTGCAAAAGATTGCCGTCGACGTCGAAGGCGAAGTGGTCACGGCCTGCAGCAACCTGGCCAAAGACCTGGGCGCCAAGGACGACGACCTGAAGCCGAAGGAAGACGGCCCGGGCAAAAAGGCGGAAGCCGCCTGTAACGTTGCCACCAAGCTGATCGGCGAGTTCAAGGCCAAGGCCAAGGGCAAGCTGGTCGTCGACGTGAAGCCCCCCAAGTGCGAAGCGTCGCTCGACGCCAGCATGGACTGCGCAGCCAAGTGCGACGCGAACGTCAAGCCCGGCTCGGTCAAGGCGACCTGCGAGGGCGGCGAGATCAGCGGTGAGTGCGGCGCCAAGTGCGAAGGCAAGTGCACCGTCGAAGCGTCGGCGACCTGTGAAGGTACGTGCAGCGGCTCGTGCAAGGGCGAGTGCAGCGCGGAAATTTCCGGCAAGTGCGACGGCGACTGCAACGGCAAGTGCGACGGCAAGGACAGCAAGGGCAAGTGCGCAGGCACCTGTGAAGGCAAGTGCAAGGGCAAGGCCGACGCGCAGTGCAACGGTACCTGCAAGGGTTCCTGCTCGGCCAGCTGCGAAATGAAAGCGGCCGGCGAGTGCAAGGGCACCTGCTCGGGCAAGTGCTCGGTGGAGATGAAGGCCCCCAAGTGCAGCGGCGAGGTCAAGCCGCCAGAGATGAGCGCGGAGTGCAAGGCGCACTGCAACGCTGAAGTCAACGGCAAGGCCGAATGCAAGCCGGCGACCGTGTTCGTGAAGGTCGAAGGCGCGGCGGACGTCGACGCTTCGATGAAGCTGAAGGCGGCCCTGACCAAGAACCTGCCGGGTCTGCTCAAGATCTCGATGGGCATGAAAGGCAAGCTCGAAAACGTCGTCGGCGCCGTGAAGGTGGCTGCCGAAGGCGCCCAGGCTGCCGTAACGAGCGGTGGCGACGCGGCCCTCAAGGTCGGCGGTTGCTTCGCGGCTTCGCTCGACGCCCAGGCCAAGGCCTCGGTGTCGATCAACGTGTCGGTCAAGGCCAGCGCTTCGGCGAGTGGCTCGGCCAGCGCGGGCGGCTGATTCGCGAATAGACAGGGCTAGGGTTCGCCCTGGCCAGCACTTCGGGCGTGATCGTCATTCGGCGGTCACGCCCGATGCTTTTTTGTGATCGATCCGTGGCCGGGCGCGATTAGTCGCTCGAGGATCGAAGCTTGAGGCTGCAGTCGAGCGCCGTCGCGATAGTTTTCGCCCTCGCAGCGGCGTGCGGCGGCCGCTCCGCGCTCGACTCGAGCGGCGCAGCAGAAGGCGACGAAACGCCTGCCAATCCTGGCGACCCGGACCCAGGCACGCACGACCCCGTCACACCAGCCCCAGGCACGCCCGATCCCGGCCAACCAGAGCCAAACCCGGTCCCGACGCCGGACGTCAACTGCACGTCCGACCACGCCAAGGGCGGTATGGCGTGCAGCATGCCGTGCGTCACCACCTGCGGCTTCTACGACCTTGGCACCAAAGGCTGCGACTGCGTCAACGGCGTCTTCGTCTCGTGTCACTGCCCGCGTCCCTGGGACTACCAGGGCGCAACCACGGCACCGACCTGCGACACCCCCGACGGCCGCACGCACTGGATCGACAACACCCCGTGCACCAATGAATGGGCGCAGTGCCTCGGCACCGATCCGGTTTCCGGCACCAACCCGCGCGGCTGCGTGTGCCTGACCGATCCGGTCAACGGCAAGCTGGAGTGGACCTGCGGCTCTACCAACAAATGGTTCCTCCACGAATGAAGCCCCTGGCCGTCGCCATCGCGTTCCTGTGTACGTTGGCTTGCGGCTCCGTCACGCCGCCGAGCAGCGCTCCCCCCGCTCCCCCTCAGGCACTGGGTCGACTAACCAAGCCCGGAGGGCCGCCTAACCCCTCACTCCTCGGCCCCTCCTACATGCCAACGGAGGCGATCGAACCTGTAAAGCCTCCGTTCCCCATGCCGCAGCCGACGCGCCCGTCCATTCCCCCAGGCGTGTTCGACATCCGCGACTTCGGGGCACTGGCAGACGGCAAAACCAAGGCCACCAGCGCATTTCGCCAAGCCGTCGCCAAAGCCTCGGCGGCTGGCGGCGGCACGGTCTTGGTTCCGCCCGGCACCTGGCTCACGGGGCCGATTCACCTGGCCAGCAACATCAACCTGCACGTCTCCGAAGGCGCCACGCTGCTCTTCAGCCAAGACTTTTCGGATTACCTGCCGCCGGTTTTGACGCGCTGGGAAGGGCAAGAGCTGTACGGCTACTCGCCGCTCATCTACGCGCGCGACTGCGAGAACGTCGCCATCACGGGCCGGGGCAAGCTCGACGGCCAAGGCTCCGCGTGGTGGCCGTGGAAAAAGACGCAGCAAGAGTCCGCGACCAAGCTGTACGAGCTCGTCACCTCCGGCGTACCCACCGAAAAGCGCGTGCTCGTCGACGAAGGCGGCCTGCGGCCAAGCTTCATCCAAACCGTCGGCTGCAAGAACGTGCTGGTCGAAGGCGTCACGCTGACCAACGGCCCGTTCTGGACGATTCACCCCGTCTACTCCGAGAACGTGATCGTGCGGCGCGTGCGCGTGCAAACGAACGGCCCCAACAACGACGGCTGCGACCCCGACTCCAGCCGCAACGTGCTGATCGAAGACTCGTTCTTCAGCACTGGTGACGACTGCGTCGTCATCAAATCCGGCCTGAACGAAGATGGCTGGCGTGTCGGCAAACCCAGCGAAAACATCGTCGTCCGCCGGCTGCGCGGCGAAGCCGGCCACGGCGGAGTCGTCATTGGTAGCGAGATGAGTGGCAGCGTGCGCAACGTCTGGGTGACCGACTCCGAGTTCGTCGGCACCGATCGCGGGCTACGCATCAAGTCGATGCGCGGGCGCGGCGGAGTCATCGAAAATGTCTTCTACGAGAACGTGCGCCACCGCGACATTCGGCTCATGGTCGTCGAGCTGACGACGTTTTACGGCTCCTCGACGCTCAAGCCCAAGACCGTCACCCCGCCCACCATCCGCAACATCCACGTCTCCAACGTCAGCGGACGCGGCGCCAAGCAGGCCATCGCCATCGTGGGCCTAGCCGAGCTACCGATCCGCGACGTAACCTTCGAAAACGTCGAAATTGCGGCCGATCAGGGCCTGCACGCCGTCGCCTGCGAAAACGTCCACTTCAAAAATACGAAGCTGACGTCACTCGATGGAACGGCGTTTTCCATTCAGGACTTGTAGACGCGCGGCCGGCCCAGCGTCGGGGCAAATTTCGACAAGTGAATTCGCGGGGTTGAGGGCCATCCAACGGCTTGCTCGCGCTTGTCCATTCGTCTTCGCGCGTGCGCGCGATGGCGCAGCGAATGTTCCCTAGATGTTGCGAAAAATGGCCAAGTGGGGTTTCCTTCCCGGCTTCGGGATTTTTCACAGGGGATCTGTGTTCTGCCAATGCGTCCTTCTTATTACCTCCTCGGGTTGATTGCTGGTGTGTCTGCTTTCGCCGTGGCGCCCTCGCGCGCTCACGCGGCTGAGGCCGGCTTTTCATTTCAAGCTTCGGGTGCCGGCGCTAACGCGCAAGGCTCCGCGTCCGGCGGTGCCGACGACTACTGGCACCAGTTTCGCCCCACGCCCATGGCGCTGGAGCTCGGCATCTACGGGGGCGCTGCCTTCTTCTCGAAGGAGCACAACCTCCAAAACCTGGAGCTCATCAACGAGTCTCCAGCGATTGGCCACCAGCAGCTGAAGACTGGCCTGGATCTGGGCCTACGCGCCGGCTTTTACCCGCTCTCGTGGCTCGGCGCCGAAGGCGAGCTGGGCGTGATTCCGACCAAGACCAAAGAGAGCGGCGACGGCGCGACCATCTGGACGTACCGCCTGCACGCCGTCGCGCAGTACCCGGCGTATCGCATCGTGCCCTTCGTGCTCGTCGGCGCCGGCGGCATGAACATGCGCAGCAACCAGACCGGCCTGGGCAAGGACAGCGATCCGGAGCTGCACTTCGGCGTGGGCGTTAAGTACGCCATCTTGCAGAACCTCAGCGCGCGCATCGACTTCCGCGACAACCTGATGCAAGAGAACCGCGCCAACCCGTCGATCGAAGACGGCGACCTGGTGCAAAACTTCGAGCTCTTGCTCGGCCTGTCCTTCACGCTCGGTCGCACGCCGAAGGAGACGGCGCCCGTCGTCAAAGACTCCGACGGTGACGGCTTCATGGATCCGCAGGACGCCTGTTTGGCCGTCCCGGGTGTGGCGCCCAATGGCTGCCCCGCGCCCGTCGCCGCGCCTGTCGACACCGACAAGGACGGCATTGTGGACGCTAGCGACCCGTGCCCGACCGAGGCGGAGGACGGCGCGCAACCCGCTCCCACCGACGGCTGTCCCAACAAGGACGCCGACGGCGACGGCGTGCTGATTCCCGACGACAAGTGCCCGGCCGAAAAGGGCGTGGCCCCGGACGGCTGCGTGCACGACAAAGACTCCGACGGCATCATGGACGAGGTCGACAAGTGCCCCGACCAGCCGGAGACCAAGAACGGCTTCGAGGACTCCGACGGCTGCCCGGACGAGCTGCCCAAAGAGGTCGCCAAGTTCGCCGGCGTCATCAAGGGCATTCAGTTCGACTTCGGCAAGGCGACCATCCGCAAAGAGTCGAACAAGCTCTTGGACGACGCCGTCAAGGTGCTCACGCAGTACGGCGAGCTGCGCATCATGATCAGCGGTCACACCGATAACGTCGGTGAGGCGCAAAAGAACATCGAGCTGTCGCAAGCACGCGCGGCCTCGGTGAAGGAATACATGGTCGGCAAGGGTATCGACGCCGGCCGCATCGAGACGCGAGGCGCGGGCCCGAACGAGCCTGTCGCCGACAACGCGACGGACAAGGGCCGTCAAGAGAATCGGCGCATCGAGTTCAAGCTGCTGCAAAAGTGAAAGAATTAGACTTCGAGCGCTGCCTCGGGGTCCGGCGAAAGACAGTCGGAGGAATAACAATGCAAAATAAGTTCGTTTGGTCCTTTCTTAGTTTGGTGACGCTCGCCACGGGCGGTCTCCTGGGCGGTTGCGATAGCGACGCCAAGATCGCGAAGAGCGCGCTCGGTGAGTCGTGCGACAAGACGTCCGACTGCGACGACGGCCTCAAGTGCCTCGAGGGCACCTGCTACAAGAAATCGACGGGCTCCGGCGGCAGCGCGAACAACGCTGGCGGCGAAGGCAACACGGCCGGCACCACGGTCGTTGGCCCCAAGCCCCCCGTCCTGGGCGGCCTCGGTGAGAGCTGTACCAAGCGTGCCGATTGCGAAGACGGCCTAGCCTGCCTGAACCAGCGCTGCTCGGAAGACGAGGCAGTTGGCGGCGGCGGCGAAGGCAGCGGCGGCCCGGCTCTGGGCGGCCCCGGCGAGACCTGCGGTCTCACGTCCGATTGCGAAGATGGCCTGCGCTGCTTGCCCAACGGCTACAGCGGCGGCAGCTTCGACGCGAAGGCGATCGGCTCGAACAGCGTTGGCGTTTGCACTCAGCTCGACAGCGGCCTCAAGCCGACGGGCAAGATGTGCGGCGCTGAGTGCGCCGAAGCCGCGGATTGCTGCGAGATCCCGGTGGCGAAGCAAGCAGCCCTGGGCGCCTACTCGTGCGCAGACCTCGCAGCGCTGGTTGCCGAGATCAACTGCGACACGGCGACTGCCGCCAGCGGCGGCCCTGTCTGCTTGGCGTACGCCGCCTATTGCGACGAAAATTGCGGCAAGAACACCTGGGGCTGCGAGGCCGGTCGCTGCCAGTACACGGCCAAGTGCACGAAGGCCACGGAAGTGGTCGGCGGCTGCCCGACCCACACGCGCGGCGGTCACCCGATTACCGCGTGCGACCTGAAGACCAGCAAATGCGTCCCCGCGGCCGTCGCGGTCGCCGGCTGCAACAACGACGCCAAGTGCGCCGCCCCCACCGCCCTGGCCGTCGCTGACAGCCCTGGCGACACGTGCTCCGACGGCGAATGTGCGTGCCACGTCGAAACGGGCCTCTGCTACCGCAAGTGCAGCGAAGACCTCGACTGCCGCGCGGGCTATCGCTGCGACGCCGACACCACGCTGTGCGTGCCGGTCGACTCTTGCCACAGCAACGCGCAATGCGCCGTGTACTACGGTGACTCGCGCGCGACCTGCACCGACGGTGTATGCCAGCCGCCCGGCTGCGAACACGACATCGACTGCAACCCCTACGGCCTCGTAGACGGCCAGTTCAGTAAGGTTTGCGTCGACAAGGCCTGCGTCTCGCTCGCCGGCCAGTGCAACGAGGACGCGGAGTGCGGCGCCTACACGGGCACGGCGATCGCGGGCCTGGTTCGCTCGTTCTGCACCGAGCCCGAGGTTGTGGTGCCGGGCGTCGTTCCGGTGTCGGCTATCACCGACTGAACGCGCATCGCTCCGTGAGGCTCAGGCCCCACGGAACCTGAAATCGGCCCACCAAGGCAACGCGCCTCGGTGGGCCGTTTCACATTTGGGGACAGCGGGGCGAAGCCCTGCGCGACGCGACAGTGGGCCGTTTCGCATTTTGGGCGGCGGCCCCGCTGCCGCAGCGCGACGACTTGGGGCCGGTTCAGTTCATGACAACGCAAATTGCGCCTGAACTGCGCCTACCAGCGCTTTTTTCTGGTTCCCGGCCGCGCGTCTGACTATTTCGTGGCCGCTCAAATGGCGAAGAATCTTTCCGATATCGGCCTCGTGGGTCTGGCCGTCATGGGCCAGAACCTGGCTCTCAACATCGCGGATCACGGCTTCAAAATCTCCGTGTACAACCGCACCACCGCGACCACCGACAAGTTCGTGGCCGAGAACCCGACCACCCCGGGCGGCCTCGTGGGCTCCGCGACGCTCGAAGAGTTCGTTCAGTCGCTGTCCAAGCCGCGCAAAATCGTGATCTTGGTCAAGGCGGGCGGCCCCACCGACGCGGTCATCGACAGCCTGCTGCCGCTGCTCGACAAGAACGACATCGTGATCGATGGCGGCAACGCGCTGTGGACCGACACGATTCGTCGCGAGAAGGCGCTCAAAGAAAAGGGCTTCCGCTTCATCGGCTCGGGCGTCTCGGGTGGTGAAGAAGGCGCGCGCTTTGGTCCGTCGCTGATGCCGGGCGGCGATCCGGCGGCCTACAAGGTGCTGGAGCCGATCTGGAACGCCATCGCGGCCAAGGTCGATGCCAAGACCGGCAAGCCGCTGACGGGCGCCAGCCCCGGCAAGCCGATCGAAGGCGGCGTGCCCTGTGCCACGTACATCGGCGAAAACGGCGCCGGTCACTACGTGAAGATGGTGCACAACGGCATCGAGTACGGCGACATGCAGATGATCTGCGAAGCCTACGACTTGCTCCGCGGCCTCTCGGGCATGAAGCCGTCCGAGTTGTCGGACGTGTTCAGCAAGTGGAACAAGGGCATCCTCGACAGCTTCTTGATCGAGATTACGGCTGACATTCTCGGCCAAAAGGACCCGGTTACCAAGAAGCCGTTCGTGGACATCGTGCTCGACGCAGCCGGCCAAAAGGGCACCGGCAAGTGGACCTCTGCCAACGCGCTCGACATGGGCGTGCCGGCCCCCACGGTGGCCGAAGCCGTGTTCTCGCGCTGCCTCTCGGCGGTGAAGGAAGAGCGCGTGGCGGCCTCCAAGATCCTCAAGGGCCCGGGCAAGAAGTACAAGGGCTCCAAGAAGGCCCTCGTCGAAGCGGTGATGGACGCCCTGTACTGCTCGAAGATCTGCTCGTACGCGCAGGGCTTCCAGCTGATGCGCGCCGCGCAAGAAGAGTACAAGTGGAAGCTCGACTTCGGCGAGATCGCGCAGATCTGGCGCGGCGGCTGCATCATCCGCGCCAGCTTCTTGCAGAAAATCACCGAGGCTTACGCGCGTGATCCGAAGCTCGCCAACCTGCTTCTGGATCCGTACTTCAACAAGACGGTCAAGAAGGCGCAAAAGAACTGGCGCAAAGCCATCGCGCTCGGCGTCGAGTGCGGCATTTCGCTGCCCACGTTCTCGAGCGCACTGGCCTACTACGACGGCTACCGCACCGCGCGTTTGCCGGCCAACCTGCTGCAGGCGCAGCGCGACTACTTCGGCGCGCACACCTACGAGCGCGTCGACCAACCGCGCGGCAAGGCCTTCCACCTGGATTGGCCCGAGAAGAACCGTCCCCAGCTCAGTATCTGACAACCGAATCGAGGCAAGGCCGCAGCAACTGCTGCGGCCTCCGCCAGCGTCGCCGCTGCGCACCCAGGCTTGCTCCACGCCGCGCGGCTCGTCAGCGACGCATGGCTTGAAGCACGTCGTAGCGGTTCATCAGCGCGAAGCGCGCAGGCTCAGGATCACCTTGGTCGACCATGTCACCGAGCCCCGTCTGCACGTAGTCGTTGAAGGCCGCCGGCGCCATTCCTGACAGCGCCAACGCGAGCCTGTCCTGACGAAAGTCTTTGATCATGGCGCGCGCCAAGACATCGTAGGCGGCGGGGTCGATGTCGGTGCGAGCCGGGATCGAGCCCTTGATCGGGTTGAAGGCGTTTTGGCCTTCGAGCGAAGCGAGCGTGACCAAAAAATCGAGCGCGTCTCTGCGGCGCGGCGCGCCCCGCGGCAGCGGAAAGGTGTCAGCCGTGAACACGAACACGCCGGCCGTCCCCGGAAACGGAATCTGACCGAAGGTCTTGCCCGGAACACCGCCCAGCTGCTCTAGCGTGCCCTTGGCCCAATCGCCCATCACGGTCATGGCTGCGCGCCCGTCGTGCACCATGGCCACGGCAGCGTCCCACTCAATCTGACGCGCGTCGGCGTTGGTGTAGCGCCACAAGCGCAGGCTCTCATCGAGCACCTCGAGCACGCGCGGCTCGACCGCCGCCTCGGCTTTGCCGCTGAAGTACTGCTGGTAGAAGCTGGCGCCCTGCTTGGCGATCAGCAGGTTCTCGAAGAAGAGCAGCGCCAGCGTCCAGCTGCCCTTGGCGCCCACCGCTAGCGGCACCACGTCGTGCGCCTGCAGCTCTTCGGAGACCGCATACAGCTCGTCCAAGCTGGTCGGCGGCGTCAGGTTCAGCTCGGCGAACACCTGCTTGTTGTAAAACAGCGAGTTGGTGCGGTGAATGTTGACTGGCACCGCGTACACCTCGCCGTCAAAACCGGCGGCTGACAGCACCTGCTCGGGAAAGACATCGCCGAAGTCACGACCCAGCACGGCTTGGCCGCTGAGCGGCTCGAGCTTGCTCTCCGCGGCGTCGGCGCCGTTGTAGAGGACCCAGCGCAGCAAGTCTTGGCCAACGTTGGCCTGAAAGGTATCGGGCGGCTCGCGATCTTCCAGCCGCGTACGCAGCCTGTCACGCGCCGTAGCGGAGTCCTTCACGGCGGCGTTGATGACCTTGGCGCCCGGGTAGCGCTTTTCGTGCACCGCTAGCACCGCGTCGAGCGCCTCGACCTCACCCGGCTTCGTCCACCAGCTGAAGAGCTCCACCACCGGCGCGACCGCGGCTTCGTCCGCGCTCGAGCACCCGAGCGTCGCCCAAGCGAGTGCGCCTAGCCATCCGGCCAAAAATCGCTGCATGCCGCCTGCTCTCACGCTATCACGGCTTTTGCAGAGCGCGCTTGCCTCCGGGAAAACCAACGTTGATCGGCCGAGGCCTCCACAGCCCCGCGGGCCCAAGCTAGGCTGGTACGCAAATGCCTCGAGTGCGGCCGCAGCAACGAAGGCTCGAGCGCTGGGCGCGGCTACCCTGCGCGCTCTTGCTCGGCTGGCTGCACGCCTGCTCGCTGGTGGTGAGCACCGAAAGCCTGCAAGAAGGCTGTCCGGCAGATCGCAAGCCCTGCGGCGGCGTGTGCGTTTCGCGAGCAGATCCAGACTTTGGCTGCGACGCCGACAGCTGCCGGCCGTGCGTGATCGCCCACGCCACCGCGCGCTGCAGCGGCGGCGGAGTGTGCGTGGTCGCCTCGTGCCAAGGCGAATTTGCGGACTGCAACGCCGACGGCGACAGCGCCGACAGTGACGGCTGTGAGATCGACACCGCGCACGACGCCGATCATTGTGGCGCGTGCGACGCCACTCCGTGCAGCGTGCCGAACGGCGCACCGGACTGCGCCGGCGGCATCTGCTCGATTCGCCAGTGTGACGACGGTTACCGCGACTGCAACTTCGAAGCGAGCGATGGCTGCGAGCGGCGTTTGGCCCACAGCAGCAACTGCGAGTAGGCCGTCACCAGCGCTGGTGCACGGTGGGCTTGACGTCGGTGGTGTAAACCTCGGTCAGTGCCTGCAGCAACTTCGGATCGAGCGGGCCGCGCGTGCCGACGCTGACGTTCTGCTCCACCTGCTCGGGCCTCCGCGCGCCTGGAATCGAGCAAGTGACGGCCGGAAACGACGCAATGAAGCGCAACGCCAGCTCCGGTAAGCCCATCCCAGGCGGCAATAGCGCCCGCAGCTTTTCGACGACCTGCAGGCTCTTTTCGTAGTCAAAACCCGAAAACGTCTCGCCGCTGCTGAACGCCGCGCCTTCGCGGTTGAAGCTGCGGTGATCGTCGGGATGAAACTGCGTCGCGCGCGTGAGCTTGCCGGTGAGCATCCCCGATGAAAGAGGCAACCTCGCCAAGATACCCACGTTGCGCTCGATGGCGCGCGGAAACAAAAGCTCCGCGGGGCGCTGGCGCAAGATGTTGAATACGATCTGCAGAGACTGCAGCTCGGGGTACTCCAGCGCCTTCAGTCCCTCCTCGGCGCGCTCCACGCTTGCGCCGTAGAAGCGCACCTTGCCGACCTTGACCAGGTCGTCGAGCACGCCGAACACCTCTGGCATGTAAAAGACGTCGGTCGGCGGGCAATGGATTTGCAGCAAGTCCAAGGCGGAGACCTGGAGGTTCTTGAGGCAGCGCTCCACGTACGCGGTCAGGTTGGCGCGTGTGTAGCTTTGCGCGTTGTGCGGGTCGGAGCGGCGTCCCACCTTGGTCGCGACCCAAAACGGCTCAGGGCGTTCTTGGCGCAGGCACGCCAGCAGTCGCTCGCTGTGGCCGTCGCCGTAGACGTCGGCCGTATCGAAGAAATTCACGCCCAAATCGAGCGCCCGGTGCAGCGTACGCATCGACTCGGCGTCGTCGACCGTGCCCCACGTCCCGCCGATGGCCCACGCGCCAAAGCTGATGCTGGAGACCTCGAAACCCGTGCGCCCGAGCGCCTTGTACTGCATGCCGCCCTCATATCAGGACGCTTGGCCGCGTGCTATCCGACCGTTGGTTTGGTTTCACAGCTGCCCGCCAGCCAAGCCTGGGTTCTGGCAAGGCTTTGGCGAGGACCAAGCGACGGCTGCCGGAGCGCCGAAGGCGCAGTGAAGCCAGAAGCCAGGATCGGCTGGCGTGGTCACCGGCTGAGATGAGACCAATGACGAGCGTGCTATGACGCGCGCAGCGCGCCCCGTGAAGCCAGAAACAGCCAGCCAGAGCCGCGAGACGAACCTGCCCCGCGCCGCAGCGTTCATGCTCGGCGCGGCGCTGCTCTTCGCGCTCATGAGCGTGATGGTCAAGCTGCTTTCCCATTCGCTGCCGAACGCGATGGTGGTGTTCTTGCGCAGCGGCCTGAGCCTGCTCGTGCTGCTGCCGCCCATCTTGCGCCGCGGCGTGGGGCGGCTGCGCACCCGGCATCTGCGCGAGCACATCGTGCGCGGCACCGTCGGTATGGCGGCCATGTACTGCTTCTTCTTCGTGATCGCCAAGCTTGGCCTGGCCGAAGCGCTGCTGCTCAACTACTCGCTGCCGCTGTTCATCCCGCTGGTCGAGCGAGCCTGGCTGGGTGAACCGACGCCGCCCGGCATCTGGCGTCCGATTACGATTGGGCTACTCGGCTTGGTCTTCATCCTCAAGCCGGGGCTTGGCCTGTTTCAGCCTGCAGCGCTGGTCGGCGTGCTGGGCGCGCTCTTCGCCGCGACCGCTCAGGTCGGCGTGCGTCGACTCACCATGACCGAGTCGGTCACCAACATAGTCTTTTACTTCGCGATCTGTTCGACGCTCATTGGCCTCGGCCCGGCGCTGTTCACCTGGGTCACACCAGGGATTGGCAGCGTTCCCGCCATCGTGGCGATGGTCGTTGCCGGTACGATCGCGCAGCTGATGATGACCCGCGCCTACCAGCTCGCACCGGCCGCCCAAGTCGGCCCGTTCATCTACGGCTCGGTGGCGTTCGCGGCGCTGTTCGATTGGGCGCTGTTTTCGCGCCACCCTGATGGCCTGAGCAGCGTCGGCACCGCGCTGGTGGTCGCGGCCGGCATTCTGGCGCTGCGCGGCGGACGTACGGCTCGAGCAAGACTGGTGCCCCCGCCTGCGGAGTGAGCCCTGCGCGTCCGATAATGCGTGCGACGCATTCGTGAAACTTTGGGGGGCGCACGATCCGTGGCGATGTGCGCGGAAGCCGCCCGTTTCGAGTCCGTACCGCCGGCGAGCCGTCGCGGTACCCTGTTGGATGTTCCCGGTGGACCGATCTCGGTCGAAGACGTCACCATCAAAGACCTGGGGCAGTGCCGCTTCCCCTCGCCTGCCGCCGCCCACCTAGGCGAAGGAGCCATGCACTTCGTCGGTGAAGCCGACAAAGTCTTGGTCGACGACCGCTTGTCACGCCTACCCAGCTCCCCCGAGCTGATGAGTCAACTGCCAGCTTTCGAGCTGGCCGGGCCGCGCAATCGCGTCTTCTTCGAAGCCAGCCGCACGCGCGCCGGCATCGTCACCTGCGGCGGCTTGTGTCCGGGGCTAAACAACGTGATCCGCGGCTTGGTGCTCGAGCTTTGGTTCGCCTACGGCATCAAGCGCATTACCGGCTTTCGCTACGGCTACGAGGGCATGATCGCCCGGGGCCGCACCCCCGAGGCGCTGACGCCCGAGACGGTGTCGCGCATTCACCACCAAGGGGGCACGATTTTGGGATCTTCGCGGGGCGAGCAAGATCCGGTCAACGTCGTCGACAGCCTCGAAGCGCTGGGCATCAACATGCTGTTCGTGATCGGCGGGGATGGCACCATCCGCGGCGCGATGCAAATCATCGCCGAGATCGAAAAGCGAGGGCTCTCCATCAGCGTCGTCGGCGTGCCCAAGACCATCGACAACGACATTCATTTCATCGATCGCAGCTTCGGTTACGAGAGCGCCTACTCGGCGTCGGTCGAGGTGATTCGCGCCGCGCGCGTGGAAGCGACCGGCGCGCGCGACGGCATCGGCCTCGTCAAGTTGATGGGGCGTCATTCAGGCTTCGTGGCCTGCAACGCCGCGCTGGCGTCCACCGACGTCGACTTGGTCTTGATCCCAGAAGTGCCGATGCAGCTCGAGGGCGAACAAGGCGTATTTCGCTACGTAGAACGCGTGCTGGATCGCCAAGGCCACGCCGTGATCGTGGTCGCCGAAGGTGCTGCGCAGGATTTGGTATCCGACGGCACGGGCGCCGACAAGAGCGGCAACGCCAAGCTGGGCGACGTCGGCGTCTTCTTGCGAGATCGCATCACCAAGCATTTCAAGCAAGAGGCGCGTGAGGTCACGCTCAAGTACATCGACCCCAGCTACGCCATCCGCAGCGTGCCAGCGTCGCCATCGGACAGCGTTTACTGCTGGAACATGGCCCGCAACGCCGTCCACGCCGCCATGGCTGGCAACACCGAAATGCTGATCGGGCGTTGGCACGGCCGCTTCGTCCACGTGCCAATGCCGCTAGCCACGCGCAAAAGAAAGCAGGTCGATCCGGGCGACGACGTTTGGACGAGCGTCATCGAAGCCACCGGTCAACCAAGGCAGTTCGTGTGAACGGCGATGCTACGACGCCGGCGCCAGCTCTGTGGCCCATCCGGTACCTGGCGGAGCTGACGCTGCCGCGCGTCGTGCTGTGGTGTTACCTCATCTGGTGGGGCTTCGTATTCGTGCGCTACTTCGACGCCAGCGTACGCCTCTGGCTGAGCTCGCTCGGCATCAGCGTTATCATTGGCACCGGGCTCTACCTGAGCACGGCCCACGGCGGGCGCACGCGAACGCGGCTGGAACCCTGGCAGATCGCGCGCCTCTACATGATGCCCTTCTGCGTCTCCAGCTTCGCAGCCCTGATCAAGGGCAAGGATTTCGTGCTGGTCTTCGACCCGTCGCTGGGCGCGAACCTGCTCGCGCTGGGTGGCTGCGCGGTGTTCGTCGGCGCGAGCCTGCTGGCTCGACGCCTGTAGATCCGGCCAAATTCGGGAGGCTGAGGCAGCAACGAAAGCTCTCGCCAGCCCCCTTCGTTCAGTCGGGGGCCACGAGTGTGTGGGCGAAAGCGACGGGGTGCCCCTTACGCGGTGCGCCGGGCCGCGCGCGTTGCCGCGGCGATTTCCTTGAGCGCGCTGGCTGGAACGCTCTCGCCCTCCATCCAGGCCACTAGGGCGGGCTGCCAGGCCTTGGTCCAGCTGGGCGCCAACCTCTCACGCAAGAACGCTGCAAACAGCGCGTCCACGAGGCTGGTCAGCCGCTCGATCAGCGCGGTGCGCTCCAAGAAGGCGTCGTCGCCCTCTTCCTTGAGCAACGCCGGAACGGCGCCACCGCCAATCAAGAAGCGTGGCGCGTTGAAGTCGAAGGCAAAGTCCTGCTCGGCGATACGCAGCACGACACGCGCGCCCACCGGCAGCTTCATGTTGCGGACCGCTTCACGCGCTTCGGGGCTCCCGGACGGCTGCGCGCCTCGCACCGCCACGCGCTCCAACTTGTCCAGCACGTGCTCGAGCGTCAGCTTACGATCGAGCCACACTTCGGCCTCGCCCTGCTTGCCGAGCGCAACCGGCTCGTTGAACAGCTCTTGCCGGAGCCAAATCCAAAGCAGCAACTCCGCGCCCAGAAAGCGCGTCGTTTCGATGCGCTCGATCAACTCGGAGGTTTCCTCGTCGACTTCCTCTTCGTCGTCTTCGTCGCTGGCCTTGGCGCGACCTTTGGCCTCGATCCCCACGGGCTCGGACTTGGCCCCTGGCTTCTCGAGCGCGCTCTTGGCCTTGCGACCAGCGGCGAAGCTCACCGGCTCGACCTTCTCGAAGGCCTTTTGCATCGCGGGCGGCAACTGCGCCCGCTCCGCCGCGTAGTACGGGCTGTCCACCTGCAGCTCGAGACCAAACGTCGTCTGAAACAGCGCCGCGAACTCGTCCGTGGCGCGCGCCGAGTGGGTGAAAAAAAGCACGGTGCCGGCGTCCAAGTCCCACAGCACGTCGAAGGCCCGCGAATTGGGCAAGATCTTCTTGCGCAGCCGCCCGATGACTCGCAGCTTGATGTCTTCTTTTTCGGCGCGCGTCAGCTTCTCGCGCCCGGCGCGCGCCAGCATGCGCTGCTCTTCGTCGGCCACCTGCGAGCGCATGAGTACGCCCGGGATCTTCCACTTGTCGACGCGAAACCCCAGCAGCACGAAGCGATCGTAAAAGATGCGATCCGGTTGAAAGTCGAGATCGAACGGGCGCTCGATGACGCACCAACCGACCGCTTCGGATGCCTCGTCTTCCGGGGCGAGCGGCGTGAACTTACGCAGCCGCACGGCCTCCAAGTAACGCTTGCGCAAGTCCTTGGGAGGCTTGCCTTGAACGAACAGGCGCGTGAATGTCAGCGCCCCACGAGAAACACCCAACTGAACCTGCCTTTCACGAGCTACTGCGACGAACGGTTTCCTAGGTCAACGAGGATCGAGAGTTGGCGACGTCGAGCATCGCCGCGCGGGGGGAGCCTTGGACGAATTCACTTCGGTTGACGGGGGGATGGCGCGTGCCGCCCCCACTAGGGAGGTCCCGCCGTGCCTTTCATGCGTCGAACGTGGTCGGTCCACAAGCGCGCCTTCACCCAGGCTACGCCCTCGGCTTCGGTACCGACGACAGCGTGCGGACACGGCATGGGCTGCATCATCAGAACGCCACGTAGCACGCCACGCATCAGCGGGCTGGGCAGCGAAAAGGCGATGCCCACCACGCGCTGCTCGATCAGCAGCCGTTGCTCCTTCATGAACTGCGCCTGCATGCGCACCTGGCGAGGCGGCGTCATGGGCATGGTCGGAGTGGTGACGAACACGGCACCGAAGCGCGGCTCGGCCTCCAAGACCTGCATGTAGTCCGCGATGTACTGGCGAAATTCCTCGTCCGTCGGGCCGCGATGAAAGCGCACGACGACCAGCAAGCTCTGGCTGCGATCGATTTCGATGGACGGCGACATGGTCGACTTGGACCAACGGACTCGAAGCGCGCGCCTCGAAAACCTTGATCACTTTCGAAGCTTTTGCGCTACGCGCGGGCCGAAGCAAGCGCTGATTTTACAAGCGCATGCGCGTCCAGAAATTGCCGCTAGAACACCCCGTGACCGATTGAGACTTTTGGGCCGGAGCACTACGCTTCCGCTCATGGGACTGTACCTGGGCCTGGATTCGAGCACGCAAAGCCTCTCCGCCATGATCATCGACACCGGCAGCGGCCGGGTCGTGCTCGACGAGAGCGTCAACTTCGGGAAAAGCCTGCCGCAGTATGGCTCGCCCAGCGGCTTTTTGCCGAATCCGGACCCCCAGCTCAAGCACGCCAATCCGCTGATGTGGGTGGAAGCGCTCGACCTGCTCCTCGGCCAGCTCAAGGCGCGCGGCACTGATTTCAGCAGCGTGGAAGGCATCAGCGGCGCCGGGCAACAGCACGGCTCCGTGTACCTGAAGCAGCGCCTGAGCGACGTCCCGGCTTGGGACGCGAGCCGCGACCTCGCCAGCCAAGTTCGCCCGCTGCTCAGCCGCGAAAGCTCGCCCATCTGGATGGACAGCTCGACCAGCGCCGAGTGCCAAGAGATCGCGGCGGCAGTGGGCGGCCACGCTCGCGTCGTCAAGCTCAGCGGTTCGCGCGCCATCGAGCGCTTCACCGGTCCGCAGATCCGCGCGTTCTACAAACGCGAGCCCGAGGCCTACGCGGCCACTCGCGAGATCCATCTGGTAAGCTCGTTCCTCGCCTCGCTCTTGATCGGTGGCAGCGCCGGGATCGACCACGGCGACGGAGCGGGCATGAACCTGCTGGAGCTTGCGACCGGTACTTGGAGCCCGGAGCTGCTCGAAGCGACTGCGCCTGGCTTGGGCGACAAGCTGCCGCCCGCCGTTCCGTCACGCACGCAAGTCGGTGAGATCGCCGAATACTTCGTGACCAAGTACGGCTTCAAACGGGGCACGCCGGTCGTCGCGTTCACGGGCGACAATCCTTCCAGCCTCGTCGGTATGGGCGCGACCGAGCCGGGCACGGCGGTGGTCAGCATGGGCACCAGCGACACGGTGTTCGCGGCCATGCGTGAGCCGCACACCGATCCGCGCGGTTTTGGCCACGTGTTCGGCAATCCGGCCGGCGGCTTCATGTGCTTGATCTGTTTCGCCAACGGCTCGCTGGCCCGCGAAAAGGTGGCCGAGAAGGCTGGTCTGTCCTGGGACGCCTTCGCGCGCGGCATTCTCGAAGAAACGCAGCCGGGCAACCAAGGCAACCTGATGCTGCCGTTTTTCATCCCAGAGATGACGCCCAAGGTTCTGGCACCAAAAGTGGAACTTTTTGGTAGCGAGCGATTCAAGGCCTGGCAAGAGCCCGCGGCGCTGGCGCGCGGCATCGTGGAAGCCCAAGCTCTCAGCATGCAACGCCACTCGGACTGGATCGGCGAGCAGCCGAAGCTCGTCCGTGTGACCGGCGGGGCCTCCAAAAATCGCGGAATCCGCCAGGTTTTGGCCGATGTTTTCGGGGCAGAGATCCGCGCGCTTTCGGTCGGAAACTCCTCGGCCCTGGGCGGCGCGCTGCGCGCCGCAGAAGCCATTGGCAAGGTTCCGTTCGCGTCGCTGTACGAAGCCTTCGCAGCGACGGATCCTGCGAGTAACGTTAGCCCCGCTCCGGGCGCCACCGCCTGCTACGGAGAGCTGCGACAAAAGCTGCTCGATCGACTCGTGGCGCTGGGCGCCTGACACCATGCTGCTCCCCGATTTGCTCGAGCCGACGCCGCGCCTGCGCCTCGACGCTCGACTTTTCGCGGAGACCTTGACGTTCGCGTTCGCCACCGGCAACTCGCCGGAGGCGTTCGAGCGCGTGCTCAAGAGCTACGACCCCGGCCGTTCCAGCTTCGATCCAGAGCTGTTCGCGCGCGATCTGTTCGTCAAAGACTTGGCCGCGCGTTGCTTGTGCCCCACGACCGAAAAGCGTGACCGCTACCCGCTGTTGCAGCGGCCGCTCCTCTCCCTGCTCACGCACCCAACCAGTGACCCTCGCACGCTGGCGTTTCGTCACCAGGTCCTACGCTCGCTCTGCGAATCGCCCGAGCTCACCCGCAGCTTGGAGCAGTCTTGGGCCGAGATTCGCTACCTTTTCGACCTCTTTCAAGGCGGAGAGCGAGCGCGCCACGGCGCCGCGGTGCTCAGGCGCTTGGACATTCTACGGGCGTTTCAAAGCACCATCGAAAAGCTCGAGCACACGTTCGCCAACGCAAAGGGACCGCTCGCGCAGGTTCACGCCTTTGCCGCCGACGTGCAAGCGTCCGACGGCTGGGCTCACCTGCAGAGCTTGCTCGACTACGAGAGCAACCTAGCCACGATCGACGTCCGGGTGCGGCTAGGTCACGATGGCGAGATCCGCAGCTTCGCGATTCAGCGCGTCACCGAGAACGCCGCCAACCCCTGGTACGCCTCCCCGCTGCGCCGGTTCTTGTCGCGTATTTCGTTGTTGTTCCGAGGGCTCAGCGTGCGCAGCTCGGAGCTCTTGGGGCGTCTGGTAGAGAGCGTCTTCGACGAGATGCAAGACACCTGGCTGGCGCTCTACCAGCTGATGCTCGACTTCGAGGTGTACATCGCGGCCCTGCGGTTTCGCGCGCTCGCAAACAGCAAGGGCTTGCGCGTCTCGTTGCCGGAGCTCGTCACGGACGAAGGCGACTCCTCTAGAGCAAGCCCCTGCCACTTCGAGCAGCTCTTCAACCCGTTCCTGCTCTTGGAAAGCTCCGCGCCCGTGCCCTGCGACATCACCCACGGCGCGCACGCCATCAGCATCATCACCGGCCCCAACTCCGGCGGAAAAACTAGGCTTTTGCAGGCTGTGGGGCTCAGCCAGCTGCTCGCGCAGTCGGGCCTGTTCGTGCCAGCTCGCTCGGCACGGCTGTCGATCCGCAGCGGCATGTTCGTGTCACTCGTGCAGCAGGCCGAGGCGGATCAAAGCGAAGGGCGCCTGGGCACCGAGCTGCAGCGCATTCGTCGCTTGTTCGAGAGTCTGCCCATCGGCGGCCTCGCGATTCTTGACGAGCTTTGCTCCGGCACGAACCCCACCGAGGGCGAAGAGATCTTCGAGCTGCTGATCGAGCTACTCGGAGAGCTTTCACCGGCTGCCTTCATCAGCACGCATTTCTTGGGCCTGGCCGCGCGCCTGGAGCAGCAGCGCCCAGTCGAGCTGACGTTCCTGGAGGTCGAGCTGGGCCCGAATGGTAAGGCGACCTACCGCTTCACGCCCGGTGTCGCGAAGACGTCGCTGGCCCGTGGCGTCGCCGAGCGCCTAGGCGTCACCCGTGAAAGCCTGCGCGCACTGCTAGACAGCAGGAAAGCCGAGCTGCAAGGCGCGACCGTCGAGCCCGACAGCGCTCCGACGCAACCAGCCTCAAGCCTGGCCGCCAAGGGCGAGTCGGCGCCGTAGCTCGTCCAAGACGTCGCGTGTCTTGCTACAGCCGCTGCGCGTGGCGCCAATTTCGCGGATTTTGAGCAGCATATCCAGCTCTTGCACGCCGCCCGCCGCCTTGACCTGGACGTGAGCCGGTGAGTGCTGGCGCATCAAGCGCAGGTCTTCGAGGGTGGCGCCCGAGCTGCCGAAGCCGGTCGAGGTCTTCACCCAATCGACGGCCAGCTCGCCGCAGATCTCGCAGAGCCGAATCTTCTGCGCCTCGTTCAAGTAGCAATTCTCGAAGATGACCTTCAGCTTCTGTCCGCGCGCGTGCGTCGGCTGCAGCACCGCCAAGATGTCGGTGCGGACGGCCACGAAGTCACCGCTCAGCACCTGACTGATGTTGACGACCATGTCGAGCTCGCGCGCGCCGTCGTCCAGCGCCTGCTCCGCCTCCAGCTGTTTGATGCGGCTGCTCTGTCCGCCGTGCGGGAAGCCGATGACGGTGCTGGGCAGCACGTCGGTGCCGCGCAAAATCTCGCTCGCCCGTCGCAGGTAGTACGGCACGATGCAAACGCTGGCCACGTCGTACTCGACAGCCAGCCGACAGCCTGCTTCCAGCTCGTCGTAGGTCATCGTCGGCTTGAGCAGCGAATGATCGATCATCTTCGCGAGCTCGGCGTAGGTCGGCAGCAGCATGCCGGGAGAGTGCCCACAAAAAGCCGCGAGCGGCAGCCCGGAATCTCCGGTGCCTGCCGCTCGCGAATTTTGGCCGATTTTTCTTCAGTTTGCTGGTCGGCCTGACCAGCTACCCGTCAGCTCAGGCAACCTCGGACGAATGGTAACCACGCTCGCCGTGGTCGCTGAGATCGAGGCCCGTGACCTCGTCCTCTTCGCTCGGGCGGAGGCCGATGGTGGCCTTGAGCGCGTAGCCGAGGACGCACGTCGCCACGATGGCGATCGTGATGGTCAAGCCCATGGCCTTGATCTGCTCGAGCCACAGCGTCTTGCCGACGATGTCCTTGAGGTTGGTGTTGAGGTTCGCGTTCACGTCCGCCGTGGCGAAGAAGCCGACGAGCAGCGAGCCCATCGTGCCGCCGACAGCGTGGACGCCGAAGGTGTCGAGCGCGTCGTCGTAGCCGAGCGCCGTCTTCAGCTTGGTGCAGGCGAAGAACGGGACGATACCGGCCAGGACGCCGATGATGACCGCGCCCGTCGCAGTGACGAAGCCAGCGCACGGGGTGATGACGACGAGGCCGCCGACCGCACCGGAGCAGAAGCCGAGCACCGAGGGCTTGCCACGCGAGATCCACTCAGCCGCCGGCCAAGCTGCGCAAGCAACGGCGGTGGCGAGGGTGGTGGTGAGGAACGCCTGCGAAGAGACGCCGTCCGCCGCAACTGCGCTACCGGCGTTGAAGCCGTACCAGCCAACCCACAGCATGCCGGTGCCGATCATGGTCAAAACCATGCTGTGCGGCGCGAAATTCTCTTTACCGAAGCCCTTGCGCTTGCCGACGATGAGAGCCAGCACGAGCGCCGACCAGCCGGAAGACATGTGAACGACGGTGCCGCCAGCGAAGTCGACGGCCTTGATGCCGGCGTTGGCGTTCCATACGCCGTTCATGAAGCCGTCGATACCCCAGACCATGTGCGCGAGGGGGAAGTACACGATGAACATCCAGCCGACCATGAACAGCATCAGCGCGCTGAACTTCATGCGCTCGGCGATTGCGCCGACGATCAGGGCGGGCGTGATGATGGCGAACATCAGCTGGTAACAAGCCCAGACGTTGTGAGACACCCAAGCGGCGTAGTCGGTGTTGGGCGCCGAGAGCACGTCCTTCAGCATGGCGAACTTGGTGCCGCCCAGGAAGGGAGTGCCAGGAGCGAACGCCAAGCTGTAACCAATGGCCCACCAGAGGATGGTGACGACGCCGGCCAGACCGAGACACTGCGCCATGACGCTGAGCACGTTCTTGCTACGGACGAGACCGCCGTAGAAGAGAGCCAGACCGGGCAAGGTCATGAAGAGCACCAAAGCGGCGCACACCATGATCCAGCCGTTGTGGCCGGGGCCGGGGCCCGACACCAGAGACGCGCGGTCCTTACCGTCAGCATCCTTGGCGACGCGAGCGCCGTTGTTCATGTACGCTTCGAGGTCGCCGACGCGATCCTGAAGAGCCTTGACGTCAACGGCGGCAGCGTCAGGAGCAGCGGCGGCCGGGGCAGCAGCAGCCGGAGCAGCGGCCGGGGCATCCTCAGCCCAAGCCAGGCTGGCTGGCAGCAGCGCCAGGATGGTGAGTAGTACTAGGAGCAACCGTTTGAGCATCTTGGGTACCTCTGAGAAGGGACGGACTTACCGTGGGGGTGAACGGGATCTTTTGGCCCTGCCAGGGGTTTCAAGCCCTCTGGCTCCTGAGCGACCCATTGTTAACCGCTTCTTTTTTTCACCAATGTTTCGTCAACCTGTCGCGAATTGATCCGAAACGAAGTTGGGGAGCCAAACTGCGGCTTGGAAACATTGCCGACACGCTAGCGATGCGGACGCGAAAAGAACCGGCGTCAGCCGGCGAAAAAAACGCGAGACGGGGCCGCGAAGCGTCGAGACGGGCTCGCCACTAATCGTGATCGTCAAGACATATTCGTGTCCCGCGCTCGTCTAGCGAGCGCACCCCGAGATCAGTTCGGGCCCACATCATTGATGCGAAACCACAATGAACGACTCGTCCCACATTGGCGGCAGCGCAAGCGCGCCTCACGCAGTCTGACGCCAGCGCGCGTCACCGCGACGTGCTCCACCACTTCGTGCTTCCCGTCACAGCGCGGGCAATGAACCGACTCGGCATGCGTCTCGACGACGGCCGCGCTCACGATGGGCAACGGTCGCTCCGGTGCGCCGCCGAGCTCCAGCTCGAACAGGCGTTGCCGAGCTTGCTGCAGCTTCGTGAGCGTTCGCTCGGCCTCTCGACGTTGGCTCCTGGGTCGCGACTTTTTCGCCATCTCGCTACGCCTCGAGAATAGCAGGTCGCTCGACGCCGGCCTCCTGGCTTAACCTGGGCGGTATGCCCAACCGGGACTTGAAGGTGAGCCAGGAGCGCCTCTGGTCGCTCGTCGAACAGCGCAGCCAACCGGGCGCCGACGTGAGCGAGCTGGACCGGCGCATTTGGGATCTGTTCGGGGAAAAGTGGGCGGTGATGTTCACCGACCTGTCCGGCTTCTCGCGCCGCGTGGAACAGTTCGGCATCATCCACTTTCTGCAGGTCATCTACGAGCAGAGAAAGCTCCTGCTCCCCATCGTGGAGCGTCACGATGGCCTGTTGATCAAGGAAGAAGGCGATAGCCTCTTGATCCTGTTTCGGCGTGTGGAGCGCGCGCTGGACGCCGGCATCGCCATGCAGCGCGCATGCCGCATGGTGAACGAGCGGCGCAAGCCCGAGGAGCAGATTCTGCTCTGCATCGGCATCGGCTACGGCGACGTCTTGCGCATCGCCGATCAGGACGCCTGGGGCCGCGAAGTGAACTCCGCGAGCAAGCTCGGCGAAGACACCGCCAAGGCCAATGAGATCTTGGTCACGGCCGCCGCGCATCAAGCGCTCACCGAGCGCAGCGACGTCGAGTTCGAGAGCATCGGCTCGACTTCGCTGGGCCCGGAAGAGAACTTTCGCGTGCTGTATCGCTGAGGCTGGAGGGCGCAGCGCCCAGCCTCAGTCCGTACCCTTCAGGTTGGCGACCGGATACAAGCGGTGCGCCACCCGCGCTATGCCCTCGGCCTCGAGGACTCCGAGCACCTCGTCCAAGTCTTTGTAGACATGCCCGCACTCGTCGAGCGGCGTGCGCTCGGTGTTGCCGACGATACCGCGAATCTTAACGCCACCGAGCTCGCGCTCGACTTCGCGCATCTCGCGATCGATGGCGTCGTGCGACGCTTCGAGCTGGCGCTTGGCTGCGCCGCGCCCGAGGAGCCGCCCGGAGCCGTGGTTCACCGAGTACGCCGACGCCTGCGCGCCAGGCTGAGCGAACAGGATCGCCGCGCCCGCGTACATCGACCCCGGGATGAGACAGGGATGCCCGGTCTTTTCCCAAGCCGTACCGGCAAGGTCAGGGTGACCCGCCGGAAACGCGCGCGTCGCGCCCTTGCGATGCACGAAGCCGCGCTTCGTCGAGCCGTCGGGCAAGACGAGCGTCTCTTGCTGCACCAGGTTGTGCGAAATCTCGTAGTAGACCTCGGCCTCGGCCGCGAACACCTCTTGCAACGCTTCTTGCACGCCGCTCACGATGATGTGCCGGTTAGCGACCGCGTAGTTGGCGGCGCTGTTGTGGTGCGCCCAGTAGCGTTGCCCGAGCGGTTCATCCACGCGCAGCCAGGAGTCTTCGCGGCGGTTCTTGGGCAGACCGCGCAGCTCCGCTCCCTCGTAGAAGAAGTGATTGGCCGTCTGCCAACCGTAGCCACGCGAGCCACAGTGCACCATCACCCACACGTCGCCGCTATCCCGATCGACCTGCATTTCGATGAAGTGGTTGCCGCCGCCAACCGAGCCGAGCTGCGGCACGACCTTCGAGTAGGCGCGATCGATCGACTCGAGATCGGTCGTTTCGTCGACGGGAATGTACTGGCGTTCGCAGAGATCGGCCGATACGCCGATGGCCTTGGCCCCAAAGCGCAAGATCTCCCCGGCCTTGCGGTGCGAGAAACGCGGCATCTTGTGCGGTCGACCCGAACCGACACCGGTAGCGACGCGCTCTTCGACGGCTTTGACCCACGCCGAGCGCTTCTCCCAATCGGCCACGTCGTGGGCTTTGAGCTTGGGCGCGCGCATGTAAAGTACGCCGCAAGAGATGTCGTAGCCCGAGCCAGCCTGGATGATGGTGTCCTCGGTCACGATCACGCAGCCAACGGGCACGCCGTAGCCGGAGTGCGCGTCGGGCATGAGGTACGCACCGATCACGCCTTCGTAAGCTGCGCCGGCGGCTAGCTGCTGCCACATTGCTTCTTCGGTCGCGTCGAACAGCGCCTCGGAAAAGAACGCGTGCGCGTCCGTCCGCATCGCGCCCGTGCGGGGCAAGACGTAGTGGTTCGAGCCCACTTTCTGGGCGTAATACTTGAGCGACATGACCAGAGGCTTTCCAAGCAAGAGTAGCCCTGAAAACTTGGTACCAAGTCGAAATTGCTTCGCGGAAACCGGAGGACTCGAACCTCACACCTCGAGGGTGCGTCACCGGATAGCAGCCGGGCAGGCGTCCACACGCCTTTCAGTCTCCATTCTTCGAGGAAGGTGGACGAGTAGTGCACCGCCAAGGAGTCGAGCCTTGGTGCACGGACTTATCAGGCCCGGCCACGTACCCACGTCGCGGTGCAATTCGTACCGAGCCAGGGGATCGAACCCTGCAAACGTGGACTGTAAAACCACGGACGTCACCAGCTGTGCTCGCTCGGCGTAGCTCTGGGCCGTGGACTCGAACCACGATAGCGAGTTCCAAAAGCTCGCGTCCTACCCTTAGACGATCCCAGAATGTTGGTGCCCTCGCGCTGAGTCGAACAGCGTCGCGCGACGTTCGGAGCATCGCCGCCAAATCCCTTGGCAAGGGCGTGGTGTCTCTGGATGGAGTCGAGTCTGTCTCCGGGGCGGCACGCGCCGCCCCGCCCCGCTGAAGTGACCCGGAGTGGACGAAGTCCACGGAGGACCACGGGCCCGAGCGCAGCGAGGGAGCGCCGAAGGCGCAGTGCATTCAGCGGGGCCCCACCCCACGCGG
>DATAKF010000012.1:0-13765 GCA_036261775.1 Polyangiaceae bacterium | reverse complement strand
CGGCCTAGCCGGCGATTTGGGAGGGGTCGACCGCCCGCAGCCACCGAAGGCGGCGAGGACGGGCGGGGGTGGGCATCAAACCGGAGTCATTGACACGCCGAGCCGCCCGCGCAGCCTACTTTTTCACCACCCTGCTAGGGGCTAGGGATGAGGGCGCCAACGCGGGAGCAGACGGCGTGGGGCGACGGGCTGCCGCGGGCCGACGGCTGGGGGTCCCTGCCGCGGGCCGACGGCTGGGGGTCGCTGCCGCGGGCCGACGACGCTTTCGAAGTGGACGCAATGTCTCCCATGACGCCCTACCTCTCCCCCTAACCCCTCCGCCGACTAACCCCTAACCCCTCGCCCCTCACCCCCAATTTTGGCGCCTCCGTCCCGATGACGTAAATTGGCGTCACCTTGCGTCTGGACGCCGCTCTCGACTTCTATTTGCAGCATTTGCGCGTAGAACGAGCGCTGTCGCAAAACACGGTCATGGCCTACGGCCGCGACCTCGGGAAGCTCATGGCCTTCGCCGAAGCCTCCGAGGTGGCCGAGATCGAAGCCGTGGACCTGGGCGTCATCTCGGGCTGGATCCGCGAGATGTCGAGAGCGGGGCTGGGACCGCGCAGCACGGCTCGGCACCTGTCGTCGGCGCGGGGGCTGTGCAAGTTCTTGATGCGCGAGGGCGTGCTGCGCGCCGACCCGACGGAGCTGGCCGCCCGGCCCCGCTTTGGTCGCAAGTTGCCGCGCGCGCTCGGCGAGAGCGAGATGGTGACGCTGATCGAAGCGCCGCCGCCCGACACGCTGCGTGGCCTGCGTGATCGCGCCATGTTGAGCCTCATGTACGCAGCAGGGCTGCGCGTCAGCGAGCTGGTGTCGCTCACGCTGGGCGACGTCGACCGCGCGCGCGGCATCGTGTCGGCGTTCGGCAAGGGCAAGAAGCGCCGCCTGGTGCCGCTCGGCGAAGTCGCGCTCGATCACCTCAGCGCCTACTTGGAGGCGCGGGACGCCGACGCTTCGCGCAAGGCCGAGCGGATAGGGGGCCGGAGCGGCAAGAACCCCAAAATTTCGCAGATCCTATTTCCGTCGCCGCGGGGCGGAAAGCTCACGCGCCAGGCTTTTTGGAAGATCGTCGGTCGCACGGCGCGCGGCGCGGGCATTCGTGGCCATGTCCACCCGCACCAGCTGCGTCATTCCTTCGCGACGCACTTACTCTCGGGCGGCGCCGACCTGCGCAGCGTGCAGACTCTTTTGGGGCACGCCAACGTCGCGACCACCGAAATTTATACCCACGTCTCGCAGGACCGCGTGCGCCAGGCCTACCGGAAGGCGCATCCGCGCGCTTGACCGCTTGAACGGCGCCCGGTCGCTAGTATTGTGAACGACTAGCCCCGGCCACCAAGAGCGTGTCATCCCTTGTCGTTCGTCCTGACTGAACCCCGCGCCCCCGAGGTGCCCGTTATCGTCGAGGTCCCTCATGCGGGGCTCGAAGTGGACGCCGAGGCGCTCGCGACGCTGGTAGCGCCCGCGTTGGCCATCGGTCGCGACGCCGACCTGTACGTCGACGAGCTGTACGCCGACGCGCCCGATCTCGGCGCCACGCTGCTCACGGCGCGCATGAGCCGCTACATCTGCGATTTGAACCGCTCGGAGCACGACGTCGATCGCGACACCGTCGTCGGCGCCACGGGCCGCCCGAGCCCGCACGGTTTGATCTGGCGTTCGACCACCGACAATCGCGCGGCCATTGCGCGACCGTTGCCCAAGACGGAGCTGGAGCGGCGCTTGAAAGCCTACTACCGGCCGTACCACGACCGGCTGGACGAGCTGGTGCGCGAACGCTTGGCGCGTTACGGCTTCGTGATCGTCGTCTCGGGTCACTCGATGCCCAGCCGTGGTCGCGACGGCCACGACGATCCGGGGCGCGAGCGCGCCGACGTCGTGCCGGGCACCCGCCAGCAGACTACGGCGGCCCCGGCGGTCATCGACGTGATCGAGAAGGTCGCGGCGCGCTTCCAGCTTGGCCTGGCCCACGACGAGCCCTACCGCGGTGGGCACACCACGGTGCGCTATGGCCGCCCCGCCGCAGGAATTCACGCCATCCAGATCGAGCTGAATCGCCGCCTGTACATGGACGAACAGACCTTGGTCAAAAAGACCAATGAATTCCGAATCATGCGCAGCTTTTGCCGAGCCTTTATCCAAGAGCTTTCGGGGCTGCGGCAGGTGCCGATGGCCCGCGCTGGCCGGGGCTGAGCGTTTGAGTAGCCTGTGCCCTCTTGACTTGGGCCGGCCATCTACTACGTTCCGCCCCCTTCCCCATGGCACGCAGCGAAATCACCGGCAAACGCCGCTCGGCAGCTCAGAACGTTTCTCACTCGAACATCAAGACGAAGCGCTGGCAGCTCGTGAACGTGCAGCGTCGCCGTCTGTGGGTTCCTGAGCTGGGCCGCCACGTCACGCTCAAGGTCACCACGAGCGACATCCGCTCGATCGACAAGCTCGGTCTTCTGGCATACGCCAAGAAGAATGGTTTGAGCTTGGTCTAGTTGGAGTGGGCTTGGTTTGCCTCCGTGCCCTGCCCTGGGCGCGCTGGCGATCCAAGCTACCTGACTGAAGCAGAGTGAGCGCTCGGCCTCGCCGAGTTTGGTTCACTCGTGCCTTCTGTGGGTGATCGCGATCTGATTGTGCCAAGGTCGGTTGACCTGGCTCCAGCTCGCGTGGGCTTCTGGTTCTCCTCTGCGCTTCGCTTGCTAGGTCTCGCGGCCTTCCTGAGCTGAAGCGCAGCGCGCGCGAGGGAGAGCAAGGGCTCTCCGCCCCTAGCCCCTCCGCTGCCTGACCCCTGATCCCTGACCCCTACCCCCTTCAGCCTTCGAGTCCTTCGACCGTCCGCAACGTCCCGTTACGTCGAATGCCCAAACGACGTTGGCCGGGCTCGGCGATGCCCGTAGCCCCCGGAGCGGTCCAGAGCTCGTGCGCTGAGCCGAAGCTGTCGTAGGTGATCCAGAGCGGGGCAGGAGCCGCGATGGTGTGGCCGGGGGCGACGCGCGGCACGCCACGCATCGTGGGCACGGCGAGCAGCGGCGCCGAGAGCTCCAGCTCTTCGACGAACAATGCTTCGGGTTGGCACTCGAACGCTGCGGCCACGAACATGCCGTTCACGTCGACAGCGCTGACGGTCGCGCCGCGCAAGAACGGGCTCTTCGCCTCGCTTGCCCACGGCGCCGCCAAGAGCTGCTCGCCGTTGGCCTCACTGCGAGGCGCCGCTACGTCCAAGCCTTCGGGGCGCGCAAAGTCGGAGGGCGAAACCAGGCCGCCGTTAGGGGCGCCAAAGGCCCGCACGAGGGCGCGCGACAGCTCCGGCTCCGAGAACGCCAGCGCGCCTACCTCGCCCACGCGCTGCAGCACTGCTGCGCGACGCTCAGCGCCCCGTTCGCGCGCGAGCGCCACGCCCGCCTGCACCAGCCGCCCGAGCGTCGCTTGGGCGCCGTAGCCCACCGCGACGGCCAACGCTGGCACCGAGCACGGCACTCCCACGCGCGCCGCCAGCGGCGGCTCTTCGCCCGGCAAGGTGCCGCGGGGTCGCTTGGCGTTCTTGCCAGGCTGACGCACGCGTCCGTCGAACGCGCGGTCACCGGAGCCGGTGCCGCCGATTAGCAGCGTGACGGGACCAAGCAGCACGCCCGGGTACGCACCTGCGGCCGCAAAGTAGCCTGACAGCACGGCGTCCACGGCGCTGCCGCCTTTGGCCAGCTCGTCGCCAGCGGCCGCTTCACAGAGGGGGTCGTTGGAGCGCGCGAGCGCGCGCAGGCGTACGCTCACGACTCTTCGTCCTCGTCCTCGACGTCGTCGTCTTCCTCGTCGCCGTCTTCCAGCTCGTCTTCGTCTTCGTCGTCCAGCTCGGCGTCACCGCCGCCGCCGTTCAGCTCGGCGCCCAGCAAGCCGCGCAGCTCTTTTGCGGCCCGGAGCGCGTTGTCACCCTCGATGATGACGTACGCTTCTTCGAAGCCCGCCAGGCGATCTGCAGCGCGCTCGATGGCCGAGCCGCGCACGCGCCCACCAGCGCCCAAAGACGAGATGCGACCGTAGGCCACGGCACCTTCCGGCAGGTCATCGCGCGCCGGATCGCGCGCCAAGATGACGCCCAGAGACTCGGCCAACGCTTCTGCTTCGGCTTCCGCCAAGAGGCCCGTCGGCTCCCACACGACGTCGACCTCGGCGGCCTTCAGCAGCTCGACCAATTTGGTGAGGCGGGCGCGCGTGCGAGCTCCCGGGCGCGCCGTGGGCGGCGTCCGCAGCACGATGAAGCGCGCCGACAAACCACGCGCGGTATCGAGCGTGGGCGTGACGTCAGCCTCGGTTGCGTCGCTTTCGAGCGCGGACAGCGGCTTGGGTACCAGCACCGCGAACGCCAAGCGCGGCGGCGCCTCGCTCTTCATCGTCTCGAGCGTGCGCTTGCGAGGCGCGCCGTTGTCGAGCCGCACCTCGAGCAGATCCAAGCTCTTGCCGTAGCGCGCAATCGAAAGCTTGGAGGGACTCTGACCAACTCGAAGAATCATGAAACCTGGCTAGCACCCGGGGTGCCTTCGGGGGTGGGGTAACGGCCGCGCGTCATAGCGTATCCCGGGCCACTGGGCCAGGCGGCGGGCCTCCTGAGCGGCAGCGCGCGCGCCTGCCCCGCGGCCCGCCCGCTCACTCGTCAGCGAAGTGAAACCACTGCGTGGGGCATTGCTCGACCCACGCCTGCATGGCGCTCACGGCCTGCTGGGCGCCGGCCCGGAGCGCCTCGGCGCTGGGACGCCGCCCGAGCGCGATCGGCTCGGAAACCCTGAGGGCGTAGTCGAAGAAGCCCTCTCGGCGCGCGAACACCGGCAGCACCAGGGCCCCGCTGAGGCTGGCGAGCCTGAACGGCCCCTCGGGCGCCCGAAACGGTGCCCCAAACAGCGACACGTCCAGCACTCGACCGCTCGGCGGCACGCGATCGAGTTGCAGCGCCGCCACCCCGCCCTTCCTGAGGTGCGCGATCAGCGGCAGCGCATCGGTCGGGTGGTCGCCGATGTGCAGAACGCGCAGGCCACGCTCGCTCCGGTGGTGATCTTGCAGCTCGCGCGCCTCGGCGTTCGGCTCGCGCTGCATCACCAGCATCACCTCTGCTTGCAGCTCACGACCCAAGAGCTGCGCTGTCAGGTCCCAAGGCCCTACGTGCGCCGTTACGAGCACCACTCCGCCAGCCGAGAGCGCGCTCTTGAGCTGGGCTTCGCCCTCCACCGCGAGGCGCGGCGCCGCGTCTGGCCGCCCGGAGGCGATGGCTTCGGCGAAGCACGCCGCGTAGTTGGCGAGCGTCTCGACGGCATCCAGCTGCTCCCGCCAAGCAGCGCGCGGCCCGTGCACGCGCCGCAGGTTCCGCACGATGCGCGCGCGCAGCTCCGGCAGCGCGACACCAAAAGCCGCGCCGATGGGCTTGGGGCTGAAGCGAACCAAGCCGCGCGGCCCGGAAAGCGCGCCCCAGTGTGCCAGGCGACGGAAAAAGGCGTTTTCACGGCGCGGCGCCGCAGGCTTACCCATGAGCGCTTGGTCCCTCTCACGCCAGAGGCTTTGCGGCAAGCCCAACACCCTCGGCACCTGAGCCTTGGCAAGCGGCGCGCCCCGCGCCAGAGTCGCGGCGTGGCTCCCGCGGCAACCACGACTGACACGCTGCTCGGCGGCGCGCTCAAGCTGCTGCAGCCCAAATCCGGCTACCGCGTCAACGTCGACTCGCTGTTGTTGGTCGGGTTTGCGGGCGAGCGGCGCGTGGACCGCGTCGTCGATTTGGGAGCGGGCGTGGGCGCGCTGGGCCTCTTGGCGTTGCACCGCGGCATCGCCAAACGCGCTCTGCTGATCGAAGCCGACCCCAGGCTCGTGCTCTTGGCGCGCGAAAACCTGACTCGCGGCGGCTTCGAGGGCGAGGCGCGCGAGCTCGACTTGACCCGCACGCGCCTACGCGATTCGGCCGCGCCGCTCGTGCTGTGTAACCCGCCCTACTATCCGGCTCACAGCCATCGGCCCGCTGCGCCGAGCCGAGCGGCCGCGCGCAGCGGCGAGCTGGCGCCATTTCTGGCCGCTGCCGCGGCCGTCGTGGCGCGCAAGACGGGCCGCGCGCTGTTCAGCTACCCGGCGCCGCAACTGGCCGAGCTACTGCGCGGAGCCGAGGCAGCCGGCTTGGTCGCCAAGCGGCTGCGCCTCGTGCACGCGCGCGAAGACAAGCCAGCACGCCTCGCCTTGGTCGAGCTGCGCGCCGCCAAGCCCGGCGGGCTCGTGGTCGAGCCGCCTCTCATCGAGTGGCTGGGCCGGCGCCGTTCGCCGGAGCTGTTGCGGCTCAGTGGCGACCGAGCAGGCGATCGAAAATGATCGCGGCGGCGGCGCGCACGCTGAGGTGATTGAAGCCGTCTTCGCGCGGGGACTCGATGGGCGCCAGCAGCCGATCGGCGCGCTGCATGATCTCGTCCGCCAGGCCCCAACCGGTGCCAAAAGCCAGCAAGATGGGCGGCCCGTCGCCGGCGATGCTGGCCCGCGCGTCGGCGTGGGTCACCCGCTTTTCGCCGCCTTTGGCGCTCGTGACCCACAGCTCGGTGCCTGGTCCCGAAGCCGTGAGCGCTTCGTCCAGGTTGCAGACGATGCGCACGCCGCGCATCGGCGGCACGCGATCCGGAATGCGCCGCGAGCCCGAGCCGGTGAGCCAATGCTCGCGCACCCGCTCGGCCAGCTCACGCTGCGCCGCGATCGGGTGGGCGATGTAATACGCCGAAAGCCCGTAGGTGTGCGCGCTGCGGCTGATGTCGTGCAGATCCAGGTTCGTGATCGCGCCGGTCACGATCGCGCGCTCGCGATCCAGGATGGGATGATGGATCAGCGCCGCGGAAACTTGTCTCATCGCTCGGCCTTCTTCGCGTCGCGCGCCGCCACCAGCTCGGGGCGCCGCGCGGCGCTCCTCTGCTCGGCCTGCTCTTCGCGGTAACGCTTGATCTTGGCGTGGTCACCGCTGCGCAGCACCTCGGGCACGTCGAGCCCTCGGAAGGACACGGGACGCGTGTAGTGTGGGTACTCGAGCAGCCCCTGGCACTCCTCGCTGAACGACTCCTCGCGCGCCGAGTCGTCATTGCCCAGCACCGATGGCAAGAGGCGAATCACCGCCTCGAGCATGCACATGGCCGGGATCTCACCGCCCGTGACGACGAAGTCGCCCAGCGACAGCTCTTCGTCCACGAACGAGCGCACGCGCTCGTCGAAGCCTTCGTAGCGGCCGCACGTCAAACAAAGCCGCTGTTTTTCGGCCAAGCGCCGCGCGTCCGCCTGCGTGAAGCGCTTGCCCTGCGGCGTCAGCAAGATGCGGTGCACCGGCTCGCCCTCGCCCAGCGCCGCGCACGCGGCGTCCATGGCTGCCACCGTGCAATCTGGGCGCATCACCATGCCAGAGCCGCCGCCGTACGGCGTGTCGTCCACGCTCAGGTGCTTACCCAAGCCGTGGGGGCGCAGGTTTTCGTAGTGCACGCTGACCACGCCGCTCTCGGTGGCGCGCCCCATCAAGCTGGTCGCGAAGAACGGCGCGAACAGCTCCGGAAACAGCGTGACGATGGCAATCTGCATAGGGCCCGCGGCGCTCAGCCTATCAGGCCTTCGAGCGTGCTTAGCTCGACCAGCTTCTCGGCCACGGAAACGCGAGCAATCCAATCGGGGACTAGCGGCTGCTCGAGCGTCTTGCCGTCGGGCGTCTGGATCACCAGCGCGTCGATGCTCGGGTGCGTCGCGATCTCGGTCACGACGCCAATCTCGCCTTCGGGTCCAACTACCTTCGCGCCGATCAGGTCGACGAGGTAGTACTCGGACTCGTCACTCTCGGGCAGCGCCGCGCGCGCGACCCACACCGTGGAGCCACGCAGCGCCTCGGCGCCGTTGCGCTCGGTCACGCCGACCAGCTTGAGCAGGTACGCTCGCGGAACAGGCCGCGCTTCTTCGATCTCGTGGCGCGTGGCGTCGATGGGCACGTCCCCTTTCGGGGACAGCCACAGCTCGTCCACCTGGTCGAGCGCGTCGCTGCCATCGTAAAACAGCTCGACGCGTAGCTCGCCCTTCAGGCCGTGGGCGCGCGACACACGGCCGATCGCAAGCAGGCCGCCCGGCGTGGGCTCGGCCGTCAATCGATGATGTCGAGGTGCGCGCGACGGCCGATCTTGATCGACGCCGCGGACACGATGGTGCGGAGCGACTGCGCGGTGCGGCCGTCTTTTCCGATCACCTTGCCGATGTCGTTCTTGGCGACGCGCAGCTCGAGGATGATGTTGTTGTCACCCTCGATCTCAGCCACGTCGACGCTCGCGGGATCGTCCACGAGCGCTTCCGCCAAAGTTTGCACGAGTTGCTTGAGTGCCATGATCTGTTCGGGCAGTGCCCGGAACTCAGGCAGCCGGCTGGGCCGGATTCTTCTTCAGCAGCTTGGCCAGCGTGTGCGACGGCAGAGCGCCGAGCTTGGTCCAATGGTCGAGCCGCGCGCGATCGATGGCGAAGGGGCCTTTCGGATCGAACGTACCGATGTTCTCGATGTGGCGCCCGTCACGCGGAGCGCGGTGGTCGGTCACGACGATGCGATAGAAGGGCGCCTTGTTGGTGCCGTAGCGCGAGAGGCGAATGTGAACAGCCATGAATCCTCTGAAACAAAAACGAGACTGAGACGGAAGGGCGGGCAAGGTAGCACCTGGAAGCGCGTTTGCCAGCCCCCAGGTTCGGGGTTGGGGCCCCGAACCACACTGAGACGGCGAGCCTATTAAAGGAAGCTTTCCGCAGGGTCAAGGCGTGATAGCTTCAGAATTCCCAATGGCGGCTCCCAAGGACGAAATCGTCCGCGTGGTGCGTGAGGTACTGGCTCCCCTAGTTCAGGCCGACGGAGGAGAGCTTTATCTCGTTTCCGTCGACGATTCGGGGGTTTCGCTGCATTTGGCGGGGCGTTTCTCCGGTTGCCCGGGCAACACCCTGGCGCGCCGCCGGGTGTTGGAACCCCTGATTGCCTCGGCTGTGCCGGGCGCCTACCTGACGGTCACGACCGGCCCGCTCGTGCCCAAGGGCGCCGAGCGGGTCGTGGTCGGGGCCTAACGGGCTACTTTTTTCCGCCCTTTTTGGCGTCCTTCTTCTCGTCTTCCTTCTTGGGCGGACCGGAAATCTGCGTGGGCGGGTTGGCGGTGGCGGCCTTCACGTCCTTGTCGAGCTCGTGTTGGTCGACCACTTGGTGCGTGCGCAGCTTGGCCAGGTTGTCTTGGGAAGCCTTTTCCACGAACACGACGCCCAGGGTGTCGCCCCGGTCGACCGCGCGGATGATCTTTTCGCCGTCGACCCATTGGGCCTCGTCGAAGCTCTGCCCCTTGGCAAAGTCGGCCGGCACCTTCTTGGGCTCGCCGCCGAAGACCTTGCTCAGCTTCTTCACGGCTGAGTCGAAATCAGCGCCCAAGTTCGACTTGGGACCCAGCTTGTACTCTTCGTAAATCTTCCACAGCTTGTCGTTGAAGAAGAAGAAGTTGCGCGCCGGCACCTCTTTGCCGTCGTCCTTCGTGCGCGCCGTCATGCGCGCCAGGCTCTCTTTGTTGGCGTAGGTGTATTCGCCCTTGAGCGCCGACTGATCGATGCCCGTCGGAGTGTCGAGGAACTCGATGCGGCTGCGGCGGAAGACGGCCTTCTTGTCGCGCAGCTCGTCTTCGATCTGCAGCGACTGGGAGGGGCTCGCGACGGCGAACTTCTTCTTGTACTCGGTGTCGAGCTCTTTGTCGTTCAGCTTGGCAATCTGCTCCAAGCTCATACCGAACTTGAGGCCCGGAAACGCGGGCATCGGAATGCCCTTGGGCGCCTTGGGCTTGTCGTCGTCTTTGCTGGCCTTGCTACCGCGGTCTTCGTCGTCGTTCCGCGACGAGGCGCTGGAGCTCGAGCTCGAGCCGACGGGATCCGAGTCATCCGACGCCGACGATTTCGACGAATCCGACGAGCTGGATGACGAATCGCTGCTGGAGCTGTCGCTGGAGCTCGAGCTGTCTGCAGAGGCAGCGGTTTCGGGCTCGCCAGATCCCTGGGTCGCCGCGCACGAAAGAGTGGCAAGGCTCGTGGCAGCCAGCGTCGCGATGAGTTTGAGCTTCATGATTTCTCCGGGTCCCGCAAGAGCCGGCAACCTAACATCCGAGCTCTGACTGGCTCAAGCTCTCGGGCGGGCAAGCCTGTCGTTTTCCTCCGGAAATTTGGCGGGCCAGCAACCGTTCGGCCGCGCCCTCGATCATGATTTGCCAGCCGCCCGCCCGCCAAGCCTGGCTTCCGGCGAGGCCTTGGCGAGGACCAAGCGACGGCTGCCGTCGCTTCTCCTTGAGCGTACGTCGGTACGTGAGCATCGGACCGCAGCCAAAACGAGCCGGAGTGGACGAGTCCAGCAAGCTGGACGGAGTCCACGGAGGCCTACGGCCCGAGCCGAAGGCGAGGGAGCGCCGAAGGCGCAGTGAAGCCAGAAGCCAGGCTCGGCGGGCGTGGTCATCAGCGGACAGGACGCCCCATCAGCACGGCCCTCGATGGCAGCCTGGACTCTGATAGGCTAGGAGAGCCCCGAGCAGATGGACATGTACTCACGCAGCAGTTCCGTGGAGATCAAGGGCGACCGTGAGATTTCGCTCATGCGCGAAGTCTGCCAGCTGGCGGCTGGTACCTTGGAGCGTGTCGGCCCCATGCTGCGCGCGGGCATCACGACGCAGGAAATCAACGATTTCGTGCACGCCGACACGCTGCGGCTGGGTGCTCGCCCTGCCCCCCTCAATTACCGCGGTTTCCCGAAGAGCGTGTGTACGTCCATCAACGAGGTGGTGTGTCACGGCATCCCGAGCCCCAATCGGGTGCTCAAGGACGGCGACATCATCAACGTCGACGTGACGCACCTGTACAAGGGCTTTCACGGCGATACCTCGGCCACGTTCTACATTGGTGAGGTCAGCGCCGAGGCGAAGAAGGTGGTCGAGGTCGCGCGTCGCTCGCTCGAGCTCGGCATCGCGCAGGTCAAGCCGGGCGCACGCCTCGGCGACATTGGCGCCGCGATTCAGGAGTTTGCCGAGGGCCAAGGCTGCTCGGTGGTGCGCGACTTCGTGGGCCATGGCATCGGTCGGAAGTTCCACGACGAGCCGCAGGTGAAGCACTACGGGGACTGGGGCAAAGGCAATCGCCTCAAGCCTGGCATGACCTTCACCATCGAACCGATGATCAACATCGGCAAATACGATGTGGAAGTGCTGGACGACGACTGGACCGCCGTCACCAAAGACGGCTCCCTCTCCGCGCAGTTCGAGCACACCGTGCTCGTCACTCTAGACGGCGTGGAAATCCTCACCCGCCGCTCTGGCCCCCTCGCCAACAGCGAAGTCTTCCCCAACTACTTCTCCAAGTAGTAACCCGCGCCGCCACTCCGCGTGCGGGTTGGCAGAAGGCGGGAACGGCTTGTGGGTGTGTCGTGCCGAAAGCGCGAGAGCCACCTGTGCCTGACCCGAGCCACCAACCGCGGGGCGCAACCTAAGATATTCCTTCCTCTCGCTCTTCCGCCATCCCGCCTTCCTGCGATCTCGCGCTCGGCCAGGGAGCCTTTTTCAGTCCCAGCGGCCGACTCGGCTCATCTGCGGCTTGACTCATTACGTGGCGCGCGACTAGGTTGCGCAGGGCTTAATGCCCAGGGACCCCGGTCCCGCCGCCCACACCCTGAATCGGGTCGCAGGCGAGCCCGGACGTGTAGAGGTTTGTGCCCGAGGTGCAGTCCGGGCGGGCGGGTCCGTCTACTTTTTCGGCTGGAAATGTCGCTTCGATCCAAATCGCGCCCCACGAACAAGGGCAAAAAGAGCTCCAAAGCCCAACCTGCCAAGCGAAAGGCGCAAGCCAAGCCGCAGAAGTCGAAGGCCAAGGCAAAGAAGCAGACCGCGCGCCCGACTCCGGCCAAAGGTTCGGCCAAGAAGAGCAAGCCGGCTGCCAAAGCCAAGCCCAAGGCCGGCAAGCCCGTCGACAAGGCGAAGCTCAAAAAGCTCCAAGCCGCTGAAAAGGCCAAGCTCCAAAAGGAGCGTGAGGCCGAACGCAAGGCTGCCGCCAAAGCGAAGGAAGCCGCTCGCCGCGAGAAAGAGCGCGAGGCCGCTGAGCGCACCAAGGCCAAAGAGCGCGAAAAGAAAGAAAAAGAGCGCGAGGCCGCGGCCGCCGCCAAGGCTAAAGAGCGTGAGAAAAAGGAAAAGGAGCGCGAAGCCGCGCGCCTGAAGAAAGAGCGCGAGGCCGAGAAGGCGCGCCAAGAGAAAGAGCGCGAAGCCGCACGCGTCGCCAAAGAAAAAGAGCGGGCCGCCGAGCGAGAGCGCAAGAAGCGCGAAAAAGACGAAGAGCGAGAGCGCATCCGCGCGGCCAAAGAGGCCGAGCGCGAAGCCGCCCGCAAGATCAAGGAAGAGGAGCGCGCCAAGCTCCAAGCCGAGCGCGAAGCCTACCGTCGCGCCAAAGAAGCCGAGCGCGAGCGCATTCGCGCCGAGAAGGAAGCCGCTCGCCGTGCCCTCGAAGGCAAGGTGGCTCGCGCCTCCAAGCGCGCCGCTCGCGATCAGAGCCGTGGCGCTGGCGCCCGCGTCTATCGCCCCGACGCGATTCCGAATCAGTCCGGCACGACGCGCCGTCTAGACACGCCCAGCGGCCAGCAGAAGCTGGTCGGTGTGCGCTCGCTCGAGCCGGGGCAGATCCCGCCTGAGCCGGAGCCCGTCCGCGCCGTCGCGCCTCCCCCGCCCCCGGTCGCGCCGTCACTGCCGATCGAAGAGCGGTACGCCAAGATCCTAGCTCGCCTCAACACGGCGGATCCGGAGTTTCGCCGCGAATACCGCGAGAGCTTCGATATGTCGTGGGTCTATCACGACAGCGCGCTAGAGGGCGTCGTCTACACCTACCAAGAGCTCAAGACCGCGACCGATCCGTCGGTCGGCAGCGTGCCGGACGGCATGCAACCGGTGTGTGAAGAGATTCGTCGCCACCGCCAAGCCATCGAGTACGTGCGTGAGCTCGCGGAGCGCAAGCGCATCCCGATCACGGTCGACACCATCAAGAAGCTGTACGTCATCCTGCACCCCGATGAAGGTGACGTAAAATCGGTCAAATACCGCAAGGACATCCCGCAGCACCGCTTGTACTTCCACGAGTACGCGGCGCCGGACAAGATCGCCTACCGCGTGCGTCAGGTCATCGACTGGCTGAACGGGCCCGAGCCCAAGAAGCTCAAGAGCCCGATCCGCATCGCCTCGCGCGTTCACTACGACCTGGTGCGCGTGTTCCCGTTCCCCAACGACAGCGGCAAGGTCTCGCGCCTGCTGATGAACGCGCTCTTGATGCGCGCTGGTTACCCGCCGGCCATCATCCACTCCACCGAGCGTCAGCGCTACTACGAGGCGCTCAAGGGTCAGCTGCCGATCATCTTGCAGATGGCCAACGACTCGATCATCAACGCCCTGCTCAGCATCGAGAAGCGCTTCGACGAGTACGACGCCGCGCGTCCCAGCAGCGCCCCCGCTCCCGACGCAGTTCCCACTCCCGTCCCGACGCCCATCGCTCGCGCGACCGCCGGCCACGATCTCGACGATTTGAGCGACCTGGGCGACGACACGTCCAGCTCGGACGACGACGACGATGACTCGGGTGACGACGACTCGGGTGGCGGCGAAGACTGACGGCTAGCAGGTAGGCCTGTCACGCCGCCCAGCTGGGCGGCGTCGCTACGTACGAAACTGGGCCTCCCAAG
>DATAKF010000007.1:0-21181 GCA_036261775.1 Polyangiaceae bacterium | reverse complement strand
ATGGGGTTATTTCCAGTCGCGCTAGCTCGAAACAGCCCGCAAAACGTCGGTAAAGCTCAAGATACCGACCGGAGTCAGGCCGCGCACGACTGGCACGCTGCGCACTCCGGACATGCGCATGAGCCGCAGGCAGTCTTCGATCAACAGCTCTTCTTGCACGCACAGCGCGGGCGCGGTCATCACGTCTTTCACCCGCAGCTGATCGAGCAGCTCGACCTCACCCTCACACAACACCTGGATGATGTCCTTGGAGGTGATGACACCGACCACGCGCCCCGGCTGGGCCGGCACCAGCAAGCAATGCAGGTGCTTCTCGGTCATGAGCCGCGCGGCGCTGCGCAAAGTCTCGTCAGGCTCGATCACGATCGGTGCTTCGGTCATGAGTTGGGAGGCAGTCAGGCGTTTCAGGCTCATGGCGCGATCCTCTCCGCACGAAGTTGTCCGGTTTCCCGATCCAGAACATAGCGCAAGCCGCGCTGGGCTTGGTCCAAGCCGTGGTGCGCGCTACCGATTCGCAGCTCCACGCCCGGATGCGCCAGGTGCACCTCGACGATCGCCCGGCCTTCAAGCTCGGCGCGACGCCCGGCGTAGGCGGCGCGCTCTTGCAGCTCTTCGGCCGAAAGGGCGGCGGAGACGCGCCCCAGCTTGCCGCCCTTGGCGCGGGCGCCGCCGCGCGCCCCGAATGCGTCACGCACACCGCCGCGCTCGGCCATGCGCCGCAGCTTCTGCATCACGACCGCGCGCTGCACGTCCGCCAAATCGGGCAGCTCCAGCGGCTCCCCGGCGCGCACGACCGTCGGCGTGCCAGCCGGCGTGCCAGCTTCCTTCACGCTCACGCGCAGCTCGGCTGCTGCGGTGCCGCCACGCAGACGACCGCTGACGAGCACCTCACGGCCGTGCAGCTCGCTGTTCACGGCTTCGCGCACCCGCAGCACGCCGCCAGCGGTTACGTCGGCGCTCTCGCAGCTCTTGATGGTGGCGTCGTGCTCGGCGATCACGCGAGCGCCGTCACCACCCCGCACGTTGCCGCTCACGCGCACCGAGCCGCCCGCGCGCAGCGAGCCGCCGCTCACGGAGCCCAGCACCTCCACGTCGCCAGTGGCACGGGCTTGCAGCAGCCGCTCCACGTCGCCTTTGACAGTGAGGCTGCCTTGCATGTCCAGGTGACCGCTGTGCAGATCGACGGCGCCGCGGTGTACGTGCTCGGCCACGACGTCGAGCGATTCACCGGGCTTGTACAGCGCGACGCCGCCGTGGCGGGCGAGCACCCTGCCCTCGGGCTCGAGCGTCACTCCCGGCCCCAACTGCAGCTTCGCAGGCTCACCCGCGCGGGCTGGCAGCACCTGGCCGTCCGCGCTCAGCCCGGCCTGCCCGGGCTCGGGCGGATGAATCACCGCCACGAGCTGGCCGGCGCTCAGCGTCTTGAGCAAACCGCGCTCGAAGAAATCCATGTGCCCGTCGGCGTCGATGCGACCAGCGGCGATGCCTTGTTCGAAGGCAAGCTCCACGTAGCCAGCTCGACCGGGCGTCGGCGGCGTGCCGAGCTCGACCTGACTCTCGCCCTGCTGGAACGGAGGCACCTGCGCGCTCTCGGCCAGCTCTTCGGGCAGTCGGTGCTGCGACAAACCCGTCAGTCTAGCAGAATCCGTTCAGGGCACTTCTGGGCGCGTTCGAAGCCGCTGCATCCGCCCTCCTCGAGGCCCGCGTTCGGCTTGCTTCCCGGCCCTTCTTGCGACAGGTTCCCGCCCCTCGTCATGAGTGATTCCCCGCCTCTTTCTCCTGGTGTCGGGTTGGGTCAAGGCCCAACCGTCAATCTCGTCAGCACCGCCACCGCCTCCGCCAGCATCGTGAGCCCGCTGGACGAGCGTTACGCCTCCGTGATGCGCCCGCTCGCCGCGCACACGTCGGAGTACGGGCTGCTCAAGTACCGCGTCGCGGTCGAGATCGAATGGCTGATCTTCATGGCCACGCGCCCCGAGATCACGCACGTTGCGGCGCTGCCCGAAGATCAGATTGCGACGCTGCGCAGCTGGATCACGAACTTCGACGAGACGGAGTCGGCCAAGATCAAGGCGCACGAGGTCAAGATTCAGCACGACGTCAAAGCCGTCGAGTATTACCTGCGCGAAAAGCTCAACGCTCTCGGGCTCACCGAGCACGCGATTCAGGTGCATTTCTGCTGCACGTCAGAAGACATCAACAACCTGGCTTACGCGCTCATGCTCAAGTCCGCGCTCGACCAGGCGTGGCTACCCGCCGCGCGCACGTTGGTGGGCGAGCTGACCAAGCTGGCTGACGCCTCCAAATCCCTGCCCATTCTGGCGCGCACGCACGGCCAACCTGCGTCGCCCACCACGCTGGGCAAGGAGCTGGCCGTGTTCGTGTACCGGCTCAACCGGCAACTGAAGCAGATTGCCGAAGCCGAATACCTCGGCAAGTTCAGCGGCGCGGTCGGCAACTTCAACGCGCACGTCGCCGCCTACCCGAACGTCGACTGGCAAAAGCTCTCGCGTGATTTCGTGGAGTCGCTGGGCTTGACTTGGAATCCGCTCACCACGCAGATCGAATCGCACGACTATCTGGCCGAAATCTTCCAGGCGTTGTCGCGGTTCAGCAACATCTTGCTGTCGCTCGATCGCGACGTGTGGATGTACATCTCGTTCGGCTACTTCAAGCAAGCAGCCGTCAAGGGCGAGGTGGGCTCGTCCACGATGCCGCACAAGGTCAACCCGATCAATTTCGAGAACTCCGAGGCCAACTGCGGCATCGCCATGGCGCTGCTCGGCCACCTCGCCGACAAATTGCCGGTCTCGCGCCTGCAGCGCGATCTCAGCGACTCTTCGGCGCTGCGCAACATCGGCGTCGCCATCGGCCACCTGCTGGTCGCGGTCGAAGCCACGCGCCGCGGCCTCAGCCGCCTAGCGCTCGATCCCAGCGCCGCCGAGCGCGACCTGGCTGGCGTTTGGGAGGTGCTCGGCGAAGCCGTGCAGGTGGTCATGCGCAAGCACGGCCTGCCCGACGCCTACGAAAAGCTGAAAGATCTGACCCGGGGCCAGCCGCTGACCAAAGAGATCCTGCACCAGTACATCGGCGGTCTGGGCCTCCCCGCTGACGCGCGCGATTACCTGCTGGCGCTCACCCCGCAGACGTACGTCGGCATCGCAGCCTCGGCCGTGCGCCACGTCTTGTAGCCGAACCTTACGCGGCGCGAGCGGTCGTTTCGGTGACCAGCTCGCGCAGCAGCAGGGCCACGACGTCGTCGACGACGCGACGCTCGAGGTCGACGAGGTGGGTGGCAGGTAGCAGGCCGTGCGCGACGCACTGCAGGTCGGAACTTGCATCGCCGACCTGAAGGCGTGCAGCACGGCGCTGCGCGCTCTCGAGCTCATCGAGCACGATCGCGCGAAGCTGTGCGTCGCGTTCGAGCGCCCAGCGCACGAAACGGAACGCCAGCTCGGCGTGTCGCGCTTCATCGCGCTGAATGTCGAACAGCGCGCGTCGAACGTCTGCGTCGGTCGCGTGAGCGTAGGCCTCGCTGGCCTGCACCGCCGCCACCGTCTCGCCGATGCAGCCTTCACGAACCGCAAGGCGCAGCACGTCGGCCAGCGTAGTCTCTCCGAGACAACCCGCGATCGGCAAGCCCGCCGGGCCTAGTGCTTGCCCAGCGAAGCGCGACGCGAGACCAAAGCAGGCTTTCGCGTGCTCCAGCTCATCCGCCAGCGCCCGCTGCGAGCCCGCCACCAGCTCAGCCGGGGCCCCAAGCTCCAACAGCTGCAGCGTAAAGCGTGCGAACGCCGCGATTGAAGCATGCTCGAGCTGTGCCGCGCGCGTGTAGTGCGCAGTCAGAGCTTCGCGTGCGGCAGGCGTGAGCTTGGAATCGTCGGCGGTGGGCGCACAGTCGTCGAGCCAATCGCGGCGTTCCAAGACGTTCGCGGTGACGGCGCAGCCATCAATCAGGAACGGTCGCCCCGGAACCCCACACGAGAAGGCCTTGCAGTGGTGCTCACCCTTGGCGTCAGCGACGCAATACTGACCAGCCGTGCAATTCGCATTGCCCTCGCACGTGTCGCTAGGCGTCTGGCACTCGAAGCGTGAGATGTTGCAGATGCTGGAGGTGGGATCTTGGAAGGTTCGGCACTGGTAGCCGGGCGCGCAGTCGTCGTCGGATCGACACGTGGCCGATTCGCAGTACCCGACGATGCCGCCGCACACGCACACGCCGCCGTTGCCACAATCAGCGTCCGTGCTGCAGCCGTAGCTGCACTCGCAGCTGCCGGCTTGGCCGATAACGGAACAGGTGCCGTACTGCTTGGCGGTGCAGTCGCCGTCCTTCGCGCAGGTGGATGGGGAGCTTCCCAATGCCTGGCACGCCTCGGCGCGGGGTAACTTCACGGCGCATTCGGTGGGCTCTGTTCGGTGGTTTCCGCCCGTTTCACAGGTCTCGAGGCCCGTCGGTTTGCCGTTGGCGTCGAGCACCGGCATGGGGTTCTTGCAGGGAAAATTCGGGGCCCCACCGGTCGTGCTGCCACCGGTCGTGCTGCCACCGGTCGTTGCGCCGCCGTTCGTCGTGCCGCCAGTCGTTTCACCCGCTGTCGCGGTTCCCGCGTTTGCGGTCGTACCGCCGGTAGTCGTCTTTCCTCCACTGGCCATGCCGCCAGTCCCTGCGGCGCCGCCTCTGTCGTCACCCGGTGACGCAGTCGAGGTGCCACCGCACCCCTGCAAACCCAAGCCGGCAGCCAAAGCCGCAGTCACTGCAGACAAGCACGTTAACGTTCGCATGGTATCTCCGTTGGCAAGACATGGTGGGCGAGCCGGTTCTCAAGGCGTGGCCTTCACGAGCAAAGGCTCGAGCCACGGCACGACCGGCAGATTGCCGCCGTAGATCTTCTGCTTCCACTCCTCGTCCGTGAGGCGCGTGAAGCCGTCCGCCAAGAGCTCGTGATAGGACGAAACGACGCCGGCGTAGGCGCGCGGGCCATTGCAAGAGTCGACGGTCATGACCATCAGCCGTGGCAAGCCCGTGCCCACGTGCAGCACCGTGGGCGGTCGCGCCACCGGCAAGTCGCCGCCAACGTCCGTGTGAACGTCGGTGATCGCAGGGTCGGCCTCCACGGCTTGCAGCGGCTCGAAATGCAGCTCGCTATACCAACCCGAATGACCGAATACGCTGCCGTCGCAGCCAACGTCGGCCTTCACGGCTTGGTTGATGAACGCCATGTGCTCGGCGCTGTGCGGCGCGCCGCTGCGTTGCGCGCGCGCCATCTCGGCGAGGATAGCGTTGATGCGCGCGACGTTGGCGAAATACGCCTGCACCCGCTCCCCCAGCTTGCCGTCGAGCCCCAGCCCCGACGTCAACTCCTGCGCGCGCTCGGCGAACGTCACGACCGCCTCGAAGAAGTCGGGGTACGGGTCGACGTAAGCTTCCGGATACTCACAGGTGGCGCCCGACGTATACGACTGCTTCACGTACAGCACGTTGTTGTGGCGTAGCTGTGCCCACGAGCTCAGTTGCGTATTCAGCAAGCGGCGTCCCCACGCTTCCGAGCGCGCTACCGCCGGCAAGTCGGCGGCAGGCGTCGCCGCGGGCGAGAGGGTTCGGAGCGCGCCGAGCCAGTTGGTATAAAGGCTGCTCTGCCAGTAGCTCGAAGGGTGAGCGTCGACCAACGTGCGCATCGCGGAGAGCTGCCCGGCATAGCCGGCTTCGTCGTCGAGCTCCGAACCGAGCAGGCTCAGCGCCTGATCGTTGCCGATGGCGGCGAAAGCCGCGTCCAGGGGGTCGGGCAAGACGCGCGTGGGCACGCGATCGTACACGACGTTCGAGAACACGTGGCTGTCCACCGTATAGCGCTGACCGAACAGCGCAAAGCTTGCGCTGAGCGGCAGCGTGGCAGGTCCTCCAGGTAGCCGCCGCATGACTTGACTGGCAATGCGCTGCTCCCCGAACTGCCCTGAAACGATCGCTTCCGCCAGCGCTTCGTCGTTCACGCTGGCGAGGTCGTCGTCGGCCTTCAAGACGACCAGCAGCTCGTCGACCTCTTCGAGCGTCATGTAGTCGTGCTCGCCCACGAACGCCCCGATGGTGGCGTCAATCGCCTGGTACTCGGCGAAATCTTCGGACGACAGCAGCTTACGCAGCGCCACGACGCTCTCGACCTGACGGCGCCGCAGCACCTGCTCACCGTCGGGCGTGGTCTCGATCAATCGAAAATCGGTGCGACCGAGCCAGATCATGGCGCGGAAGTAGCTCTCCAGCTTCTTGTCGCCCGCGTAGTGCCCGCGCGGCTTGAACTGCGAGAAGTCGAGCTCGCGCTTGACGCCGAACAGCACGCGTTCACGCGTTCCCTCGGCCTTCATGGCCAGCGACACGAAGTCTTTCACGCCCTCGGGCTCGCGAGCGTCGACCTCGCCGCCATGCAGCAGCGACAGGGCAACCCCGAGATAGAAGTTGAGGTCCGACGCAACTTCCGGCTCGAGGGAGCTCGCTCGCTCGATCAGCGCCGCGCGCAGCGAGGTGAGGAGGTGCTCGAGGCGCGGCTGCAGCTTCTGTTGCTCCAGCGTTTGCAGAATCTTGTCGTGCGACCGGTAGATGGCCTCCAGCACCATGTCGGTGCTGACGAAGACGGGCAGGTCGGCCGCGTAGATGTCCGAGTAGCCACTCACGAACGATGGGTACCGTCCCTCGTTCTCCAAAGCGAAGCCCGCTTTCGCGAGCTGCGCGCGCGTCGCATCGGCGGACGAGAAGCCGAGCCCCTTGAAGATGGCGTCCAGGTTGGCTGCCTTCAGCGGGTCATAACCAAGCTCGGAAGCGAACTCGACCGCGTGCGCGGTCCGCAGCTCGTCGGGGCTCAGCTGGCGCGCGGCGTCCACGTCGTCGTTCAAGGCGATGGCGGCAGCGGGGGCGGCAACCGCGACAGTCACGCCAGGGTCCAGCTTGCTTGGCACACTCGGAATGGCACTCGGGTTCGGCCCGCCCGGCTCGCTCGAGCACGCAAAAACCGCAGCGATCAGCCACCCCGTCGTCACCGCGTTACGAAGCATGCTTGCCATAAGTCCCTCTCGACCTCGAACGTTGCGTCAGCCGCTCGACCTTCAGCAATCGGCGTGCCAAGGCTTCGCTTTGGGACCTCCGAGGCCTCGCTCCAAGGGTCGCGGTCAGTGACCGCTACCACGGCGACTCGCGCCGATTCAGCGACCGCGCAGACCCAAGACCTGCAGCGGCGCGTCGGAGAGCGAGAACTCGATTTCGTCGCCCAGGCGGACCGAAATGGTGCGCTGCGGACCGTCCAGGAACAGGCTGGATTCGTCCATCTTGCTCGAGACGATGACGCGCTGTGGCGGCTTGATGATGGCGCGCGCTAGCGCGTTCTTCTTGCCGCGAGGCGTGTAGGGCTCGCGCACGACGAGCTGCAGTTGGCGCGATGCGAGCGGCAAGATGCGACCACCGGCCGAGCGCTGCGCAGCCGTGGAGCCTGCGGGCGGGCCGATCCAGATGCCGCTCGAGCGCTGCGTCTCGGTGACGCGGCCGATGCGCAAGATGTAGCGCGACGTAGCGGCGGGCGAGTTGTGACAGTAGAGCGCCTCGTTGAGCACGCGCTTGCTGCGCAGCCGCCCGTTGAGCGAGACGGACATGCGCGACAGCGAGACCTTGCGCAGCTTGCCGCTGAGCGCTTGTTCGAGGTAGCGCCGAAAGTTTTTGCGCGTCGCCGCGCAAAAGAAGCCGACCGAATGCTTGGGCGCGCTGTTCACGCCCAAGATCGGGATGTCGTCGACGTTGTGCGACGCCGCCAGCAAGGTGCCGTCACCTCCGACGGCGATCACCAGCTCGGCGTCGGAGGTGTCGAAGGCCGCGTGCGCGCGCCGCAACAGCAACGCCTGCGCGCCGGCGCGCGACACTTCCGACATCACGACGTCGATGGTGCGCAGGTGCTCGGCGTGCGAATCCAGCCAGCTACGCACGGCTGGATCCTTCTTCTTGATCAACAAGGCGGCGCGCGGGTCGCCTTCTTCTTCGACGAAGCGCTGGTAAGACGTGCGCTTCGCCACGACGATGACTCTTGGTCCGGACATCTCGGCTTTTCGGGGCCGAGCCTAGTGCCAGGGCGCGCCGGGCGTCTACAGCACGCAGCCGATGCGCTCGGAGTCGATGGCGATCTCGTCGAACCACAGCTCGAACTGTTGCGTGGTCGGCTGATATTCGGCCCAACCGAACCAAATAGCGTTGAACTCGGGCAGGTAAAACGGCTTGTCGGGGTTGCCGCCGTGCTTCGTCGTCAGCGTCGTCGAAAGCGACGGGTGCTCCACTCCATCGAGGAAGAACTTGGTTTCGTCCGTCATATGGTCGCCCATCCACTCGACGCACGACCACTGCTTCTCGGCCACCGGCTTGGCGGCGCCCTTGGGATCGTCGTCCGCGTTCGTCCAATCGCCGGAGCCTTCGGGCTCGTTGCGATTGTCGGTGCCGACGCCCCAAAAGTTGAGCGGTGTCGCGTTCTGGTAGCGCTTCTGCAGCTGCCCGCCAATCCGCACCTCGCCCGCAACCTTCGCTCCCGTCGCCGCGATCACGGTCCAATGCGAGTAGCTGAGCGAGTCCGCCTCGTTCGAATAGTGCGGCATTGCGTTCAGGTACACGAAGGCGCGCCCCCAATAGCGACCGTTCATCGCCGGGAACGGCTTACCCGTGCGGATCTGCGAGTTACCCTGACCTTGCTTGACGTGGAGCGCCTTCTTGCCACGCGCCGCCTGCAGCTCGTCGATGGTCGGCGCCGTGCCGCCTGTCTTCCACGTCGCCGTGTCCAGCGTGCCGCTCTCGAAGTCTTCGCACAGCTGCACCCCCGCCGTCGCGCAGCGGCTAGCTCCAAAGAAGGCGTCGCGATTCGTCGAGAAGTCTCGCGCCGCCGCACCGCCGCCCGGCGCCCCCGCCTCGCCTCCACTACCGATCGAGCCGCCCCCAGCTCCGCCGGTCGCGCTGCCCGCACTACCGCCGAAACCACCGCTCGACATCCCGGCGCCGCTGCCGCCCGCGTTTGCCCCCGCTTCGACGCTACCGCTCCCAGCGCCGCTGCCCGCAACGTTGCCAGCACCGCCAACGGCGCCCCCGCCATTTCCGGCTGCGCTCGCGGCACGCCCGGCCTCGCTTCCCGAGCACGCAACCCCCGCTGTCAGAGCCGAAAACACCACGAGCACGCACGCGCCCGCAAAGCCCGAAGACCGCAGCAACATGCCAGCGAGTCTATTTCCGTCCGCCACTCCTGGCAATGTGAGCCAGACTCACACTCTTCTTCGACAATCGAACGCATCACCTCACGAATCGTCATGCGTGATTGCACACACCGCATCGAAAGGTGCGGGTAGGCCTTGCCTGCGCGGGCAGCCGCCCGCACCGCGCACCCGCCGCACACGCCGCACACGCCGCACACGCCGCACACGCGCACCCGCGGGCGAGGCCCGCGCCACAGGCCTACCCAATCTGCGGTGCCCACTCGTCGGACGGAAACGGGAGCGCCAGGAGCAAGCGCGAAGCGCTCGGTGGGAAGCGGAAGCGGCAGGCGCAAGCGGAAGCGGAAGCGGAAGCGGAAGGCGGCAGGCGCAAGCGGAAGCGGAAACGGAAGCGGCAGGCGCAAGCGCAGGGCGGGAAGCGCAGGGCGGGAAGCGCAGGGCGGGAAGCGGAGGCGCAGGGCGGGAAGCGGAAACCCCACGGCGGGAAGCGGGGGGCGGAACGCGGCTCAGTCCCCCTTTCGCATTCGCAGAATCACTTCGCATGCGAAGTCATCGCGGGGGTAACAAAATGACTCACTGCAACTACTCGCAATTGCAGAACATTGTGCATCTGCGTGCGGAGCCTGAAACATGACTTCGCATGCGAAGTGATGTTTACCTCCAGAGAGGGGGCTCCCTGAAGAGGTTGCCCGGGCGTGCTGGTTAGCGCTGCGCGTGGTCATGGCGCGCCGCGAGGCGTGGTCGTGGCTCGCCGCGTGGCGGGGTCGTCAGTCGCTGCGGCGGCCGCGGGCGACGATGTCTGCGAAGCGGCGCAGGCCCAGCTCGGTTTTCACGTCTTCGATGCCGCCGCTGGCGCACCACGCCAATGCGTCGGCGAGCGGCACGTCGATGACTTCGCCGAAGCGTTCGAGCGGCGAGCCGTCGAGCTCGGGCGCTTTGCGCTGATTCGGGTCGACCTCGACGTGAAAGTAGAATTGGCGCTCGGAGACGATGCCGGGGGCCGGGAAGGTGCTGGGGCCAAGCGGCAAAAGCTGTGACCTCTCTACTTCGAAGCCCAGCTCTTCCAGCAGCTCGCGCTGCGCGGTGCCGACTACCCCTTCGGGAGTCTGTTCGCCCGGTTCGACCAAACCGGCCGGCAGCTCCCACAGGCCACCGTGATCGTGCTCGTTGACGAGCGGCGAGCGCGCCTTGTCGCGCATGGCGACGGGCGGACGCGAGGCGCTGCGCAGGTACACGTACGGCACGCCGCGCGCGTCCTCGTAGTGCGCGAGCATGACGGCGGCGTCGATGGCACGCCTGTCGACTTCGTCGTACTCGAAGGGCTCGCTGGCGGAGCCGTCGGGGTAGTGAGCGCGGAAGCGTCGGCGACGCAGGCGCAAGAAGCCGCTGGCGCCTTTCGGCGAGAGATCTTCGAGGACCTCCAAGCGAACGTTGGGAAGCGGGGGCAGGCCCGGCGCCTTGAGTTTCATGCTCTGTCCCAGTAAGAGAAGGCGTACTTTCGCACGGAGCCCGCATGCCCGTCAGAAATCCTCGCACCCTGCTCATCAGCGCAGCGCTTCTGCTCACCGCCTCCACCTTCGCGGTAAGGCCGGCCGTCGCCGCACCTCCGGCCAAGGCGGCCAAGCCCGGGCCCGCTGCTGCCCCCAAATCCAAGCTCGACCTACCGGGCCTGCAAAAGGCGCTCGAGTCGGGCGACGCCGCACAGGTGCTGGGCGCGCTCGACACCATCGCCAAGAGTGCTGACCCAGCCGGCGCGCCGCTGGTGGAGGCATTGCTGGGCCGTGGCGCCGACGTGAAGGTGCTGAGCCGAGCCATCGAGACGCTCGGCATCTTGGCGCAGCCGTCGTCCGGCGCCGCGCTGTCGCCCTACGCGCAGCACCGCACGCCAGAGCTACGTCACGCCGCGCTGCGCGCGCTCATCGCCACCAAATCGCCACTGGCCGGTGACGTGCTGCGCCGTGCCCTGCGCGGCAACGACCCCGCTCAGCGCGCCATCGCAGCGCGCGGCTTGGGTGAGCTCAACGTGCGCGCGGCCGTGCCCGAGCTGTTCAGCGTGCTTCCGAAGGACGTCGCCGAGGCCGCGCAGTCGCTCGGCCAGCTGTGCGTCGGCGCGGAGTGCGAAAAATTCACGGGCCTGCTCGGACGTCTGCGCTTCGAGGTGATGGAGTCCGGCATCGTGCCGCTCTTGCTGCGGCCGGAAGCCGACGTTTCGGACGACGTGAAGCTGAGGTTGATCGAACAGCTGAGGCGCATGGCGACCGGGCCCGCCAACCAGCTGATCCAAACGGCGCTGGCAAAGTTCCCCGCGAGCGGCAGCCCCAAGGTGAAAAAAGGCCTGGAGCGCGCGCTCAAAGGCTTCTCGGTCACGGAGGAAGAGAAGTGATGCGCTCGTTTCGAATCACCGCGCTCGGCCTGCTCGTAGCGGCGCTGCCGCTCGGCGCTTGCGGCGGCAACATCGTCCAGGGCGTTGGCGCGCCGTTCTCGGAGACGTGGCAATCCGACCAAGGCAAGTCGATCGCCGCGCTCGAAGCTCGCTTGCGCGGCAGCAAGGCGCCGGTCGGAACGCCCGTCGCGGTTGGTGTCACCGACACGGCGCTGATCGGCGTCACGTTGCCGAGCGGCAAGCGCTGGACCCACTCGAGCACCGCCGACTCGGTCCCGGTCGTAGCGGGAGATGTGGTGGTCGCCAGCAACGCCGGCGCGCTCTTCGCTTTGGATTCGAAGAGCGGACGCCAGCTGTGGAGCGTGCCGATCGAGAACCGCAAGCTGCGCGGCGCTGGGGACGACGGCGAAGTCACGGTCGCGGTCGTGGCCGGCGAAAACCCCGGCAAGAGCCGGTTCGTCGCCGTGACCCGAACGGGTAACGTCATCCGCACCATCGACTCGACGGTGGACCTGGGGTTTCCGGCCGCCAAGGCCGGCATCGGCTTCATTCCGTGGAGCAATCAGTACGTCTCGGCCGTCGATTTGAAGACGGGCGAAGAAGTCGCGCGGCTTTTGGTGCGCGAGATCGTGACCCAGGCGCGCAACTTCAACGGCGAGCTTTGGTTCGGCGAAAACGGCTTGGTGCGCTTCGATGACAAGATTCGCCTAGCCACCACCAACCAAGCCACGCACGTAGCGCTGCCAGCGCGCCAGCTACCCGGAAAGCCGGTGTGGCTCGGCAGCGGCAACCAGCTGTGGCCCGTCGGCAGCTCGGCCCGCCTGAAAATCCGCCTCAGCGCGCAGCCCGCTGGCGGCGACGACCACGCGCATTTCACGAATCACGCTTACTTGGCCAGCTACTTTCGCGTCGTGCTCGGCTTGTCGGATCAAGACGGCAGCCTGCGCTTCGTCAAGTCGCTGAGCGGCGACGCGCTGGGTATGAGCTCCGCACAGCACGGCTTCGCGGTGTGCGACTCGACGGGCAAAGTGTCACTCGTCTCCGAAAAGGGCGGCGACGCCGGCAGCGCCGATCTCGGCGCGCGCCTCACGGCCTGCGCGGTCGACGCCAGCAGCGCAAGCTTCGAGGAAACGCGCGCGCCAGCCGCTTTGGCCGAGCAGCTCGGCCAAGCCCTGGCCGAGCTGACGCCCGACATGGCGGTGGCGCAAAAGCTGCTCGTCGACGAGCTGACGAAGCAAGACGACCCGCTGGTGACCAAGATCTTGATCGACCTGACCAGCAGCACCAAGATCCCGCCCGACCTCCGCTCGGCTGCGCGCAAGCTGATCGCCACGCGCCGCTCCGGTAAGGAGTACATGCTGGCCGCGCTCGAGCGTCACTACGACTACGTTTCGGACGTGCTGTTGCCGCCGCCGCTCGGACCGCTCGCCGACGCGCTGGCAGCCATGAACGAGGTCAGCGCGACGCCGCTGCTCGCGCACCACCTGAACGATCCGGCCAACGAAATGGCCGACGTGGAGCGCGCTGCCGTGGCGCTGGGCAAGCTAGCCACGCCGAAAGAGTACGAAGATCTGCGCACCTTCTTCGCGCTGTACCGCGCGACCGCCGACGAACCGTCGCTGGTCAACGCGGTGGTCGCCATCGGTGGGGCGCTCTTGCGCATTGGCGGCGCGCCCGGCAAAACGGTGGTCGAACGCGCCGCCCAAGACCCGCTCACGCAAGCTGACGTGAAGCGTGGCCTTGGCGCCCTGCTGGCCGCGCAAAGCGAGGCCCCGGCCGCGCCAAAGAGCACGAACGTTGCGCAAACCGCGCAGCGCCCCTAATGTTGTTGTCCGCTGAATGAGCTTTGAGCTGATTCGTAAACGCCTCTTGGAAGGGCGCCCGTTGGTGTTGGACTCTGATACCGGCGCATCCTTCCGAGCCCGAGGCGTGCTGCTCAACTCACCCGGCGCGCTGGGCCAGCTGCTGCGCGAGCGGCAGAGCGAAGTCCAAGCGCACTACCGCGCCGAAATCGACAGCCGGGTCGACGTGCTGTCCGCCCTCACCGCAGACACCACGCCGCGCGCCTTGTCCGAGGTGGGCATGGAGCACCGTGCCGCCCAGCTCACGAGTCGCGCGGTCGAGCTCGCGCTCGAGGCGGCTCAAGACAGCGGCAGGCCCGTCGCGGTCACGGGCGTGCTGGGCTCCGACATGGTCAGCCCGATGGCTGCGGATCGCCTCCACGAAGAGCTGACCGAGCACGCAGCTCGGCTCGGCGCCGCCGGTTGTGAGCTCTTGCTCGCGCGTGGCCAAGGCTCGCGCCTGGGGCTCATGGCGGCGGTCGTGGCAGCGTCACGCACCGAGCTACCTACTTGGGCGGTGGTGGAGTGCGGGCCCGCCGGTGACAGCGTCATCGAAGGCAGTCCGCACGAGCTGGTCGAAGCGCTGGCCGAGGCTGGCGCGAGCACACTGCTGTTCGAGGTCCCGCACATCGAAGTCGGCTTGCGGCAGCTGGAGCGCTTCCGAAATGCGCTCGAGGCGCACCATGTGTTCCCGGGCGTGCTCCTGGCGGCGAGCGAAAGCGCCGTCCGCGGTTTCGACGATCCGCTGTCCGATCCCGAGCATTGGGTCGAGCGCGCCCTCGATTTGAGCCTGGGCGGGGCTCGCGTCATCGGCGGGGGCGCCGGCACCACAGAGGCCCATACTCGCGCACTTGCGCTAGCTCTTGGGTCACTTCACCCCTCCGTGCCCGCCCGCCGGTCGGACACCGAGCTCGATCGCGACCCCGGCAACTGGTAACCGGGCGCGTTCGGCTCTATTACCCCGGTGCCAATGGCCGCGACCCCTGACACTTCGCCGAACGACCGCCCAATCTCCAGCTTGGACGAGCTCGACGCGGTCTTTCGCGCGGCTGAAAAGCCCGCCGACAAGTTCCGCATCGGTGCCGAAGCCGAAAAGTTCGCCATCAAGGCTGACGGGGCGCCCCTGCAATACGAGGGAGCGGAAGGCATCGTCGGTATCTTCGACGCGCTCTCGGAGTACGGCTGGGAGCCCGAGCGCGAAACCGCCGACGGCCCCGTCATCTCGCTGCGTCGCGGCGGTGCCAGCATCACGCTCGAGCCGGGCTCACAGCTCGAGCTGTCGGGCGCTGCCCTGCCCGACCTGCACCAAGTCGAAGCAGAGTTTTACAACCACCTCCGAGAGCTCTCGCCCATCTCCAAAAAGCTCGGGCTGACTTGGCTCGGCGTCGGCTTCCATCCGCTCGCCAGCCAAGAGGCGCTGAGCTGGGTGCCGAAGCAGCGCTACGCCGTCATGCGCGAGTACCTGCCGACGAAGGGGCACGCCGCGCACGACATGATGCGCCGCACCGCCACCGTGCAGGCCAACTTCGACTTCGCGAACGAAGCCGACGCCATGAAGAAGCTGCAGCTGTCGCTGAAGCTGTCGCCCATCATTCACGCCATGCTCGCCAACTCGCCCTTCAAGGAGGGCAAGCTCGCCGGCACCAAGAGCGTGCGCGGTGAGGTGTGGCTCAACATGGATCCATCGCGCTCCGGCCTCATCCCGAGCCTGTGGAAGCCGGGCAAAAAGACCTACCGCGACTACGTGGAGTGGGCTCTCGACGCCGGCATGTTCTTGTTCAAGCGGGACGGCCAAGTGGTGGCCAATACGGGCCAAACCTTCCGCGCTTTCATCAAGGACGGCTTCCAGGGCCACAAGGCGTTGCTCAGCGACTGGAAGATGCACCTGCAAACGCTCTTCCCCGAGGCGCGCCTCAAGAACACGCTGGAAGTGCGCGGCTGTGACTCGCTGCCCGCGCACCTGGCCACGGCCGTGCCGGCGCTGTTTACCGGCATCCTGTACGACGCGCGCGCCATGGACCAAGCCATCGACCTGTTGGCGCCGCTCGACTACGCGACGGTCGAAGCCGCGCGGCCTGCGCTGATCCGCCAAGGGCTCACGGCCCAGGTCGGCGAAAAAACGGGCGCTCAGCTGGCGCAGTCTCTCTATGAGATTGCATCCTCGGGCTTGTCTCGCCGCGGCCGCCGCAACGCCCAAAACGAGGACGAGCGCCGTTTCATCAAGCCGCTCGAGCGGCTGCTCACTTCGGCCGAAGCCCCCGCGGACGACCTGACGCGCGGTCTCGCGCCCGACGCGACGTTGACGCCCGCAGAAGCGACGACACGCTGTAAGATCTGAGGCGTGAACGCGCCGCTCGACACTCAGCTCGCGCCGCCGCCGTCTTTTCGGTTCTTCCCGACCACCGCGCCGCTCAGCTATTTCGTCGACTACCTCTACGCGAGCTACGTGCCGCGCGAGTTCGTGAGCCAGATCGACGCCATGCGCATGCCCGAGGTCGAGGCGCAGCTGGTGTTCGCGATCGAAGAAGGCAACGCGTTCCCCGGCGGCATTCGGCTCGACGACGGCTGGAGCGCATGCCTCTTCCTACAGCCGGCGCACCTGCAGATGATCCCGATTCCGGGCAGCATTCGTGAAGCCGTGGGCGCTTCCTTGCGTCCAGCGGGCCTGCGACTGCTCTTGCCACAAGGCGCCAGCATGCTGCTCGACGCACCGCTGTTTGGGCTCGAAGACCTCTTGGGTGCCGAAGCCCGCGCGCTGCTCGAACGCCTGGTGCTGGCTGGCACGCCCGCAAAGCGCCTCGCGCTGCTCGAACACTACCTGCAGGGCCTCGTGCAGCGAGTCGAGCCCCCGAGCCGCACCGTCAGCCACGCATTCCACTTGATTCAAGCGGCGCACGGCGAAATCTCGACCGAGCAACTCGCGCACGCCTGCGGCTGCACGAGCCGAACGCTGCGCAGCTTGACCATGGCGGAGGCGGGCCTTTCGCCCAAGCACCTGGCGCGCATCGTCCGCATCCGCCACGCGCTGGGGCTACTGGCCGACGCTGGCGTGCCGCTCAGCGCCGCCGCCGCCAACAGCGCCTTCTCCGACCACGCCCACATGAGCCGTGAATTCCGCGAGCTCATGGGCGCGCCGCCCTCGCAGCTTGGTCAACGCATCCGCTCGCCCTCGGTGCCGTCGTTCAGCGCGGAGCGGAATCTGATGAGCACCGGACTCCTCGTAGTGCCGAAACACGGCGTTTCTTGAAGAAATTTTCCGATTTCTTCAAGACGCGTGGCCCTCGACTCGGCTACGTGGGGGGAGGTGGCCAGTCTGGCCGCGACGGGGCGGGAGAGGCGAAAGACTGCACGGCCTCGGGCGGGTCGTTCGAGGCGTCGCGGCGCTCAGCGGGCGCCGCTTCCAGCCTCCCGCGATGTCACTTCACGTCGAACGCTTCGACCAAATCATCCATGAAGCGCGGAACGAGCACGCGACTGCGCTTGCTGTCCCAACCGATGTCGGCCGGGCCCTTCACGTTTTGGATGATGGGCTCGAAAGCCGTGCCGCCGAGCTTGCCGCGATACACGGTGCTGGCGCCCCAGCTGGAAACGATCAGCGAATCACCGACGACGAGCATGCCGTCGAGGCCGCCGTTCGGCAGCTTGATCACGTCGAGCTTCTCGCCCTTGGCGCCGATGCCGAACACTTCGTTCGCGTTCAAGGTGTTGACGAGCAAGCCCTTGGGACCAAATGCCAAGCCGTTCGGCCCGGCCAAGTCCTTCGACTTCGCGAGCACCTTGGCTTTACCAGACTTGTCGATGACCAAGACCTGGTCGCCGCCGTTCGGCTCGAAGCCCTTTTCACCGACTTTGACCGACGAATCCGAGACGTAGACTTTGCCGTCGGCCGCCAGCGCAATGTCGTTGGCGAATGTCGCTTCGGGCAGCGCAATGTCACCCTTGGGCGCGAACGTCTTCAGATCGAACTTACGCACGACGGAGATGTCGGTGACCCACAGCTCTTTGCCGACGATGATGAGCCCCTTCGGAGCGTCGAGCTTCACGCCGTTCACGCCGCCGGCAATCAGCTTCGGCGTCTTGATCGCGCCGTCGGGCGACAGCTCGGAGATGTAACCGTTGCCGTCCACGCCATCGGGCTTGCCGTTGATGTTCGACACCAGGTAGCGATCGCTCGCGGCGTCGTAAAACACGCTCTCGGGCGTCGCGAACGCGCCCTTGAACGTCACGGCCGGCGCAGGCACGGGCGCGGGCGGCGGCTTCGTGGCCTCTTGCAAAGCGGGCGCGGCCGAGGCGGACGGAGCGGCGCTGGGCGCCGGGCTCGTGTCGACCGTCACCGGCGCGACGGCGGGCGCATCGCCCGGTTGAGCAACAGGGGTGGGAGCAGGCTTCGCACAACCAGCAGCCAACCAGCACAGCACCACGACAGACGATCGAACCAACATGTCCGGCTCCTTTTTGGGGAGGCGGAGCTTATATCAAGCGCGACGCGCCTGACCGCCGGGCGCTAGAAAACGCGGCGAAATCACACACGCGGCGAGCGCGGGGGCCCCGGAAAAACGGGCCGCTCCACCTCGACGCCCGTGGGCGCTTCACTGTCACACCACAGCGGCTCTTCTTCAACGCGCGCAGCGGTGGCTTCTTTGCGCAGAGCCGCGGCGTGTCGTGCGGCCAGCGACTTGGCGTTCAAGTGGGCTGACAAGGCGGCGCCCCTCAAGTCCGGCTGAGTCGGCAACTCCGACCCGAACGACAAATCCAACGGCTCCAGTTTCGAGTTCGTCACACCCCTACAAACGGCTTGACGAGCGCGCAATTTAGCGACTCCGCAAAGCACCGAGACAACTCGACATTTTCGCGCGCTGTCCCGCATCGAGACCCAGCGCGGGCGGGGCGAAGACGCTATGCTGCGGCGTGGCTACGCTTCGGGTTTGGGCATTGTTGGGGCTCAGTGCAACGTTGATCGCCTGCTCGGGGGACGATCACCCGCGCCCCGCGGGCGACGAGGCGCGCGCGCTACCCGAGTGCCCTGACATCGACACCAGACCGTGCGACACACACACTCCCGCCTGCCAAGCTCGACTACTGGCGTTCGCGGGCTGCATCTACGGCGTTGACCAAACGCCCAACGTGCCGGTGCGCGTGGTCACCGAAGCGCGCCTGATCGAAGAGCTGAACGCAGAAGACGCAGAGGCAGGTGACGAAACCGCAGACGAGGCAGCCGACGTGCTGCACAGCGAGCGCGCCCTCGTCGATCTTCAGCTGCTGCAACCGGGCGATCTGACCGACGAAGGCGGCTCGACCGCGCAAATCGTAGCCAGCATCGACGGCGTCTACCAAGACGCCGAGCGCGGGATCGCGCTGGTCGATCGCGGCAAAACCCGCAGCGACGCAAACGCCAACGCGCTCTTGCTCCACGAGTTCGTGCACGCCATCCAAGACGCAGAGTTCAATCTCGAAGCGTGGCGTGAGAGGCACGCCCGCAGTACCGACGCCTCACTCGCGCTGCGCACCGTCCCCGAGGGTCAGGCCACCTACGCGCAGTTTCGTGCGTACCTCGCCATGACCGGCCGTGACGTGGCGCGCATCGATTGGGACCGCACCCTCGGCAACTTCCGCGACGACGTCATCGCCCCGGCCTTCGACGCCCCCTCGCGCTTCCTGGCTAGCATCACGACGTTTCCGTACGCGTACGGGGCAGCAAACGCCTTCCGCAACTGGCCCGATCACCAAGCGCAGTTCGACGCACCGCCGTTGACCACGCTCCAAGTATTGAGCGAAGACGCAGGCATCGCCTTCGCCGCACCCGCAGAGTTCGGCGAAGCCCCGACGCCTGACGCCGACTACCGACTCGTCGATAGCGACACGCTCGGTGCTTTCGTGTTCTCTCTCAGCGCTCACGGCCTCGGCGCCGAGGTGAGCACCGCGCGAGGCCTCGGGCAGGCATGGCGCGGCGACCAGCTCTACATCTACGCGGGCCCGGCCGGAGAAACCGTGTGGCTGTGGATGCTCCAGCTCGCCGACATCGGCTACACTGGCGAGCTCGCTGCGCTGGTGCAAACCAACTCACGTCTGGAGGCCACCGCCAGCGGCACACGCGTCACGTTGATCGGCGGCGACAGGCTTCCACAGTTCGTGACCGACGCCGGCGCCGCGTTCCTGCGCGCACCCTAAGCGGCCACCAAACGGATCTTCTCGGCCTGCCCGGCGCGATAAAACCGTCGCAACGCGGCGTGCGTGACCACCGGGCCGCAGCCCATCAGCCGCCGCACGAAGCGCGCCGCAAGATCGTTCGCGGTGCGGTAGCGATCGCCCAGCTCCGTCCCAGGGGCGTGCAGAAACCTCACGCGCTCGTAGAGACGCGAGTGCACGGCAAAGGCGTCGCCGCGATCGAACGGCAGCTGCTCGAGCACCAGCAGCACGAACTTGTCCACCTCGGCTTGCAGCTCCAGCTCCAGCTGCGTCGACGGCAACTCTTGCCGCGCTCGATTCGCCACGTACACGAAGTGACTCACGCCTTCTGCCAGCTGCAGCCAAGTGTCGTGGTCGTTGGCGGCGGCCGCAGGCACCACCAACGCCATCTCCAGCTCCCCCTCGCTCTCGCGTAGCAACAACGCCTCTCGCTCGGCCTGGCTCGCGCTCTCTCGAACGAAGCCGCGGACGTCCGGCGTCTCTTCGAGGTGATAGAAGCGCTCCAGCCGCCGTTGCAGCCGATGCAAGGTTACCAAGCGGTCGGTCAGTGCACGCCTCCCGCGCCCCGCACGGGCAACATGCCACGCTCCAAAAGCTCCGCGCTCAGCGCGTCGTTGCCGGTCTTGAGCCAGCGCTCGTACAGCTTCAGCACACCCACGCTCGAAGGCGCGGCCGCAAGCTGCAGCTTCTCGGCGACCGCGCTCAACAGATCCGCAAAGCGCTCGAAGTTCTCGGCCAGCTCGAAGAACAAGTCCGGAGCTCCGTCACCCGCAGCGCCGCGCAGCATCTTGCCCGCGCTGTCGTAAGCGCGCGCGCCCAGCGAAGTGACGTAACGCACCTCCACGCCGCGCGTCTCCAAATGCGGCGCAAAAAAGCCGCTCACGTACAGCACGCCGTCGCCCAACACCCGCAGCCGCTCGAAGCGCTCCTGTCCCGGCGCGTGCAACGCCTCGTCGAGCAAAAGCGTCAACGGCCGCTCGAGCGCCTCGTTGCAACGCGCATCGGGCTTGGCGTAGTCGGCGAGCAAAGACACCAGGTAGTACTCGGCAGCTTCCGTCGCGGCGACGTGCTTCTTCCGCATCGCGTCATCCACCACATCGTGAAAGAAGGTTTCCAGGTTCGCCGAGAGATCCAAAGAGGGGCGCATACCTTCACTCATGCAACTATCCTTCCATCGGGGGACGTTTCTGGTCGGTACCGAAAAAGTGTCGTCTCGCGCGCAGGCGCAGGCGCGGGCGGGAACGGGAACGGGAACGCGGACGGGAACGCGGACGCGGACGCGGAACGGGCAACGCGAACGCATGACGGAAAATGGGGGACACTGAATGCGGGTGCGGGCAATGCGAAGGCGTGAAGGGCAAGGGGGAACGCGAACGCCACGGGGCCGCTGCGCACCGAGTAGCCCTTCCGCCGCTCCGGAATCACTTCGCATGCGAAGTCATCGCGAATTTGGAGCGACCCGCAATCGTCGGCCCAAACCTTCACTTCGCATGCGAAGTCATCGCGAATTTGGAGCGACCCGCAATCGCGCGCCCAAGACTTCACTTCGCATGCG
>DATAKF010000002.1:0-11916 GCA_036261775.1 Polyangiaceae bacterium | reverse complement strand
TTTGGGAGGGTGCGGAGGGCTGGGGGAATCTCTTCGGCGGGCTTGGCGAAGGAGGCGCCCCACTCGCTGCCTTCGTTCCATTCGGGGATCGCGGCCGCTTGAGCGGCGGGAGAAGAGTCGGCGTCGGCTTCGGGCGAAGCGATGTCGTCGCTGTCCGAGGCCTCGTCGTCGCCTTCGGTGAGCGCGACCTCGCCCGAGGCCACGAGGCGCGTCAGCGCGTCGAGATCGGCGCCGCTGCCGCGAACGGGCTCGGCGAAACGCATCAGGCTGGAACGCAGGCGAATGCGATCGTCCGGGAGCAGGTCCACGAAGCCGAGGCCCGCCAGGCGCCGCACGGCTTGGCTCACTGCCGAGCGCACCATTTCTTGTGCCACACGCTCGTCGAGGCGCTTCTTCTTGGCGTTGAACGCCAGCATCAGCTGCTCGGTACCCATGGTGGCCGACAGCTGCGAGAGCAGCTGATCGCGCGACGTGATGCCGCCTTGCTCGACCGTGGCGGGCTCCAGGTACAGCAGCGTGAGGCCTTGTCCGACCAACATCTCGCTCGGCGACAGATGCCGCCGTCCGAGCTTGTCGCCGCTCGGCAGCAGAAAGAAGAAGCCGTCCGTGCGCTGCACCAGCTCGGCGCCATAGCGCCGGTAGAACACTTCCAGCTTGGCCTGCGCGTCCGTCAAAAAGCCGTACCAGGCGGCGTCTTCGCGATCGATGTGGCGGCCGCGCCGCAACGCCAAATCCACGTCCGGGAACAGCTCGTGCTCCACGACTTGCGCCAGGTCTTCGAAGGTCTGCTCTGTACCCATGCTCATGCTTTCGTGGCGTCGGGCAGCTAGCCCGCTTTGCCCCCCTTGCGAGGCAGGGTCCACTCCTCGATCGCGAAGGCTTCGTCCACCGGCAGCCAAGGCCGTTCGCGCTCCGAGCGAGTGCGGGCCAGGCGTGCCACCACCTGCGCCACGCGCCCGGCGGCGCGAAAGCGCTCGTTCTCGGGCAGCTCGGCGGTCACTTCTGCGGTGACGTCGCGCAAGCTGGCGGCGCCGGCGTCCAGCTTGGCGCGCACGCTATCTTCCAGCGCCGCGAACGGATCCACCGCGGCTTGCTCGTCCGGCGCCGTGTCGCGCTCGGCCTTGGGGCGCTTGACCGGCGGTCGCTCGGGGCTGGGCGCCACGTCGCGCAAGAGCAGCGGCGCCGGCGTGCTCGCCACCGCGAGCGTGAAGCGCTTACCCGACTTGCCGCTCAGCTGATCGCGCAGCCGCGCCGTCAACGCCCGGCTCGGATCGAGCCGCACCACGTCGCGTAGGAAGCGATGCACGTACTGGTAGTAGTCGGACCAAGACTTTTGCCGTCCGCTGCTCCAAGCGGCAATGCGATCGATCTGGTCGGCCGCGCGCCGAATGGCTTCTTCCGACGCGCTAGCGCCGCTGCTCAGGGCAAGCTCCTGCAGGTCTTCCAGCTGCGCCTGCAGCCGGTGCGACTCCGAGAGCAGCACGTGGTTCAGATCGCGTAGGGTGCTGGCGGTGCTCTCGAGCAGCGTCTGACAGCTTTCCACGGCACCAAACCAGTCGGCGCTGAGCAACGCCGAGATCTCCTTCTGAAACTGCTCCTGCTGCAGGTCCAGACCACGCTGACGGCGCTCGATGCCCTCCATCAGCTCGTGCACCGTGACCTTCAAGGGTCCCACGACGGCCTCGTCCAGCTGGACGGCATCGCTCGCGGCGCGGGCCCGCACCAAGACGTCACGCAGGCTGCTCTCCAGCGTGCGCGTCAGCAGCGTCAGGGTCTCGGCGGTCAAGACCTCCTCTTCGAGGAAGAAGCTGACGATGGACGCGCCCAGACGCGACAGCGCGTACTCACCGGCCCGCAGCAGCCCCGCCCCGTCCACCCGCGACAGCAGCCGCTGGGCACGCAGCCGGGCGATGGCATGGGTGGCGCGCTTGCGCACGGCGCTCGGATCCCGCTCCACCACCTGCGCCGCCTGCTCGAAATGCTCGAACAGCTGCTCCTCACTGAAGGAGGCCTGCCCTGAGCCCTGACCCCGCAGGTACAGCGTCGCCAAGAAGCACAGGTCCAGCGTCGACAGCTCGAGCTTGGGCGCCCGGGACGACAGGGCCAAGAGAGCCGTCGCCTCGCTGGAGGCGCTGGCGGCTGGGGGGGCGGGGTTCGACGGCTCCAAGGGCGGGGCGGGTCTCGTAACCTCAGCCCTGCTGGCCCACAATGCCTAGCAAAACAACAAAAATAAGTGAATGGTTACAATGGTTTACAGCCTGTCAGGGTTGACGAATTAACACTGTTCTCTAGGTTAACGCTGTTAAGTGTTGGAACAGCGTTTACTCAAGGGCATGGGAACCAACGAAAGGCGCGAACGCGAGCGCCTGGCCATGCGTGAGCAAATCCTCGACGCGGCGCGCGAGCTGTTCGCCGAGCGCGGCTACGACGCCGTGACCATGCGCGAGATCGGCAAGCGTATCGAGTATTCGGCGACCGCGCTCTACAACCACTTTGCCGACAAGGAATCGCTCGTTCGCGAGCTGTGTCGGAACGACTTTCGAGACTTTGCGCAGCGCTTCTTGAGCGCGGTGGTCGGCAGCCAGAGCGCCATCGAGAGCATGTGCAAGGCCGGTCTCGTCTACCTGGGCTTCGCCGAGCAGTTCCCGCAGCACTACCGGCTCATGTTCATGACGCCCTTGCCGGAGGCGCCGCCCGAAGAAGGCGAGCGCGAAGACCCCCGCGTGAACGCCTACGCGTTTTTGCGCCAGCTGGTCGACGCGCTCCTCGCCGGTGGCCACGTGCGGCCCGAGCTGAAAGATCCGGATCTGATCGCCCAAACCATCTGGGCCATGATGCACGGCGCGGCGTCGCTCGAGCTCTTGATCCACAAGCAAGAGGCTTGGCTCGACTTCAAGCCGCGGCGCGAGCGTTTTGCCGAGGCGCTGCGCACGCTGGTGCGCGCCATGCTTCGCGATCCGGTCAGCGCCGAGCAGCAGCTGGAGCGCGTGCTGGCGGACGCAGATTTCCTCGACGACAAGCCCAAGGCCAAAAAGCCCCGGGCCAAACCGGCGCCAAAAAAGGGCTAAGAGATGGTCGACTTGGGGTTGAAGACGCTGCTCTACGACAAGGTCAGGTTCCTGATCACGGTGTCGGGCGTGGCGTTCGCGGTCACGTTGGTGCTGGTACAGGTGGGCTTGTTCGTCGGGCTGCTCGACAACTCGACCATCACCATCCGCAAGCTCGACGCCGACCTGTGGATCACCTCCAAGAACTCGCCCAACCTCGATTTCGTCCACCAGTTTCCGGAGTCGAACCTGTATCGCGCGCGGGCGGTGCCGGGCGTGGCGCGCGCCGACAACCTGATCTTGTCGTTCATGCAAGTCTCGCTGCCGACCGGCGCCGAAGAGACGACCATCGTCTACGCCATGGAAGACTTTCGGCGCTGGGGTATTCCTTGGCAGATCACGGCTGGCAACGTCGACGACTTGAAGCGCGGCTCGTTCGTGATGTTCGACGAATCGGCGTCCAAGCGCTTTGGCGCCTTTGCGGTGGGTGACTACCGAGAAGTCAACGGGCAGCGGCTGAAAATCATCGGCACCTCGCGCGAGGCCAAGAGCTTCACGACCACGCCGCTCGCCTTCATGGATTTTCGGCGCGCGCAGGAGCTGCAGCCCGAGCTGCTCGGCGGCAAGACCTCGTACATCGTGGTCAAGCTGGCACCCGGCGCGAACGCCGAGACGGTGCGGGCCGAGCTCGCGCGCCGTTTGCCGTACAACGACGTCTTCACCAGCGCCGCCTGGGCCGAGCGATCGCGGGGTTACTGGGTCGAGAACACCGGCATCGGCTTTAACGCCTTTTTGACGGTGTTTTTGGGCTGCTTGGTCGGCGTGGTGGTGGTCGCGCAGACCCTGTACACGTCCACGATGGAGCACCTGAAGGAGTTCGGCACCGTGAAGGCCATCGGTGGCTCGAACCTCGACATCTATCGGATGCTCGGCAAGCAGGCGAGCGTGGCGGCAGTACTGGGCTTCGTGCTCGGCTACGTACCGGCCCAGCTCCTCAAGCCGGTGATCGCCTCGGCGGGGCTCAAGCTGATCATCGCGCCCGAGGTAACGGCGGTGGTGCTCGTCGGCACCTTGCTCTTGTGCACGGTGTCGGCGCTGGTGTCGTTCCGCAAAGTGGCGAGCATCGACCCGGCGCTGGTATTTCGAACCTGAGGGAATGCTGTCGATGTTCAACCTAGCGGCTGAAGACGTGACCAAGACTTTCCGCGAAGGGCGAGAAACCGTGGAGGTGCTGAAGGGCGCGTCGCTGCGCGTGGCGCCCGGCGAAGTGCTGGCGCTTGAAGGACCTTCGGGTTCCGGCAAGACCACGCTGCTGTCGATTCTGGGTTGCTTGCTCAGCGCGACCAGCGGCAAAGTCGAGGTCGCAGGCAAGCTGGTCGATGCGACCAAACCGGCCAAATTGCAGGCGGTGCGGCGCCAGCACATCGGCTTCGTCTTTCAGCAGTTCAACCTGTTTCCGGCCCTGAGCGCGCTCGAAAATGTCGAGTACGCGCTCAACCTCAAGGGTGTCACGGGCGACGACGCGACTCGTCAAGCGCGCGAGCTGATCGCGAGGGTAGGCTTGGGCGACCGTGCCAAGTTCTTGCCGCGTGACCTGTCGGGCGGACAGAAGCAGCGCGTCGCCATCGCGCGAGCGCTCGCTGCGTCTCCATCCGTCGTGCTGGCCGATGAGCCCACCGCCAACCTGGACGCCAGCGTCGCTGCGCAAATCTTGGACCTTTTCAGCGAGCTGGCCCGGAGTGAAGGGCGCTCGCTCTTGATCGTCACGCACGACCCCAAGGTGCGCCGCGTCGCCGACCGGGTCGTGCACATCGAAGCGGGTCGCATCGCGGCCTAACGGGGAAGCAACATGTCGTTCAAACAACGTCTCAAGTCTCACGTCAGCACGCTGGTTTTGGGTACGCTCTTGGTGGGCGTCGCCGCTTACGAGTGGAAGCAGGTCAGAACCGGCCAGGTCATCTCCGCGGCGCAGGCCAAGTCAGCCCCTGAATTACCGCAAAACGTGCTGGCCGAGGGGCGCGTCGCCGTACCGCCCGGTGCCGAGATCACGGTCGGTGCCGAGCTGAACGGCAAGCTGGTGCGGCTGTGGGTCAAAGAGCTCGACACCGTCAAGGCCGGCGACGTGCTGGCCGAGGTCGACGTGAAGGAGCAGCAAGCGGCACTGAACGAAGCTTGGGCGCGCGTGAAAGAAGCGGGCGCCGACGTCGACTTCACGTCGCGCGAGCGTCGCCGCAGCCAGCAGCTGTGGAACAGCAACGTCGTCGCCGCAGCAACGCACGACCGTAGCGTGCACGACTCGACCGCTGCCGAAAGCCGTCGAACGTCGCTGCTCGCCGGCGCAGCCCGCATCTCCGCCAACATCGCCAAGTCCAAGATCGTGGCGCCGATCGACGGCACCGTCACGCAGCGCTTCGCCGACGCGGGCGAGATGGTCGCCGCGGGCGCGCCGCTCGTCACCGTGACCGACCTGAGCCACCGCCGCGTCGAAGCCGAAGTCGGCGAATTCGACGTCGCGCGCGTCCGCATCGGAGCCGACGTGACGATTCGGGCTGAAGGCTACGAGCAGCGCTGGCGCGGAAAAGTGGCTGAAATTCCGGACCGCGTGGTACCCCGCGCGTTGAAGGCGCTCGATCCGTCACGCCCCGTCGACACGCGCGTCCTGCTCGTCAAAATCGAGCTGAGCGAGCCGGTGCCGCTGAAGCTCGGGCAGCGCGTCGAGGTTGAAGTCGCCCGCTAGCTGAGCGCATGATGGCCGCATGTTCCGTGCGGGTCCTGCGTTGCTTGCGCTCTGGGGTGCGTCATTTTTCCAACTGAGCGTCGCCGCCGCGCAGGAAAAGTGTTTCGAGAGGCTCGACAACGGCGTCGACATGACCGGTTGGAAGCGCAGCAGCACCAACCATCACGGGCCCGGCAACGGCTGGACCGTCGAGGGCGGCGCGTTCGTCGGGCGTCAGACCGCCGGCAACCAAGGCGGCATCCTGATGACCGACAAGACGTACAAAGACGTCGAGGTCATCTTCCAAGTGAAGATCGATTGGGGGTGCGACTCTGGCTTCTTCTTTCGCACCACCGCGGGCGACCGCGGCTACCAGGTCAACCTCGATCACCTGCAGGACTCTGGCGTAGGCACCATTTACGGCGAGGGCTTCGCTCAAGAGCTGAAATATCGCCCCTATTTCTTGAGCAACATGGGCATGACGGCCAACAAGGATCCGGATCTCGTGCCGCTCTTCGATCTGAGCAAGTGGTCGACCATTTGGAAGCCGACCGACTTCAACGAGATCCGCGCGCGCGTCGAAGGCAACCCCCCGCACATGCAGGTGTGGATCTCGGGGCTGCAGGTCATCGACTTTACAGACGCCATGACGAGGGCCGAGATTGACGCCACGGGTCCGTTGGCGATTCAGGTCCACGGCGGCGCCGAGCGTTGGCTCGCCAACGGCAGCGTGCAGTTCAAGAATATCCGCGCCAAAGACCTGACCGTGCCCTGCGAGAGCGGCGGCGCAGGTGGCGGTGGAGCTGGTGGTGCAGGTGGGGTGGGTGGCGCGGCCGGCGGCGCTAGCGGCGGCGGTACGGGAGGCGCGACGCCGCTTGGTGGCGGCGGAGCAACGACTGGCGGGAGCGGCGGTAGCGCCCCTGCAACGAGCGGCGCCGGTGGAAGCGCCGGGGCTCCCCTCGACATGACTCCCAGCGCTGGCGTCGCTGGCTCGAGCGCTAGCCCCACCGCGGCGGCTGCGGGCCCCAGTGACGCGAGTGGCTGCGGCTGCCGCGTGGGGCCTTCGCACGCACCGCGCGCGGGCGTGGGGTTCTTGTTGCTGCTCGGTTTGCTGCTCAGGCGTCGTCGCTGAGCTCGTCGTCCAGCGGCAAGTTGCCGCGACGCAAACCCAAGCCGGAAGCTCCGCTCTCGAAACCTGCGGCCAAGAAGGCCGGCGCGTAGGGCGAACGCTGCGCTTCTTCGCGATCGATGGTCTGAATCAGCAGCACGCGGCGTTTGCCGGGACCCACGAGTGGCCGCAGCGACTTGAGCATTGCTTCGAGCTGTTGGCCGCGCGCTGCCTCGTCTTCGCTCAGGAACAGCGACAGCGCGCGGTCGCTCTTGCCCAGGTACGCAATCAGGCGGCCCTGGTGCAGCACCACCAACGCTCCGGGGGCACGCTGCGGTCGCGGCTCGCCGCCGGGCCAGGGCAGGGCAGCGCCGTACGGATTGGCTGGATCCGTCGCGGCCAGCACGACGGCCGGCTTGGCTTCGGCTGGCGCCCGCAGCCGTTCGTCGGCGCCAGCCAACGCAAACTGGGCGCCGCCCAAACCTTCGATGAAGTAGCCGCGGCGCACTCTGCCGGCGTCTTCCATCGCTTTTAGCACCGGGTACAGCTCGGCAAAGCTGCCCAGGCCGTCGGCGTTGACGATCTCGCGGCTCACGACGCCGTGACGTTCGAGCAAGAGCCGTGCGCGCGCCGTGCGCTGCTCGGCCACACTGCGCTCCGCCTCGCGCCGCACCAGCGACCAGCGGCCCTCACTACCGGCCATCACGGCGCGCCGCGCGCGCGGATCCGGGCGGCCGCGACCCGGCTTGGCCTGCGCCTGGGCTTGCAACGAGCGCAGCGGTGCCAAGGTGTCGTTCGTGGCTTCACCCGACCACACCAAATCCCACAACGCGCCCAGCAGGTCGCGCGGGAAGCCACCCACGCGTCGCGCCAGGTCGGCAAAGAACAGGGCGCCACCTTGGCCCAGCTCTGCGCGCAAGCGCGCCTGCAAGTCTCCAGGCGCCGGGATGGGAGGTGGCGCCAATAGCGCGAGCTGTTCGGTGCGATAGAGCGCGATCTTCCCGTCGCTGGCTCCGTACGGCTCCACGCCCAGCCAGGTCAGCTCTCCGGTGGCGAGCAAACCGTCCAAATCCGACGGCGAAAAGCCATGCACGCGCGCCGGCAGTACTTCTTGGAGCAGCACCGAAGCCGCGAGCGGCGCGCCCTGCAGTTGCTCGACCGCGCGCTCGAGCGCATCGGGTGCGCGCGACGGCTCGCTCGCGCCCTGCCAAGCTAGGGTCAAGCGCGTGAACGCCGCCGGCTCCGCGGGCTCGATGGCTCGCCGCAGCTTGGCCAAGCTGCGCTGCTTGATCAGCCGCAGCACGTTCTTGTCGCACCACTCTCGCTCTTTGCCTTGCGGCAAGAATTCGCCGCGCACGACGCGCCCGGCGTCTTCCAGTTGGCGCAGCCCGGACTCGATCACGCCGCGGCCCAGGCCGAAGCGCCGCGCGGCAGCGTCCGTATCGAAGGGTGCGTGCGTGCGCGCATAGCGAGACAAGAGCTCGCGCAGGCCGTCCGTCGTGGGCACCAAGAAGGTGCTGGGCAACCCGGGCGGCAACCTGATGCCCAGCGCGTCGCGCAGCTTGCCGGCGTCTTCGACCGCAAAGTAACGCAATGCGCCAGCAATCGGCGCGGCAACGATGCGTCGTGCGGCCTGCAATTCGGCCAAGATGTCGGGGAGCTTCTCGGGCTCCACCGCGCGCAGCTGCAAGTCTTCGAGCGACAAGTCACCCAGCGAAAGCAAGACGTCGTGCACGTTGTCGGCGTGGCGCAGGCTCGGCTCGCGGAGACGCTGCAGGTCGCGCGCAACGGCCTCGATGACCTCGGGATCGAACAGCTCGCGCAGCTCGGCTTCGCCCAGCAGGCCGCGCAGCTCGGCTTGGTCCAGCACCAACGCCTGGGCACGCCGTTCGGCGAGCGGCGCGTCTCCGTCGTAGATGAAGTTGCCGACGTACGAAAAGAGCAGCGTGTTGGCGAAAGGGGACGGCGTTTGCGCGTCCACGGGCACCAGCGTTACCTCGCGGCGCCGAATCGCCGACAAGATGCTGACCAGCGCTGGTAGGTCGAACACGTCGCGCAAGCACTCGCGGTACGTCTCGAGCAAGATCGGAAATGATGGATACTGGCTGGCTACCCTCAGCAGATCGGCTGCGCGCCTGCGCTGAGCCCAAAGCGGCGCCCGCTTTCGCGGATCGCGCTTGGGCAGGAGCAAGGCGCGCCCGGCGTTTTGGCGAAAATGCGCGGCAAATAGCGCGCTCTTGGCCAAGCCTTGCACCACCAGCGCTTCGACCTCGTCCGGATCGGGCGCAAATTCTTCGGCGCTCAGCCGGTCTTCGGTGTCGGGCAAGCGCAGCACGATGCCGTCATCGGACCAAACCGCATCCAGATCGGCGCCCGAGCGGTTGCGAAAGGTCTCGGCCAGCGCCATTGCCCAAGGCGCGTGCACCCGGCGCCCGAACGGGCTCAAGATGCAGACCCGAAAGTCGCCCACCTCGTCTTTGAAGCGCTCCACGATCACGGCGCGATCGCTCGGTACGATTCCGGTCGCGGCGCGCTGCTCGTAAAAGTACTCGAGCAACGTCTGACAGGCCCCGCTGTCGAAGCCGTGCTGCTCTTTGAGCGCCTGGCTTGCGTCTGGAAGTGGCAGCTCCAGCAGCTCGCGGGTCAGCGCGCCAATTTGCCGCCCCAGCTCGACGGGACGCCCCGGACCCGCCCCGCGCCAGAACGGCATCTTGCCTGGCTGCCCCGGCGCGGGTGTTACCAGCACGCGATCGTGCGTTACCTCTTCGATGCGCCACGAGCTGGCGCCGAGCAAGAAGACGTCGCCGGGGCGCGACTCGAACACCATTTCTTCGTCCAGCTCACCGACGCGCACGGGCGTCTCGGAGTTCGCCAGAAATACGCCATAAAGGCCCTGATCGGGGATGGTGCCGCCGCTCACGATGGCGATGCGCTTGGAGCCCGCGCGCGCGCTGATTTCGCCGCTCTCGCGATCCCAAGTGATGCGTGGCCGCAGCTCCGAGAACTCGTCGGAGGGGTAGCGCCCGGCCAGCAGCTCCAGCACGCCGTCGAAGGAGCTACGCGGCAACTCCGAGAACGGCGCTGCGCGGCGACACAGGTCGAAGATGGCGTCGACGCTCATCGGCTCGTTCGCGACCATGGCCACGACCTGCTGCGCCAGCACGTCGAGCGGATTGCGCGGATAGCGCGTCGCTTCGACGTTGCCCTGCTGCATGCCGCGCGCCACTGCCGCAGCGGCTGGCAGCTCGCCCCGATGCTTCGGAAAGATGATGCCGTGCGACGTCGCGCCCACGCTGTGACCCGCGCGGCCGATGCGCTGCAGGGCCGAAGCCACGCTGGGCGGCGCCTCGACCTGCACGACCAAATCGATGGCGCCCATGTCGATGCCCAGTTCGAGCGACGACGTGGCGACCAGCGCTGGCAAGTTGCCGAGCTTCAGCTGGTCTTCGATGAAGGCGCGGCGGTCTTTGGCGAGCGAGCCGTGGTGCGCGAGCGCGACCTCGCGACCCGCTAGCTCGTTCAGGCTCTGCGCCAGCCTCTCTGCCAGGCGCCGACTGTTGACGAACACCAGTGTCGAGCGATGTTCTTCAATCAACTTCAGGAGGGGCGCGTGGATCTCGGGCCAGCTCGATTTGGGCGTCGCTGCGCCGGCCGGAGCGGTTGGCAGGAAGGCGGGAAGGCGGGAAGGGGTTTCTGATGGAGCGCGTGGCGGGGTGCCTTCGCTGGCGCGGGCGGCGGCTCGCACCTCGACGTGAAGTCGTGGCGGCATGCGCGCGTCGACGATCTCGACGGGGCGTGGGTGCAGCGCTCCATCACCAGAGAAAGTACTACCGCCGAGCAGCTGGGCTGCTTCTTCGAGCGGGCGCTGAGTGGCGGAGAGCCCAATGCGCTGCAGTGGCTGGGTCAAAGTGCGCAGTGCTTCCAGTCGCTCGAGGGACAAGAACAGGTGTGCGCCGCGCTTCGTCGGCAAGAGCGCATGAATTTCGTCGATGATGACGGTTCGCAGCGTGGCGAAATGGCGCGCCGCCTGCGACGTGAGCAAGAGGTAGAGCGACTCGGGCGTCGTGATCAGCAGGTCGGAAGCCGCGCGTTGAAACCGCGCTCGGTCTTTCAGCGGCGTATCGCCCGAGCGCATCGCAATGTCGGGCTCCCGCACGGCTACGCCCAGCTCGGTCGCGGCGGCGCGGATGCCTGCGATGGGCGCGCGCAGGTTGCGATCGACGTCGACCGCGAGTGCTTTCAGGGGAGAAACGTACAGCACCTTCACTCCCGGTGCGCCGGCGGGCGCGGTCATCAGTCCGTCTAGCGCTGCCAGGAAAGCGGCGAGCGTCTTGCCGGAGCCGGTGGGCGCGAGCAGTAGCGTCGACTTGCCTTGGCGGATCGCCTGCCAGCCCAAGCTTTGGGCGCGCGTAGGGGCCGCGAAGCTGCGCGAGAACCAGTGCCGCACGGGCGCTGAGAAATCGGCAAGCGGATCCACGAGGCCGAGCATAGTACTCGGCGACGCCGCGGGCATCGCCGCTACCACGGCGCGGCCTAGCGCAGCCCAAGAAGGGCCAAGACCCCCATTGCCGGCGCTGGCTGGCGCAAAGAGTGCGACACAAACGCTCACCTGCGCGCCGAGGGTACGGGGAGAGAATCGCGACAGCCGCCGCGGCAAGCGTCCAAACGCCGCAGGCGTCGACAGCCGCCCGCTAGCCTGCCAAATTGCGCGGATGCTTGCGGTGCTTTCGGCTGAGCAGATGCGCGCCTTCGACCGTCACGCGAGTGACGTCTTGGGCGTGCCCAGCTTGGAGTTGATGGAGAACGCGGGGGCGGGGGCGACGGAGGGGATCGTGACGCTGCTCGGTGAGCGCCTGGGATCGTCGCCCTTGGTGGTGGTGGTGGCGGGGGGCGGCAACAACGGTGGGGACGGCTTCGTGGTTGCCCGGCGCTTGGCCATTGCGGGCGCGCGGGTGAAGACGTTTCTGGCGCTACCGGCGGACAAGCTCGCGGGTGACGCGCTGACCAACTACCGCGCGCTGATTGACACGGGCGCAACCGTCACG